>JBKOYG010000003.1:0-4815 GCA_046725285.1 Verrucomicrobiota bacterium
GATTGACGCTGCGCTATTGGTCGCACTATACACCCGCAACTGCGATTACCTAATAGCTAATGCAGTTTCTTTTAAGGCATTACCTTTCAGTCAGGAACGTTTGCCGACGCTGGCAAACTTTATTCGCAAATCGCCGCTCACACTAATGCCGGTCCGGCTCGGACCCTTCTATGTCGCTCATCCCATTCGCTCCATTGAAACTCGTTTGTTGCCCACGCTCACTCGCCGCTACCCTCGGAGCTTTACCTTGATCATTCGCACGGCCCCGTGTTTGCGCCAGCCACCTAGCTGCGTTGCCGTCTACCCGCGCGATTGAAACTCGTTCGCTTCCCACCTCACTCGCCGCTACCCTCGCGGCTTCACCGGCCATGTCGCTGATCCCATCAGCTCCATTCGCCGGACTATTTCGCGGCGGGTTTCTTTAACTCTACAAGGATGAGATCGATTGGACCGGTGCCGATGTTTTCCGGCAGATGCGCGCCAGCCGGGGTGAAGACTGCCTCTCCTTTTTTACCAGACATCTCTTCGCTCTTGCCATCGGGATGAGTCATCTTCGCCTTTTGGTCCTCCAGGAACACTGCCACCGAATCGGGATGCGAATGCATCACAGACTTTTCGCCCACCGCGTAATGGATGTGCAACACGCGCACCGAATCATTCTCAAATACGACAGTGTAATGCTTCGGGTCCACCTTGACCGGGTCCTGCGCGCGTGTGACCGACGCGCCCATTAATGCCGCTACTGCCACTGCTGAAAACAAGACTCTCTTCATATTTCTGACTCCTTGATTGGGTTAATGAGATTTCCACGGGGGAATCCGCGGTGAATTTCGAGCCCATTGCATCAATTTTTCGCGAAATGGCAATTGCGAACCGCCCCGATCGCGGGCAGTCAGAGGTCAGCGGTCAGAAATGGAAAACGGAGGCGCGAAAGGCACCCGAAAGGTTGACTTATGTGCTCCCGTCCACTTGAAACTCGCTCACTCCCCACGTTCGCTCGCTGCTACCCTCGCAGCTTTACCTTCTATCTCGGAAATCCCTTTGAAACTCGTTCGCGTCCCCACTCTCTCGCCGCTACCCGTCGCGGCTTTACCTTCTATCTCGGAATTCCCGTTTCCTCGATTCCTCGATTGAAGCAATGAGCTGCGGCAAACGTTGCCAGGAAGAGGCGCGTGGTCGGCCTGCCACTACTCCTGCTGCTGCTGCGGCTGACCCATTCGACATGCTCAGGACAGACTCCGCCGCCATCACACTTGCTGATTTCGTGTATCATAAGCGGCTTATGATGCATGGTTGATTCTTACGGTTAGTGGGTCCAAAAACAAAATGGCGCCTCTGCTCCATCGTAAGCGGCTTTCGACGTAACTGGAGAAGCAATATCACGAAAGCTTGAGTGCTCTGCGGTCGCGAGGCGGCCACGGCTTTCCTCGATCCCCGATCTCGGTGCCCGGCCTCCCTCCCAAGCGAGTCCCCGTCCAGCCGTAAAGTTCGTCCTAACGAACGCTAGTTTTCAATGCAGCGCGTTTTGCTTCGCGGATCGCGACCATCTGTTTCGCGTGCGAACGTGTGAGCTCGCGTCGGCTGGCGAGACCGCCGCGACGGCCAATCTTTGCGATTACTCACGAAGCCGCTTTTCAGCTTCAGTCATCGAACGTTGAATCTTGCATCGTAAGCGGCTTACGATGCAAGCCTAAACGGAATTTTATTCAGCTGGCGTCTGACCTTCCGGCCTTGATTCACCGGCGTCTACGCTCTGCCCCTATCGCCCGCGGCTTGCCGGTGGAACAATACCGTTCATACGCAGATACTCGATCATTTGCCCGTAGTGAGTTGAAACTCGTTCGCTGCCCACGTTGACTCATGTGCTCCCGCCCATTTGAAACTCGTTCGCTTCCGAGCTCGCTCGCCGCTACCCATCGCGGT
The DNA here is from genome assembly GCA_046725285.1 of Verrucomicrobiota bacterium. Taxonomy (GTDB): domain Bacteria; phylum Verrucomicrobiota; class Verrucomicrobiia; order Chthoniobacterales; family UBA10450; genus Udaeobacter. Next base: position 1,924 of record JBKOYG010000003.1, read on the forward strand.
CCGGCGGCTGCCGGATCGCTTCCCCAAAAAGCTCCATTCCCTCGCTCGCCACGGCGACCCTTACCTTCTATGCCTGCCACGACGTAGCGTCGGCGAAGGCGGGTCGCTGATCCCATCAGCTTCATTCAGTTTTTGCGGTTAATGCAGCGGTCGGTACGGCGACCAACTGCTATTTGATTTTCGCGAGAATGCCTTCCATCTCTTCTTTGCGGAACGCGCGCATGGTCTCGGTCTTGACGTTTCCCAATGAGCTAACTTTGCAGGCGAAAGCCGTCATCGTCTCTTCATCGGGGGCGTCGAATAAGACTACTTCGTCGTACGCGCCCATCGTCCAGAATTCCTCGATGATCTTCACGCCCAGTTTCTCGGCTTCGGCCATGGCGGCGTCGCCTCGCTTGATGGTGTCCTTAATGTTGCGAATGCCTTGATCGGCAAACTGAATCAGACTGACATACCTAGCCATAATTATTTGCTCCTTTCGTTGAAGTGTACCTAAAAGATTATGCTGCGTTCAGGTCTACGCAAAAGCCGCGTCGCAAAAATGGTTTGAAACTCGTTTGCTGCCCACGCTCACTCGCTCCTACCCTTGTCGCTTACGTTGATCACTCGCACTGCCCGTGCTCGCGCCAGCTACCCTAGCTGCGTTGACGTCTACCCGCGCGATTCCCGATCGCGACGTGTTCTATGTCGCTGATCCCTTCAGTCCATTGACGCGATCGTCTCTACAGCATTGCGGTCGCCGCGGCGACCACCACTACCCGCCTTCGTCCTCCGCTCGCGGACTACGGCGCGGCAAGCAGCAATCGCTCCTGCATCGTAAGCGGCTTATGATGGCCGCATAGGAAGGACTTCGGGTTTCGATCCTGTTCAAGAATCTTGCTCCAAATAACCCTCACACGGTAGCATCTGTTAAACCCACGATAGGAAATTATGAACTACAACATCGCCACAATCCTCGCCGTGATCGCGATCCTCTTCGTCCTGCTCACTTACGTCACCGGTGCGCCACTCGTGCCGGTCGCAGTCATCCCGCTCGGGCTGGCGATTATTTTTGGGGGAAACGCATTCCGCCGGGTCTAGTTGAAAGCGGGATAGAAAATGGGTCGCGTTAGTGCACGGATGTAGTTGATTCGTATCCGAGGTGCGAAAGAAGGATTCACATGTTCACGCTCGTTGCCGGTTGTTGGTACTGGTGGATGAATCCAATGTTGGCAGTTCCGTGCGGACCGCGGGACGCGGGCTCGATTGGTTAAAGCTTCGCGATTTTCTGGCCGGGCAAAACACAGGACGTGATCTGATCGAGATGGTCGTCTATGCCGGATTGCCGCCGGCCATTCCCGCCTGGCAGGAGGAGCGGGACAGGAAAAACAAGTTCGTCCATTGGCTGCGCTCCAACGGATTCATGGTCGTGACTAAAGATGGCGCGCCCGCCGAAGAAGGTCATTACAAGGCGAACGTGGACGTGATGATGGCGATCGACGCGCTTGAGCTTTCCATCGAGATGCGGCCCGATGTTGTGATCCTCGTGACCGGCGACGCCGATTTCGCTTATCTCGCAATCAAGCTGCGCCGACATGGGATCCGCGTGGAGGTCGCGTCAGTCGCCGCAAATCTCGGGAACATATTGAGATCAGCCGCGAACGACGTGATCGATTTGGCCCCGCTGTTTCGGACGTTCGAGATCAAAAAAGTTCAGGATGCGCAGGCGCCTATACCGCATCGAACGCAGTCCGCCTCAGGCGGACGCAGACGCCGGCCTCGATTTCGTCCGATGTCGCGTCCGTAGACTTCGAGTTTTGCTTCCGGTCTTCGTTGAAACTACGACGTGACGAGACGGCGCGAGTGGGTGAGTCTTAGAACGTATGGGACACAGCCAAGGCAGAGATAACGCTAAGAAACGCGCAAGACGCCGGAAAAAGACTGAGCGCCTCGCGCTCGCCAAAAAAAACAAAAAGAAGGCGGAGAAATAGTGGGAAGGATATCCAGGTGCGTTCGTCAACAGGCCATTACAGCTCGGATTCAACTCATCACTTTGCGTCGCAAATCTCGCAGGCGCGTCTGGGCGGAGTAAATCGTCTCCTGCGGCACTCGACGCAGACCGCTCGTTAATCCGGTCTTCGATAGAATCCAGATCAGCCATTTGGTCGGATCCCATTGCCATGGCTTCACGCCGTTTCGATAGTCGTGCTGAAATTCGTGATGATAATTGTGGTAGCCCTCGCCAAATGTAAACAGCGCCATCAAAAACGAGTCGCGCGCGCTGCATCGTGTCGAATACGGCTGGTGCCCGATGGTATGGCAGGCTGAGTTAATCAGGAATGTGCCATGTTGGAGCACTACAACTTTTGCGACTCCACCGATTAGAAAGCCACCAAGCGCCCCAACCCAGCCGTCCCACACGAACCCGGCCAGTGTTGGCAGGATGAAGCTGACCATGACTGCGATGACATGAATATGGCGATGTTGCCACATGACCAGTGGATCTTTCTTTAAATCACTGACGTTATCGAAAGGCGGTTGTGGCTGGAGCTTAAACAACAGCCAGCCGATGTGGGCGTGGAAAAAACCTTTGCTGATGTCGTACGGATCTTCGTCGTGATCCACATGTTTATGATGGCGTCGATGATCGCTCGCCCACATGAGAACAGAATTCTCGAACGCCGCGGCGCCGAAGATCAGCGTGAGCAGACGCACCGGTAGTTTGGCTCGGAAAGTCATGTGCGAAAACAAACGGTGATAACCGAGCGTGATGCTGAAGCCGGTCGCGACCAGCAACACGGCGAACACCGCAAGGTGGAACCAATCAACACCGAAATACCACAGGTACAGCGGCACTGCAGTGAGTGTGAGAATAAACGTACCGATCAGGAACGAGCTGGTCGTCCAATTAAT
>JBKOYG010000029.1:0-41962 GCA_046725285.1 Verrucomicrobiota bacterium
TGCTGTTTCAGGTAATCGGCAGCTTCCGGCACGAACGGAAACGTCGAACGGGATGCTCCGTGTCCCCCTGCTTCGGTCCCCTGTACCACGACCGCTTCGGCACCAGCCTGCAGCGCTGCGTCGATCTGCGACAAGAACTGCACTTGGCAAATTAGCGCGGCTCCGGCATCGCGGATTTCTGCCGCAAACGGACGAGCGTCGCCAAATGAAAGGAAAATACAGAACGGTGAGTGTTTCAAGGCTTGCGTTAGCACCTGTGGCGAACGCTCCAGAGCCCACGTGATGAATCCAACGCCGAATTTGCCTGATTTCGCTCGAGCAAGCTCAGCTTCCAAATCGAGTTCTCCGCCCACCGCTCCTGCATAGGCTCCGCCCACGACTCCCAGCCCACCGGCGCGAGACACCGCGGCGGCAAGCACGCCGCCGGTGACGAACGCCATAGGCGCGCAGACGATCGGGTGCCTGATGCCAAAGCGCTCTGTGAGACGTGTGCTAATCATTGGTCTTTCTAGGGGCCGCTCATTTCGGAACTTCACGTGGTCACTGCACAGCTGATTGCGTCCGGCTCGCCGTACCACAACCGCCCGAACGGCAGCGCATCGGAGATAAGATCAAAGCCGCGTTTGTCTTTGCGCGGTCTGATTTCGTACTTGCGGGTCGGTGGTTGCATTAGAAAGCGTCGGATTTTAAGCAGCAATATCTAACGCCGCTTCAAGTTTTTTGATGAGCGTGGTTAAATGTGGCAGGTCTTTGTTCGCAGAGACTACCTGATTGGAAATCCCCTATAAGCATTCGCGGCGCCTTCTTCGATTTTGGCGCGAGATTGCAACAAGCTCAGTGCTTGAAGAGCCGGGCGTGCAAATCGCGGAATCGAGTTCGCAGACGAAAGCAACCGGGCGTGTAGAGTTCTCACGTCGTCGTAGAACGTCCTTCCTCGGAGTTGGCTGGCACTCCTCTTCCTCTTGGCTCGTATATGACATGAACGCTGCGAGCATTAATTGAGAAATGTCGCGCAATGTTTTTCTGTAATCTGTGAGCGGCTTCTGGACGTGCGGTAAGAATAGCCCTACAACAAATCCGACTGGCAACAGCAGCACATTCTTAACGAGCCAGAGAACGAAATCCATCGCGCTCGGATTTAATCACAACGCGTGGTGCACCGTAAAGCGTGCAGGATTCGTTGATGGTATGCTGAACAATGTCGGGTAGCGGGAACGACAACGCGAAGCGTCCTGCTTTAACGTCGAGTGGAGTTTTACTCTGCGTCAAATTGTGACTCTCATTGTTACTTTTGCTGCTAGCAGCGCCATCTTCATAGGAAACCGGTGAGGGAGGGATTCGAACCCTCGGTAGCCTTTTGGGCTACGGCGCTTTAGCAAAGCGCTGCTTTCAACCACTCAGCCACCTCACCAAAAGCAAAGCGAGAATATCGCGAAGAATTGCTGATTGCCAATTTCTGATTGCTGATTGAAGTGATTGGCGATGATCAGCGAGGAACAGGCACGTAATCGAATTCTGAAAGCGGTCAGTCTTAGACCGGAACGAACAGTCCTGCTTTTGGACGCGCTGGGCTGTTTCAGCGCACGCGATGTTCTGGCGCAATTGCCACTGCCGATGTTCGACAATTCCGCGATGGATGGCTATGCCGTCGTGGCGAGCTCATCCGGAAAAGGCTCGCGCTTGCAAGTAGTCGGCGAGCAGCCGGCTGGTGCTGATCGGCGGCTTCGGATTTCTCCCGGCGAAGCAGTTCGCATTTTTACTGGCGCGCCGATACCTGCCGGCGCGGACGCGGTTGTCATGCAGGAGGACGCGACGCGCGAAGGCGACGAGATCGTGGTAAATGTGGATGTCGATGCCGGCGAATTCGTCCGACGGCGCGGGTGCGATTTAGCGCAAGGTCAAAAAATTCTGGCGCGCGGTGAGCGGATTCGTTCCACAACGATTTCCCTCCTCGCGTCGCAGGGTTTTGCCGATGTGACAATCGGCGGCGAAGTAAATGCAGCAATCGTTTCAACCGGTGACGAGATCGTCATGCCAGGACAGAAGCGCGATCAAGGGCAAATCTATGACAGCAATTCACCGTTGCTACAGGCGTTGCTGCAACACTGCGGTGCATCTGTGAGATCAGCCGAACATGGCCCCGACCAACGCGAACCGTTGATCAGAGCGATCCAGCGCGGAATCGAAAATCATGTTCTTGTTATTACTGGCGGCGTCTCAGTCGGTGAGCACGACCTGGTCCAGGCGACGTTGCGCTCGCTCGGAGCTAAAATCGACATATGGCGTGTGGGGATTAAACCAGGGAAACCATTTCTCTTCGGTCACGTCAACGGATGTGCTGTATTCGGTTTGCCGGGAAATCCTGTATCAGTATTCGTAACTTTTGTGCAGTTTGTGCGTCCGGCGATTTTGAAAATGATGGGCGCCAAGGATCTTGATCTGCCGAGGGTACCGGCAAAGCTGGCCGTCGATCTTACAAATAAAGGGGATCGCCCGCATTACGTTCGCGGCAGGATCGAGAACGGAACATTCGCGCCGACCGGCCGCCAGGAATCTCACGCGCTTTTCGGGTTGAGTCAGTCGAATGCACTGTTGCGCGTTGCTGTGGGCGAGTCGTTAGGAGCAGGCGAGATTGTCGATGTTCAACTTTGGTAATCGCCGATTTTCGCGGTCGGAGCAGTTTGACAGGCTGGGCGCGCATTTTTAGCTTACTCGCCTTGAATACGGGAGCCTTGACCGCGTTTGCACGAAGTCCGACGGATCAAATTCGTGCGGATGCAGAACGGCTTTCCCACTTCGTTCTGGAGATGCAGCGCTGTTTCTTACTGCGTCTCTGTAAGGAACTCGCACCTGGGAACGTTTCCTTTGTCCAATTTTTTCTTCTCGCGTTCCTCGATCAAAAAGAAGTTCTCACCATGTCTGCGATTGCGAAGAAGATGAGGCACACGACCGCGGCCGCCAGCGGTTTGGTGGCCCGCCTTGAGAATCTTGGTTACGTGGTGCGTTCTGTGGCGCCAGATGATCGGCGCAAGGTAATGGTTTGCATTACACCGAAGGGTTCGGCGCTTGTCAGGCGGATTCGTGAGGAAATGATTGGCAATCTAATGAAGGTTTTGGAACACCTCACCCCCGATGAGCAAAAGGCATGGTTGCAGATTTACACTAAAATTTACGATTACTGCCAATCGAAATGATTTTCATTTACCTGCGGTCAGTGCTATCAGAGTGCGGTAAAAATAGTGAGCGTTAAATCCGCACGCTGGTTTTCGCGCATCTAATCGCTAATGCTCTATGAGAAAACTTTTTCTTTGTCTCGGGATTTTTGCAGTCTGCGGCTTCGTTGGTCCCCGAAGTTTTGGCGGTACCGAAAAAACAAGGTCCAGCAGCGAAAAAAGATCCGGCAGGGAAGCAACGTCGGTTAGTAAGGTTCCTACTTTTACTCTAGATCAAGCGATCCTCACCGCGCTGCAACAGAATCCTGCTCTTCTGAACGCGGAACAGGAGATCAAACGAACCAAAGGTGTGATCATCCAGGTCCGTGCGCAGGCCCTGCCACAGATCACAGCAAATGGGCGATTTGAATGGACTGATCCGAACCTGCAAGGCGCCCGCATATTTGGAACAACAGGCACGAGTGGAACGACGGGCACTACGACTGGAACCGGGACAACGCTAGGAGGGACAACCGGGGCCGCATCCCTTGTTGACTCGCCGCGATCGCAGGTAGCGGATCCATCACCCACACCATCCGTCACGGCCACTGAGCTAAGCGATGTTTCCTACTCCATCAGCGTGCTCGGAACGCAGCTCATTTTTAACGGCACAACTTTCAATCAAATCCGGGGCACGTTTTTTCAGCGCGACAGCGCCTACTTCGCGTTCCGCAACATTTTGGACCAACTCATCGCGACGGTGAAAACGCAGTTTTATCAGATCATCGTCAACCGAGAGCTCGTCAAGGTGAACCAGCAATCGGTAGAGCTTCTGGACGCTCAGTTAAAGGACCAGCAGAACCGTTTCGAAGCGGGAACAGTTCCGCGGTTCAACGTGCTACAAGCGGAGGTGGCGTACTACAACCAACTTCCGCAGCTGATTACTGCTCAGAACAATCTACGAATATCGAAGTTGCAACTGGCCAAAACGCTCGGTCTGTACTTTCAACCAAGGCGCGGTGAAAATCCGCCGTTGGAAGTAGTCGGTGAAATGCCATACATCCCGCGCCCCATTAGCCTGGCCGATGCGATCGAGATGGGAAAGGAGCGGCGCCCGTTTCTCAAACAAGCGCGGGCAAACGTGTTGAACCAGCTTCAACAAGTGCGCGCGGCAGCAGGCCAGTGGCTTCCCAATATCACCACGACCGGAGGTGGCGAATGGGTCAGCTCGCCGACGAACTCAAGCTGGCATGACATTTCGAAAGGTTGGCTCGCAATTGTGCAAGGCAGCCTGCCAATCTGGGATAGCGGCGCGATTGCTGGACAAGTCATTCAGCAGCGCGCGCTCCTTTCGGAAACCAAGATCACGTACGACGACGACGTTCGACAGGTGGAACTGGAAATACAACAGGCCTACTCCAATTTGCAGCAGAACCAGGAACTGGTTAAAAGCCAAGAGAAAAACGTCGAGCTCGCCGACGAAGCGTTGCGTCTGGCCAAGGCGCGCCTCGACGCCGGCGCGGGAGTTCAATTGGATGTCCTCAACGCCCAGACGCAACTGCTCACCGCGCAATCGACGCGCCTGCAAGCGCTGTTCGGATATAACTCCTCGTTAGCAGAATTTGACCGCGCTACGGGCGCGCAGAGCACTTATCAAGAGATGTTCGCTGACCTCGCACCGCGTGCAACAAAGTCCAAGACCTACGACACCAGCAGTGGCGTGGACGCAGAAGGAAAACGAAAGAAAAACGGCGACGATCCCTAAAACATCCAAATTCCGATATTCAAGTTCCAAGCACGCGATTGTCATGTTGAGCGGAGCGAAACATGACACTATAAAATGTGCGTCGTAGTTTGCATTGGAGTTTCACTGGAGTTGGGAGCTTGGGATTTCGACTTTAGGTGATGCAACTGCCGTTCGAGCAATTCTCCGCGCTGAGCACGATCGAAATATGTCGTCACGCCTTTGCACAAAGAATTCCGGGCATCGACGTTTCGCATGATAAAGCCGAAGTGTTGAAGAGGCTCAATGCCGCGCATGGTGAAATCCGACGTGCGGTCGGGATGGGCGATTGGCCGCTGTTCACCGCTCAACAAATTCACGGGAACAAGATTGCAGTTGTCGATGCTGATATGACAAGCGGCAAGGAATTTGCCTCCTGTGATGGCATCATCACCAATCAGCGTGGAATCGTGCTGGGCGTTTATGTCGCCGACTGTTGCGCGGTTTACGTTGTCGATTCAAAAACGCCGGCTATCGGTCTGGTTCATTCCGGCCGCAAAGGCAGCGAGCTCGGCGTTGTCACGAACGCAATCAAGCAAATGATCGATCGCTTCGGATCAAATCCTACGAACATGATCGTGCAACTCAGCCCGTGTATTCGCCCGCCACACTACGAAGTCGATTTTGCGACGGAAATCGTCCGGCAATGTCGCGCGCTCGGCGTAAAGGAAATTTACGATTTCGGCGTGTGCACAGCCTGCGATCTAAACCATTACTACTCCTACCGCGCCGAAAAAGGAAAAACGGGGCGCATGCTGGCCTTGATTGGAATTGAATAGAATTATCGCCACGGTGCTGTATCACCGTGCATTGTGAACCCCCCGATACAGCGCGGCAGCTACAACGCCGCCTCTTCGATTGCGTCACGACTGAGCGGACAAATGCCGCGTTGTTTGGCATTTGCGACGAAGTCCAGGAATTCGCGCGCCGGTGTGCCGAGTTTCATTGTCGACGCTTTCTCAAGCGCCTGGGAGATATTGAGTCCGCTCAGATAAATAAGTTTGAATGCCGCTTTGATTTCGTGTCGCTGCGTCGCGCTGAAGCCGCCGCGGCGAAGCCCAACCACGTTTAATCCAAAGACAGAATTGCGTTCTGCTGCGACGACGAACGGCGGAATATCTTTGCCGAAGGCGGAACTGCCCTGCACCATCACCAAGCGTCCGATGCGCATGAACTGGTGAAATGTTGATCCACCGCCAAGAAACGCGCCGTCATCCACACTCACGTAGCCGGCCAATAAACAGTTGTTCGCGATGATGACGGTGTTTCCAATATTGCAATTGTGGCCTATGTGCGCTCCGGCCATCAGAAAATTCTTGTCGCCAATCTTCGTCGAGCTTCCGTCGGCGGTGCCGCGATGAATTGTGCAATATTCGCGGATAATGTTGTCGTTGCCGATCTCAACTTTTGTTTTTCGTTCTGGGGAAAATGAAACATCCTGTGGCGGCGCGCCGATGATCGCGCCATGACCGACAAAATTGTCGCTCCCTATGGTGACATCACTTTCAATGACGACGTGCGATTGCACGATCGTATTCTGGCCGATCACTGCCTGCGGCCCAATCACCGAAAACGGACCAACCTCTACGTCGGCAGCCAGTCTAGCTGCCGGATCGACAATCGCGGCTGGATGAATTTTCACGTCGCTCATGTTTGCGAGAAAGATTTTGAATGAACGTGCGCGTATTGGGTCGCCTCTCCTTTGTGAAGGGAGAGGGGGAGGGTGAGGGTTAATCTAGGGCGAGTTCGTTGAAACCCCTCACCTTTATCCTCTCTCCTTGAGCAAGGGGAGAAACGGCCCGTGCATGCAGTTGTCATAACACACCTGCTTCCTTGAAACTGAAGTATCCGGGATTCCCTTCCGACGGCGCGCCAATGATGATGTGATCGAGCAGTTTGATTTGTAATAACTCGGCGGCTTCAGCCAGGCGTCTCGTGAGGCTGTGGTCTGTCTGACTCGGCGACGCATCGCCGGACGGATGATTGTGCACGACGATGACGGCATAAGCAGAATAAGTGATGGCGGGCCGAAAAATTTCGCGCGGATGAGCGATGCTCTCATTCATGCTTCCCACCGAAACGGATTCGACACGCATCAAACGGTAACGCGTATCGAGTAACACCACGCGAAGCGATTCGGTCCGGAGCATCCGCATTTCACGGCCTAACAATTCATGGATCAATTCCGGTGAATCGAGTTTCTGCTGGGACAGTGGTTCCTGCGCGAAACGTTTCCCCAGATTAAATGCTGCCACCAATTCCAGCGCTTTGGCCGGACCTATTCCCTTGATTGCCCTAAGCTCCTTAACAGAACAACGGCTCAACTCCGCGAAGGATTTGTATTTGTTCAGAAGTTCGCGAGCGACCTCAATGACATTCATTCCCTGCCGACCGGTGCGCAGCAGGATTGCGATCAATTCCGGGTTAGTCAGCGCATCGGGGCCGTGTGCGAGTAATTTCTCCCGCGGCCGCTCGTCCTGCGGCATTTCGCGGATTTTCAGCTGCGACATTTAATGTGAGAGCTGCCTTTGTGAGGCCGCCTCAGACCCGAAGTTGATCGAACATCTCGCACAAGACGTCACCGAGGGACAACAATGCCCCGGCGTAAGGATTCGACTCGATTCCATCCAGCGCACCCTGCGCCTCGCGAATCAAATCGCTCCCAGCGGCAATCGATTCGTTTAGCGCTCCGTTGGTAGCGCCATTCTTTAAGAGCTCGATCATTTCTTCGACTTGTTCTTCGAGGACAAGCTGGCAACAGCGCTCCCGGTCAAACTCCGTCGCAGAGCGGAGGAAAATCAGAACTGGCAGCGTAAATTTGCCTTTGCGGAGGTCGGTCCCGAGGGTCTTGCCGGTTGCTCCTTCACTCCCGGCGAGATCAACACAGTCGTCATAAATCTGATAAGCCGTCCCAATCTGAAACCCGAAATTTTTGAATGTCTCGATCACACTAGGAGCGGCCTGACTAATTACAGCGGCTAATTCCGCTGCGACGGAGAAAAGCGATCCCGTCTTCATTTCGACGATTCGCAGGTAATCCGGGACACCCAGATTGAGATCGAATCTGCGTTGTGTCTGGATCATCTCGCCGGAGCAAACAGTTGCGGCCGTACGCGCAATCGCACGGCCGATGTCTGCGTTTTCGAAATTTGTCGATAAGGTGAGAGCGTGCGCGAAAAGGCAATCACCCAGCAAAACGCTGAGGGAATTTCCCCAGCGCGCATTCGCAGTGGGTTGTGCGCGACGGCGCTCCGCTTCATCCATCACGTCGTCGTGCACCAGTGTGGCGATATGAATGAGTTCCACAATGACGGCAAGATCAACATGTCCCGAGTTGATCTCGCCGGTTGCGCCACCGGCCAGAAGCGTTAGCAGCGGCCGCAAACGTTTGCCGCGGCTGCCCAGTGCGTACACAACGTAACCTTCAATTGCCGGATCGAAAGCCGCCGCTTGCTGCGCAATGCGGGTCTCGACATCTTCGAGATGCGGCTGAACCAACTTCGCCACCCGAGCTAGCGAGCTGGCGGGAGAAGCGGCCGCTGCATTCCCAGTCAACCTCGGCCGTGAGCGCGCGAAGAGTTTCACGAGGCGAGAATAGCGGGGCGGGTTGTGTGTTGTCAAAGCAACACGAGCGTAAATTTTTTGGGGACACGTGTGACTTACTGGCAGCTTGCCCGAGATCAACTCAGTGTTTTCGCAGCCAGTTGCCGGTGCCGTACTTTTGCTCGGCGAGTTCTCGTGCCAGCTTCAAAATTTCCTCGTCGACCTTTCGCTCGCGGCAGTTCGCTGACAAGGCGTGCGCGAATTCTTCAGTCAGATTGTTCTCAAGCTCGATTCCCTTGATGCTGCCTTGCTGCAATAATCCGCGGCGTGTGCGGCGTTGGGCTGCACCAGCAACCTTGCGGCCATTGATCATCACATCCGCAAACACCGGGTTTGCGAAACAATTATAGCCGGGGTCGCTGACCCCGGTGACTTCGCCGCGGTCAGCGCCTGCGGCTACAACAGCGGGTTGTCCGTTTCTTTTTAAAGCATCGCACAACGCGCGGTGAACCTTTTCATAGATCGACATCGATGATTCAGCAAAGGCCGCATCGCTGACGGGAATCACAAGCGAGTAAGTCAGATCGTCTCCATGAAGCACAATCCCGCCGCCTGTCCAACGCCGGACCAAATCGCGCTCATCCTGATAGCTGGCGACATCTATAAATCGACCAAAATATCCAAATGAGAGAGCAGGTGACTGCCAGCGATAAAAACGAATTATTGGCTTGGTTGCAAATTCCAACAGCCTTTCGTCGATTGCCATATTCATCGCCGCGGAGTATGCGTCAGCTTCGTGATAAACATCCAGCGCAGCGAATAGCTTCTCTGTCATTTTCAGTCCTTGCTTTGTCATTCCGACCGAAGCGGAGGAATCTCTAATTCTTAAACATAACAATTTAGAGATCTCTCCAGACCTTCGTTCCGCCGGTCGCGAAGCTACGGCTTGGCAGGCGACTTCTCTCGAGATAACAAATTAGCGGTTTATCTCCTCCAGAATCTTCACGACAGCTTCGTGCGGATTTGGATGCGCTGTGATCGGCCGACCTATGACAAGATAGTCTGCCCCGATTTCGAGCGCCTCGCGCGGAGTCATCGTTCGTTTTTGATCTCCGGCCTCTGACCAGCTCGGTCGAATTCCCGGAACGACGATCTTGATTCCATCACCAAATTCGCGCCGGAGCGTTTTGATCTCATGCGGACTGGCTACAATGCCATCGATTCCGCTTTCCACACCAAGCCTCGCCAGGCGCAAAACTTGATCATCAATCTTGTCTCGAATTCCAATTTCACGGAGCGTCTCTTCAATCGCGCTGGTTAGGACAGTCACTCCTAGGAGCAACATGTTGTTTGTCCGAGACGCGATAGCCGCGCGGATCATTTCGCCTCCACCACTCAGGTGAATGGTGAGCATCTGCACACCAAGGCGACTCGTGGATTCGACTGCTCGCGCGACTGTGTTTGGGATATCGTGCAGCTTGAGATCAAGCCAAACCTTGGGCCCCCTAGATGAGACTGCGCGCACGATTTCCGGGCCTTCCGCGGTATAAAGTTGCAGCCCGATTTTGAAAAACGAGATTTGACTGCGCAGCTTCTCAACCAGGTCAAGCGCTTCCCTTTTTGTTGGTACATCCAGTGCGACGATGATTCTATCTTCTGTCATTCCGATTCCGTATTTGTCATGTTGAGCGAAGTCTCCCGCAAGAGAGGGATCGATTTTTCCACCGAACAATAAGAGATTCCTCGACTTCGCTCGGAATGACAGAACAAATTGCAACGAACTATGCAAGTCCTCGCTCCCGCGAAGATCAATCTGTCACTGAAAATTCTTGGCCAGCGGAACGATGGCTTCCACGAGCTCGACACACTTATCGTGCCGATTTCCCTCTACGACGAGATCAAAATCGATAAGGGCGATCCGGCAAGGGGAATCAAGTTTCGCTGCGACGATCCATCAGTCCCACAAGGCGACGACAATCTTGTTGTCCGCGCCGTGAAGGTGTTCTTTGCGGCGACGAAGATCGAGCCTGCAGTTTCGATCACGCTTAAAAAGAAAATTCCGCATGGTGCCGGGTTAGGCGGTGGAAGCAGCGACGCCGCTTCCGTGCTGGTCGCGCTCAACGAACTCTTCGACACAAAATTATCGCGGGGAGTGCTAGCCAAAATGGCGGAGCCAATTGGGTCGGACGTTCCATTTTTTATTTTTCAATCGGCGGCGATGTGCACGGGGCATGGCGAAATGGTGAGACTCGTCAAATTAAAGAGGCAGTTTTCAATCCTGTTGTTGAAGCCGGGCTTTGCCGTCTCAACAGCATGGGCATACTTGCGATGGCAACATTCTCGAGAGATTTCGGGTGTCAGTTACGAAGCGCAGGAATTCGCTGATCAGACTTTCGTGAATGATCTCGAACGCCCGGTCTTCGAAAAATTTGTTTTTCTCGCGCGATTGAAAATGTGGTTGCTTAGTCAATCAGAAGTCGGCGCGGCGCTCATGTCGGGTTCCGGTTCGACAATGTTCGCGGTAATGCGGGAAAACGCAGATGTGGATTCTGTGGCGAACCGCGCTAAAGCCGCACTCGATCCAGAACTGTGGACGTGCGCGTGCGAAACACTCTGATTCAGACCCGCGAACGACGGCGCGCGGCCCCGCGGCTGCGGGACGAATATTTCACCGGCCTTCGCTTTGGTTCGACCTTCGCAAGTCCGGTGCCGCTTTTGACCTCCATGATTTGATCTCGTAAAAGCGCGGCGCGCTCGAATTCGAGGTTGGCCGAGGCTTCTTGCATCTCTTCTTCCAATTCGCGTAGCAATTCGGTCACATTGAAGTCGCCACCGGCCTCCTGAATGACCGATGCGGCGATTTCGCGTCCGCGAAGAATGGTGTGCAGGCTCTCCTGCACGGCACGCCGAACGGTTTGCGGCGTGATGCCGTGCTTCTCGTTGTATTCCATCTGCTTCGCGCGTCGGTATTCCGAAATCGACATCAGCGCTTCCATGCTTTGGGTGACCTGATCTGCGAACAGTACGACTTCACCATTCACATGGCGTGCGGCGCGACCTGCCGTTTGAATGAGAGAAGTTTGGCTGCGGAGAAATCCTTCCTTGTCCGCGTCCAGAATACAAACCAGCGAGACTTCCGGAAGATCGAGGCCTTCACGCAGCAAATTGATGCCCACTAGAATGTCGAAATCGGCCGCACGCAATCCACGCAAGATTTCGACTCGCTCGATAGCGTCGATATCGCTATGCAGGTACCTCACTTTCAATCCGACATCGCGCAGGTAATCGGCTAAATCTTCCGCTGTTCGCTTGGTCAACGTTGTCACCAGCACTCGCTCGCCCTTTTCCACGCGCTGACGGCAGAGCTCAATTGTCTCGTCGATCTGATTCTTGAGCGGTTTAAGCGTAATTTTGGGGTCGAGAAGTCCGGTAGGACGGATGATCTGCTCGACAACGAGCTGTGCACCTGGCGTGTGCACGTCGAACTTTTCCGGTGGCTCATCGGTTCTGGAAATGTGGACGTCTGAATTGAATGTTGAGCGTTGAGCGCCTGCTCGCGACCTATCGGACTTGAGCATTGACCGTTTTTCGCCGGCCACAGCAAACGGCACCAATTCCTCCTCTCCGATTCGCTGCCGTTTGTGCGGGATATACCTTTTGTTTCCAACCATGCTGTTTTGAATTTCAAATTCTGCCGGCGTCGCGCTGACGTAAATGATCTGGTTCGTCAACTTCATGAACTCGTCGAAATTGAGCGGACGATTATCGAGCGCGCTGGGCAGACGAAAGCCGTAATTTACGAGCACGGTCTTGCGAGAGCGGTCGCCTTCGTACATCCCGCCGATTTGCGGGATGGTCGCGTGCGACTCATCGATCACTACCAGAAAATCTTTCGGAAAAAAGTCGATGATCGTGTACGGCTTGGACCCCGGCGGTCGCCCAGACAGATGGCGCGAATAATTTTCGATGCCGTTGCAGAACCCCATCTCCTGCAACATTTCCAGATCGTATTCGGTACGCATCCGCAGGCGTTGCGCTTCCAAAAGTTTGTTTTGCGACTCGAGTTCTTTGATTCGCTCTTCGAGCTCTTCGCGGATTGTGCGCAAGGCGCGATTGAGTTTGTCCGCCGGCGTCACGAATTGCTTGGCCGGAAAAAAGGTAATCACGGACAGCGATTCGTGCCCGTGCCCGGTCAATGGATCAAACCGTGTAATCGCCTCAATTTCGTCTCCGAAGAATTCGATCCGAATCCCTTCTTCATCAGCGGAACCGGGATAAACTTCTACGACGTCGCCGCGGACGCGGAACCTGCCGCGCGCGAAGTTAACGTCGTTGCGTTCGTACAACATATCGATCAAGCGGCCGAGCACGGCTTCGCGTGAGATGTGCTGTCCACATTTCACGGTGAGCAGCATCTCTAAATAATCTTCCGGCGAAGTGATACCGTAGATGCAGGAGACGCTGGCTACGACGATGGTATCGCGGCGCGAAAGCAACGCGCTTGTTGCCGCGAGCCGCAACCGCTCGATCTCTTCATTGATGGAGGAATCCTTCTCGATGTAGGTGTCGGAGCGGGGGATATAAGCTTCCGGCTGGTAATAATCGAAATAGCTTACGAAATATTCGACCGCATTCCGCGGGAAGAATTGCTTGAACTCGGAGTAAAGCTGCGCAGCAAGTGTTTTGTTGTGCGAAATGACAAGCGTAGGCCGGTCCAACTCCTTGATCACATTCGCGATCGTGAAAGTTTTTCCTGAACCGGTGACACCAAGCAGCGTCTGGTGACGGTTTCCACCTTCAACGGACTTAATCAGCTTGGCAATCGCCTGGCCCTGGTCGCCGCGCGGTTTGTAGTTCGATTCAAGCTGAAACGGCATTCAACAATCTAGCAGCGACTGTTGAGAATGCCCAGCGCCCAGCAATTATCAGCTTTAAGCGCTCCAGATTTGTCCCAGGACCCTGCGTAAATTCCCGCCGAGGATCAGTTCGATGTCTACGTCGGAGTAACCCCGGCGAATCAGGCCGTCGGTGATGTCAAACACGCGCTTGTAATGGTTCACGCCATCGGTGTCCATTTTGTCGCGAAAGGCGTAACTCGATTTGTAGAGGCCCCTCAACCATTTCTTGTAATCGTCCGGGAGTGCGTCGTAGCCATCGAGATCAATATCGCTACCGACGCCTACGTGTTCGACTCCGACGAGCTTGGCGACATGATCGTAATGGTCGAGCACGTTCTCTACTGTGGTTGGTTCCTTTGGAGAGACGAAATTGCGGACACCTGTAATACCCATGACCCCACCTTTGGTTGCCATCTTGCGAATAGCCTCGTCGGTTTTACACCGGGGCTGATCAGGATTAAGTGCGCGGCAATTTGAGTGCGTGATGAGCACTGGCGCCTTGGAAATTTCAAAGGCATCAAGCGTGGTGCGGTCGCCGCAATGCGCGACGTCGACGGCCATTCGTACCTTATTCATACGTTCGATGATCGTAACGCCGAAATCACTGATGCCGTCGTCGCGACGTTCTGTGCTTCCGTTGCCGATCAGGTTGCGGCTGTTGTAGGTGAGCAATGAGACGCGTTGCCCGAGTTGATAGAAACGATCGACGTCGTCTGGAGTACGAAAATGCTCGGAGTTTTGCAGCCCCAGAATAATGCGAATTTTGCCGGAACTCTTCGCAGCGTCGATGCCTGCCGCGTCGTCCACGCGCATGAGGTGTTCTCCGTGATGCGCAATAAATCCGTTCCACAAACCGAGAAACCACATCACCTGGTCGTACGCATTGGGTCCGACCGTTCCTACTCCGACGTGCATCCCGTCGATTCTGGAATCTTTAAAGCGCTGAAAATCGGCGGCGGTGAATGTCTCAGGATTCGTGAACCAAGTCGGGCGCTTGTCTCCCTTGAAGGGAGCCAGCACGCCGAGCAGCGTGAATGGATTAAGCATATCCACTACCGTGCTGCGCTGAACCAGATCGATGGCGCGGGCCGAGTATTTGATCGTGCTCTCCGCGAATAGCTGAAACCAGCCGCGGTTGATCACCGGCGCGGCGATCGTCGCCGCGGCAACGCCCAGCAAGCGCTTCAAGGACTGGCGGCGTGTTATCATGCTTAGGCGCAATATGATAATTTGAGTCGGCATTGGCAACGGCGTGATGCATAATAGAAGGGCGCCCAGAAAGCCGTTATGAATTTCAAAAGCTGCTTGGCAGGCTGAAACGAATATGTCCACTAGCGCTGGGCCCGGTGTGCGGCTGGAGATCGGTCACGTCTTGTTCATGGACTTGGTCGGCTACTCCAAGTTACTCTTGGATGAGCAGCGCGAGCAGCTGCAGCGCCTGACTGAAATAGTCCGCAACACCGAGCAAGTCCGCGCTGCGGAGTCCCCGGATAAACTGATCCGACTGCCCGTTGGGGATGGGATAGCGCTCGTTTTTTTCAATAGTCCCGAGGCGCCGGTGGAATGCGCGATCGAGATCAGCAAAAAGCTAAAGGAATATCCCCGGCTGAAGCTTCGGATGGGAATCCATAGCGGGCCGGTCAATGAAGTTCGCGATGTAACTGGTCGAACAAATGTTGCAGGCGCAGGAATTAATATTGCACAGCGCGTAATGGATTGCGGCGATGCCGGTCACGTTCTCCTATCCAAACGCGTGGCCGAAGACCTCGCACACTCACGGCAGTGGCGTCCTTACTTGCATGATCTCGGCGAATGCGTGGTAAAGCACGGCGTCCCCATCAGAATAGTGAATCTCTACACGGATGAAATTGGGAACGCACAATTGCCGGAAAGGTTTAAGCAATCGCAATCGGAGCAAGCCGCGCAGGCGGCAGGTGGTTCTCCATCGGTTTCTCGACGCAAATATGTCTTGATCGCGACCGGCGTTCTCTTAATCGCTGCAGCCGGCTTCAGCGTCTGGCTTTATTCGCAGCAAGCAGCACTAACGTCGCTGGTGATGGAGAAAAGCATCGCCGTGTTGCCATTCCAAAACTTTAGCCCGGACAAAGAGAACGCATTTTTCGCAGACGGCGTTCAGGACGACATCCTCACCAGTCTGGCAAAGATCAAAGATCTCAGGGTCATTAGCCGTTCATCTGTGATGAAGTTTCGTGACACCGCAGCCGAGAACCTGCGCCAGATCGGCAAAACACTTGGCGTGGCGAATGTCCTCGAAGGCAGTGTGCGGCGGGAAGGGGATCGGGTAGTGGTCAACGTGCAATTGGTCGATGCGCAGAGCGCGCGGCAGATCTGGGCGAACCGTTACGACCGCACCCTGGCTGATTCGCTGGGATTGCAAGGCGAGTTGGCTAGTGAAATTGCCGACGCTCTGCGTGCTACGCTGAGCACGGATGAGCAAGCGCGAGTAACAGCCAAGCCCACCCGGAATCCGGATGCATATGTGTTTTATCTACGGGCGAATCAAATCTCCCTAAATCCCGATACGCTGCTGGAGGATTACAAAACCGCGGAGCAACTTTACATGCAGGCGATCGCGCTCGATCCGAACTTCGCGCTTGCCCATGCACGGCTTGCCTCCGTTTGCGCCGAGATTTTTCATTATTACGAGCCGACCCAGGATTGGGAAACCAAAGCTCGCACCGAAGCGCAAATTGCTTTGCGTCTCCAACCCAACCTGGCAGAAGCGCATTTTGCCCTTGGCCAATGCATTTACTGGATGGACCAGGATTACGAGCGTGCTCTTGAGCAGTTCGATGTCGCTGCCCGTCTATCGCCGAGCGACGGAGATATTGCGCGTTTGATTGCGGCAATCAAACGCCGCCAAGGTAAGTGGGAACAAGCGCTCAAAGAGTACGAACGGGTTGCGAAGTTAGATCCGCAAAATCCAAATACAGTTCGCGAACTTATCTTTACAAACACGGCGATGCGTCGCTGGCCGGACGCTGCACGATGGGTGGAGCAACTGCGCGCAATGGCGCCTGCGTCGATCGTAGCGAAAATTCAAAGGGGCTACGTGGAGTTTTGGTGGAAGGGAGACACCGGTTTATTGAAGTCGTTGTTGGACCAGGTGCCTCCCGGCGTCGATCCTGATGGCGGGGTTACGTCGGTGCGATGGGAGGTCGCAATGCTGGATCGGGATTACGCGGCAGCCAGACGCACAATCGATGCCTCGACTGCCGAAGACCTCTCATACACGGGCGAAGGGTCAACACCACGGAGTTTCTTTGAAGGCTCCATCGCCCTAGCGCAAGGTGATATCGCGGGAGCGCAAAAATATTTTCAAGACGCGCAGCCTGTTTTTGAAGACGCCGTCAAAGAGGCGCCTTTGAGCGCTATTCGGCATGCTAATCTGGGTTGGCTCTACGCGTTTATGGGGCGCAAAGAGGACGCAATCCGGGAGGGCCGCCGTGCAGTCGAACTGAAGCCGGAATCCAAAGACGCCGTTGATGGGGTGATTGTGAATTGCTACCTCGCGTTGATCTATGCTCGCGTCGGTGAAAAAGATCTGGCGTTTCAGTTCCTCGAGCGATTGCTCAAAACGCCCGGCGCAGTGGATAGCGTCGATTACAGCATCACCATTAACGACCTGAAACATCGCTGGGAATGGGACCCGATTCGAAGCGATCCGCGCTTTCAAAAACTCCTCGAACAACCAGCGAAGTGACTCGTCAGAGCATATTCTTCGCTAAAGTATTGGCGTTGCGATGCTCCGCCGTTTCAAGCGAACCCCGAACTTGTCGATTGCTAATCGTGGGCAAAATATGAGGCTTGGTCTGCTGATCGAGCAGTGAATCCGAAAAAGTTTTTTGCCGAACTAAAGCGACGAAGAGTTTACAGCGTCGCCATCGCATATGTGGTCGCTGGCTGGGCTCTGGCGCAGGGTATCGCACAGGTTTTTCCGGTCTTCGATATTCCGAATTGGGTGGTGCGTCTCACAGTGTCGCTGATCGCAGTGGGTTTCCCCGTTGCTTTAGTTCTCTCGTGGTTTTTCGATCTGACGCGATATGGAATTGTCCGAACGCCCGATCTCGACACGCGCGATATCGATACCGTGCAATCCGAACCTGAATCCGGTCGAGTGGATCCAACTGAAAAATCGATTGCGGTTTTGCCTTTCAGCGATTTGAGCCCAGCCAAAGACCACGCCTACTTTGGCGAAGGTATTGCGGAGGAGCTTTTAGGAGCACTAGCCAAGGTTGATGGGCTGCGCGTAGCGGCGCGGCGATCTTCATTCTGGTTTAAGGACAAAGAGGCCGAGCTTGGCGAAATCGCCTCAAAGTTAAATGTTGGGCACGTGCTCGAGGGCAGTGTTCGTCGCGATGGCAATCGAGTGCGTATCACCGCGGAACTGATCGATGCGTGCGACGGATTCACCATTTGGTCCGAGACGTACGAGCGCGAAATGCATGGAATTTTCGCGCTACAGGATGAGATCACGCGCTCCATCGTCGATACTCTCAAACTCAAACTTGCGATCTCGCCGTCGCGCCCATCTCACAGCACACGTGCCTACGATGCTTATTTGGAGGGTCTCGTTTATTCCGACCGAGGCACCGAGCCCGAGTTGCGCAAGAGCCTCGAATTTTTCCAGCAGGCGCTGGAACAGGATCCGAAATTCAGTCGCGCATGGACGGGGATCGCAAAGGCCTGGCTGTGGCTGGCCGATGCCTTCGTGCCTCCGCTTGAAGCTTACCCGAAGGTTCGCGACGCTGCGGTGCATGCGTTACAACTGAACGATCAAGAGGCCGAATCACACGTCTATCTCGCCGAAACTAAACGCATACTGGACTGGGACCTCGACGGCGCGGAAGCGGAATTCAATCGCGCGGTCGAAATTGAACCAAATTCGACGCCGTCGAATTACTTCATTGCTGCGTTCTATGCGGCGCGCGGCGATCGCGACAAGGCCCTGGCTTATTTGCAACGCACATCGAAAATCGACCCGGCATCACTTTGGGTGAACAACTTTGCCTGCGAGCTCTATCGTTACTTTGGTCTTTATGACGAAGCGACCGCGGCCGGAGAGCGAGCACTTCAGCTTGATCCGACATTTGCCCATTATGGCGAGCCGGCGCTCGCTGCGCTGTATCGCGAGATGGGGCGATTCGATGATGCAATTGCGCTCTACCAAAAAGCGCGAGAATTCACTGGCAGGCCAGGGTTTGGCTTGGCGATCACTTACGCTCGCATGAACCGGCGCGAGGAGGCGCTGCAAACCCTCAATGCGGCTGTTGCAGGCTGGGGCTATCGACCGGGTGATGCCATTGCGCACGTGCATGTAACGCTTGGCGCACATGATGACGCAATTCGCGAACTTGAACGCGCGTGCGAGCAGCGCTCGTCATCCTTGCACGGCGTGGGCATCGCTCCGGAATTTGTGCCGCTTCGCTCGGACAAACGTTTCAGGTCAATCCTTCAAAGAATCGGACTCGAACCTGAGAAAGTCTTCGCGGCCACAGCGCCTTGATTACTGCACAATGGCGTCCCGTCCGTGGCCGTGGGAGCGCACACCGTATTTGTTTAAATCCTGCTGCGCCACGTGCATTCCGAAGAGCAGGATCGCGATCAGACCGAAATACAGTACGGACATCGTCCAGCGCTGGGATGGTGTGACTTCAAAATAACGCTGTTCTTCCTCGGTTCGTTTGCGGAACAGCGAATAGATCCGCGGCAGGGACAAGAGCACAATCAACCAGATGATAAAATTTGGATACTTCCACCCGAACCAAAGGAGCAGTGCGAACCCCGGTAACCAAAGCCAGCGCGAGAGCGCGGTAACGATGCGCCCGCCATCGAGCATTCCGACCGGAGTCAGATTAAAAAGGTTGAGAAAATAGCCAAACCAGGCGAGCGCGATGAAAAGCGGCGCGGCGAAAAATTCGCCTAGGAAGTTGCAGATCAACGCGCCAAAGCTCCCCAGCATAGGGCCGCCAATACCGACGCATGCTTCCATCCACGCATTGCGCGGCGCTTCCTTGAGCGCAATGAATGCGCCCATGAACGGAATAAAAACCGGTGCGCCGACTTTGAGTCCGAACCTTTTAGCGACAAGCAAATGACCCGTTTCATGCACGAACAAGAGCAAGACAAATCCGAGCGCGAATTGCCAGCCCCACATCTGGGTATAGACCCAGATCATCAACAGCATGGTCCCGCCGGACTTCAGCAGGAGCGGTAGGAATTTCAGGAGCGGCAGGAGAATGAACTTCAGCTTGGCGAAAAACTTTGCGATGACGACGCCGATTACCGCGAGCGGCGCGAGCGCTTTTCTCACGCGGCTCCACGCTGTTTCCTCCGACGGCGCTTTGTATTCCTCGGTTTTTTCAGTTTGAACGTTCACTGTGCGTAACTTATCGCCTCGCAGAATGCGTGATCGAGAAATTGTAGGGCGTTTCTGTGAAACGCCAACTTTCCGGCGTCTGATACAGACGCCCTACAATTCATTAAATGCTTCACCCAGATGATCGAGAATGTCGCGCGGCAACAACGATTGCTCGCTCTGGCTGTCATCAAAAATCGCGATTTCCGCGGCACGGCCGCATAACCATGCACCCAGTCGCGCCGTGTCATAAAGAGACAAACCTTGTCCCGCCAATCCTGCGCAAACTCCTGTGAGAATGTCACCCATTCCGCCAGTAGCCATTCCTGGATTGCCGGTTGTGTTATAGCTTAGTGGGCGGTCCCGTTCAGCCACGATCGTCCGGCTGCCTTTCAATAAGAGGGTTATGGGAAAACGCTGGCAGAATCTCGTTGCCGTTTTGGCCCGGGTGTCTTTGTCACCGGGCCAAAGCCGTTTCATCTCGCCGGGATGCGGCGTGAGCAATCGTTTGCCTTTGCAACGTCTGAGTGTCGAGGTTTTTTCTGCCAAAATATTTAGGCCGTCGGCGTCGACCACCATTGGTTGCTTCGCTTTTTCGATCAGCTCGAGAATTTCGGCGGCGCGGGATTTTCCAAGACCAGGACCCACAGCCCAGACGTCGGCTTTTTCCTTGAGCAAATCGCGGTACGACTTGAGCGGCTTGACCATTGATTCCATTGGTGCTGCACCGGCGACAATCTCGTAGATTTCTTCGGGAACAAAAACCTCGACCAGCCCTGCGCCTGCACGCAACGCGGCCTGCGAAGTCATCAGAGCTGCGCCGATGAATCCCCTGGAACCAGCAACAACACCAACGCGTCCACATTGGTTCTTGTAGGTGCTGAATTTGCGCCTCGGCAGTAATTGACGAAGAGCTGGCAGGGCGGCGACAATTTCTTTCGCTTTTTTTTCTGGAGAGCGCAGTTGATCTAACTGCACAACTTCCAGCCTGCCGACGAAGTTCAACGCGTCGTCGGCCAGCAATCCCGGCTTAGCGAATCCGATCGTGACCGTAAAATCCGCAACGACACAGTCGCGATCGGCCCTACCCGAATCGCCGTCGAGACCCGTGGGAAGATCGACCGCGAACACGTAAGCGCCCCTATTCGCCCGCGACTGATTGATCGAGCGGCAGGCCGCGCGAATCGGATCGCGCAGCGGCGGCTTCGCGCCCAGCCCAAGCAAGCCGTCGAGAATTATCAGTGGCGCCGCGGTGCCCAGGTAGGCATCCGCCGCAATCGCTTCCTGCGCTGCGGACAACTGTTCAGCCGCTTCCGCCCAAAGTTCTAGAAGAGTAACGCCGAGGTCAGTGCGACCGCGCGATGGCGTTGCACCCAAAACCTCGGGCGGTCTGCGGCGCAAACTTTCGAGTTTCTTGCGCATCAGTCCGCTGCAATCCGCTTCCTGAAAGGCAAGTCGTACTTCAATTTTCCATCCGACCCGCCGCAGACAATCAGCCGCAACCAGGGCATCCCCAGCATTGTGACCTTTCCCCGCGAACACAATGCACTTGCCAGGCTTCTGGAAAAATCTCGTGACCGCTCGCGCGACGCCAGAGCCTGCTTTGTCCATTAGCGCTTCAACCTCTACTCCCCTTGCAAAAGCTGCTTCTTCTGCGGCTCGCATCTGCGTCGAAGTCAGGATTGATAGGTCCAATTATCCCTCCTGATCTTTTGAGGACGCTTTTGCCTCTGACCCGGCTGGTTTCGATGATTTTTTCTTTCGCCGCGCGCTCTTTTTGTGTGAACGCTTGGATCGGTGGCGGTCGGATTTCGCCACTTTGGTTTGATCGATATAGGGTTGCAACGGGATGCTTTCGTTCGTCGCCACTCGCGTCGTCGTCAACGGGCTCGAGACGGAATTGCGCCCGCGAACGCCGGCTGCGATTTCTTCTGCGAGCCTTTGACGATAAGAAGCGGTTTGCGCGTACGCAGCTTCGGTTGGGTTGGTTAGGAAGCCGCATTCCACGAGCACTGCCGGCACCGAGGTTTTTCGCAGGACGTAGTAACCGCGACGTCGCACATTGCGATTTGAGGAAGGCGCCCCGCCCGCTACAAAATAATGGATCGCTGAGGCGAGCGGGAGGCTGTCGCGACTGTAAAAATATGTTTCGATCCCACCAGCACCGCTGCGCTTGGCGGAGTTGAAATGGATGGAAACGAAAATGGCGTTGGAATAAGAGTTGGCGATCGCAACGCGTGTTCCAAGTGGCACGAACATGTCGCTGTCGCGAGTCATCACGACTCGATACCCGCTTGCTGCCAGCGTCTTTTTCAAGCGTTGCGCGACGTCCAGGGTCATCTCCTTTTCTGCAACCCTCTGGCCCGGAATCCCGCCGCGGTCATAGCCGCCATGACCCGCATCGATGACTACAGTGGTGGTCGATCCACTGTCTTGAGGAGCGCGCCTGGCCTGAGCCGGGGACAAAGTCCCCAGAAATGCGATTAGCAAACCGGCGGCAAACAGACGAAGTCGGTAAAGATTTGTCGGCATCACTGATCGTCTTTGGGCAGCTCGGGCGGGCGAGCCGATAGTTTCGGTGCCCTGCTTCGCGAGCTTTGCGCGGCCGGCGATTCAACCGTGCCGCCGCGTACTGCTACTTCGCCGTTTGTTGCACGCACAAGGCGTGGCCGGGTTTTGGTTTCCATGAAAGAAGAATGTGCCAGCAATTCACCATTTAAGCCGATCCGCGAATACGCCCAAGCACGGGGGGCGGAGCAATGAAGAACATGCAATTGATTCGCGTGATCGATCTCCGCCTGGGGTTCTTCAAAAGCGATGGTGCGGCCTAACGAATAAGTTGCATAGACAATTCCACTGTCCCTGTCCTGCACGCGCACGTACAGAGAGGTATGGTCCGGAAAGCGGTTGGTGAGAAGCGAATACGTCCGTACGTTGCCCGGCGCGGCAACGCCGTCGGGAATGCCGACTGTTTGCTGCCAGATTGGTCGCGCGTCGGTTACTTCAAAAACTCGCGTTGGGGAATAAAAAAACTTTCCCAGGTCGGCAAAATAAACATTCGTCCGCACATGATAAGTGCCGAAATCGTGCACAGGATAAAGCGGAGTCAGATTGACCTGATGAGTGACTCTCTGCCCAGCTTCGATCTTCAAGGGGGACTGACCGTTTTCGGTGCTCATCGGCACGATGGGCTGGCCTTCGTTTCCAGTTATCTCAAACCCAAGCCATGATTGCCCGTCGGTGTCGTGAAGGTCGATGTCGCGTCCGGCCAGATTGGTGATGCTCAGTGTCGCTACAACCGGTTCGTAAGCGATGTACTGTAATCGCTTGAACTTCAGGTCCACCTGAATTTGCGCTTCGGCTTCAGCAGCGAAGAGGACGCCACATATAACGGGTAGGACGTGTCTGACCACGTGCTTTGATGTCAAAGCACTCGCCGTCGCACGACCACGGCGTGGCAGGCGAATTTCGAATGATGAAGGAATGACGAAGTTCAAAGCGGTGGGATGGGTTCGACGAGGCCCCTTGGATAATCGGAAAAATGAATGACAAACGCGAAGGGAAAGATGTTCATGTCGGCTTCGACATTATTTCGTCATTCGTCATTTTGGGGAGCCTTTGCGTGCTACACCGGTCAACGTCGCTTGATTGACGCATGCATCCGGATGCCATTGGCCTCATGGTGCCGAGCTATTCTCGGATGCGGGGAAAAGCTGCAAAAGCCGGGAAGGTTCGGCCTGAACAGCCTGCAATTTATCGTCGTAATAAATTCGAATTCTGTAACCTAGATATTTTCGCTTTCCGCTGTCTGCAGCGGAGCCTTTGGTACCTCGACCTTTTTGCCCCGGTCGCACAGTCGCCGCCGCCTCAGAAAGCGATGACTCTGGCGACACGCCTCCTGCTTTCGCGCGGAGATAGCTGACCGACAGCACCTCGGGATTCGTGTCCGTCCAATCGTGCTTTGGCGTCAGCCATTCATAATTCACGTCCGCATCCGTGAGCTTCACATCCTTGTCACCAACGGTGTCATAAAACTCCACCAAGATCTTCACTTTGGTGTGATCGACCGTTGCGCCCGGCTGTTTTTTTATACCGATCCGCAGTGCGAGATTCGTTTCGGCATCCGGATCGGGTGTCTCAGCAGTTTTGACTTCCGTGATGCCCATGACAGAGCCTTCCGCATTGCCACCAACATCCCTATGTGGAGCGGCATCGAGTGATGCGCTCGCCATGCCAGCGTCTGTTGTGGCCGGGGTTGGCACTCCCAGCTTCAGGCGCTGATCAGCCAACTCATATGCTTCCCCAGCGGATGGGCCGATATCGTGTAGTTTGCGCCACACTTCGTTCGACTTGTCATAAAGCTGCATGGAATCATACGTCTTGGCTAATTCCTCGAGCACGCTGACGTTGCTGGGTTCGCTGTCCAACGCTTCTTCGAAGCGGGCGAGCGCATTTGTTGTATCGCCACGGCCACGCAGTTCGATGCCTTCTCGCAACAGTTGATCAACGAGAGAAGGAGGAGGCGTCTGGGCCGCCGCTTCAGGTGAAGGAGCCGTCTTTGTTGACGGCGGCACGGGTGCCGGTGTTGAAACGGAAGGGGCCGCGGGCTGCGCGACGGTCGTCGCGACTGCCTGTGTCGATGTTCTCGTAGTCCGAACCCCACCGACATAATAGGAGGTAACAGCGAAGATTTCCGCCACCGCCAGAATCACAACCAAGCCGAGCCCGATGTTAAAGCTTGGATCGACCTGCGTAGCCCGTGAAAGAAGAGTCCGCATGCAGCAATAAACCCCATTTCTGTAAGCGCGCGCTCGCCAAGCTGTCAACTGGTGGCTTCGCCAGTAAGTCGTTAAAAAGTTAAAACGTTAAAAGCGTCACAAACGGCGGAAGCCTCCGATGTGGCTATGTCACATTTCAATGGAATCACGGTTTCGGACCGATTTTCTATCGCGAAATATCGTCCTGGCTCAGCAGCTTGAATCCTTCACCTATCAGCACTGAGGACGCGCATTCGGTATCGTCCACGTGCAGAGCAATCGCGGCAAAGCCACGCGGCCGGATGAGCAGGGGATAAGCGAAATGGACGTTGACTTCCGCCATGACCAGTGCCGCAAGCAACTTCACCAGTCGTGTGGCGACTTCTCGCACTTCCACGACCACGACTTCACAAACGCCGAACGGTACGTTTTTTTCCCGGAACAGTTTTTCCACGCGCGCGGGATCGCTTGCGATGATCCGGGCAATTGCCGAGTCGGTCGATTCCGACACGCTCAGCGCCACGACGTGAGTGCTTTGTGTGCTGAGCAATTTCACGACATCCAGCATCGCTCCCACCCTGTTCGGCAGAAAAACAGAGAACTGCTTTACCAGCGGGCCCTCCATTTTCGAAGTTGTTTCCGGTAAATTCGCAGTCATTTCGATAGCGACACGCTGCTGGAAAATCCCAAGGCGCGCCAGGCAAACTATCTCATTTTCGGTCTTTCATTGGCAAACCAATATATTCCAACACTTCGACGCGTTATTGAGGCTGTTCATTTCGCGCGACGTTAATATAGTGTCGCGATGATTGCGGGAGCGCATTTTCTTCTCTTCAGCAAGAATCCGGAAGCCGATCGTGCGTTCTTTAAAACCGTGCTGGAATTTCCATCGATCGATCTGGGCGACGGCTGGCTACTATTTGCGTTGCCGCCTGCAGAGTTGGCAGTCCATCCTGGCGATGGCGAATTTGTGCAGATGCATGCAGAACATCCCATGCTGGGAGGGCTTCTCTATCTAATGTGTGATGATTTGGACAGCGTAATTGAACTGTTGAAAAGCAAGGGTGTGGCCTGTGCGAATCCGGTGGAAGCCGAGTGGGGAATCAGCACCAGTGTTCGGCTTCCAAGCGGAGGCGAGATAGGCCTTTATCAACCGACTCATCCCACGATGATTGAGGCGCGTTTAACTTGAAAAAAGGCGAGGTTTTAATCCCAAACTTCGCAACGCTTAGATTTGCCCTCGATGGATGAAGAAAATGAGTTAATCGCGCTCCGGCGCAAAAAACTCGAGGCGCTTCGCGCGAAAGGTGTCGAGCCATTCGGCACCAGCTTTGAGGTAGCCGGATCGATTGCGGAGGTGCGCGAAAAGTTTAAGGAAGGCGAGACCCTTCGCGCGGCAGGCCGCATTACCGCGCATCGCGACATGGGCAAAAGTCATTTCATCGATCTGCGCGATGCAACCGGGCGCATTCAAATCTACATTCACGCAAAAGAAGTGGGCGCGCAGCTGATCGATCTTTTTCGGTTGCTCGATCTTGGCGATTTCATCGGAGTCGAGGGGGCGTGTTTTGTAACCAAAAGCGGCGAACCCACGTTGAAAGTGCGCACGTTCCAGCTGCTGGCCAAAGCCTTGCGGCCGCTTCCTGAGAAATGGCATGGATTGCAGGACATCGAAGCCCGGTATCGGCAACGTTATCTCGATCTTCTTACCAACGAACGTTCGCGCGAGGTTTTCGAGAAACGCATCGCAATCGTCCGAGAAACGAGGCGCTTCTTCGAGGACCACGGCTTTATTGAAGTAGAGACGCCGATTTTGCAAACCATCGCCGGTGGCGCGGCAGCGGAACCGTTCAGAACGCATCACAAGGCGCTTGGCGTCGATCTTTATCTGCGGATCGCGCTGGAGCTCTATCTGAAACGTTTGCTCGTGGGTGGATTCAACAAGGTGTTTGAAATCAACCGCAACTTTCGCAACGAAGGTATCTCCAGAAAGCACAATCCGGAATTCACGATGCTCGAAGCCTACTGGGCGTATGCCGATTTTGAGAAGATGGCGAATCTCACCGAAGAACTGATTTGTCATCTCGCGGAGAAAATCTGCGGTTCCCTAATGATCGAGCATCGCGACTCTGAGGAAAAAATTGTTCGCACGATCAATTTGAAGCGGCCCTGGCGTCGCGCCCGCTACCACAATGTCGTCCGAGAAGTTGCCGGGAAGGATTGGTTCGAGCTATCCAACGAACAACGGCGCGATCGTGCCGCGAACGAATTCAAATTGGAAATCCTGCCGCAACTTGCCGACTTTGAAGTGACGCACCATGTGTTTGAAAAACTCGTTGAAGAGAAGACGATCGACCCGCTCTTTGTTACACATTGCCCTAAAGAGCTGGTGCCGTTAGCGAAACAAAACACGGCAGATAACTCGCTCGTCGATGTTTTCGAACTGATCATTAATGGCGCCGAAATTGCGCCGGGCTACAGCGAGTTGAACGATCCGCTCGTGCAACGTCAGCGTTTGCTTGA
Source organism: Verrucomicrobiota bacterium (assembly GCA_046725285.1). GTDB lineage: Bacteria > Verrucomicrobiota > Verrucomicrobiia > Chthoniobacterales > UBA10450 > Udaeobacter. The sequence goes on from JBKOYG010000029.1 coordinate 27,036, forward strand.
ACAGGCAGGCGAAGAGAAACAAAAAATCGACGAGGAATTTCTCCTCGCGCTTGAGCACGGCATGCCTCCCGCAGGTGGCATCGGCATTGGAATCGATCGTCTCACCATGCTGCTCACCGGCGCGGAATCGATTCGGGACGTAATTCTTTTCCCTCTTCTGCGACCAAAGAAACTGTAGCCGTCGCTCTCTGAGTGACGTGATCTGATTGACACACTAACAACATGCTTCGCACAGCGAAGCGGCTACAGCGATCTGCATCACGCGCGCTCGAGATCGAAAGTGACCTTGGCGTTGATGCGATAGTTTGTGATTTTGCCGTCGTCCACTTCAGCAGTGAATTCCTTGACGTAAACCGAGCGAACGTTCCGCAGTGTCTTCGTGGCTTCCTCGACTGCTCCCTGGGCGGCATCCTCCCAGCTCTTCGGCGATTGTGACAATAGTTCGATGACTTTAACGACTTTGGCCATGGCTCAGGATTCTCCTTTCTCTATGTATCGAATCCGACGCGCAAACCGCGCGTTTTCGGACATCATCCAGCGTCCGGCGGGATGCGGCACTCCACGCCCGGCAAGCGTTGGTCCAAATCGAAAGCAGGCCCTAGATTATTCGCGCCATCGTGTAAGCGTCCATAAACCCCCCATCGCGGAACGCGTACTTGCGATGCGTGCCCTCGATCTCGAATCCGAATTTGCGATAGAGCGCAATCGCAGGCTCATTATCCTTGAAAACGGTCAGCTCGATTCGCGCGAGGTTCAGCCATTTGTCGGCCAGATCGATCACCGCCCGCATCATCGCGGTCCCGACGCCCTTGCCCTGCCAATCGTCACGAACCATCATTCCGATCTCGCCTTTGTGATTGACTCGCGGCCTCGAAGACGTATGCAGGCCGATCACGCCGACGACTTCGCCGTCAATAACGGCCACCAGAATATGGTCGCCTTCTCCGCTTTTTGTCAGAAGCTCACGAACCGATCCCAAGCTGCGATAAGGCATTTGCAGGGTGTTGCGGACGACCATCGGCGCGGTGTAGCACTTCCAAATAGCGTCGGCGTCTGTTGGCTCAGCTTTGCGTATGGTTATATCCATAAATTGACTTACAAACTCTGGATTGCACTTTCTGTTTAGCGCACCCGCGACAACTCCTTCAACACAACATCGCTGGGGCGTCGAAAAGCCAGCGGGTTTCGATCACTTCGTGAACGAGTCGTGACGCCCAGCCACGTTTCAAAGGAGTAAGCTGATACAAGTTAAAACATCGAGTTCTCCTCACTCGAGACAACCCGACGCCGAGGGTATTGGTATGAAATCCGCCGTCAAGTCCGAAAACCATGACATCGCGATCGTGACGGAGTGAACACAATCAAAATTATTCGTTGAACCGATAGAGAGTTGAAGCGATGAAGCAGTGAACGGTCACAAAGTTACAGTGTTACAAAGGAAGAGGTGACCTTGTAACCTTTGCAGCTCTCTTAACTTCTTAGCCTGTCAGCATAGCCCATGAAAGCTTTTGAGATCGCGGGACTGCCGCCTGACGAAGTGAGCACCTTCGTCGGCGGTACTCACTCGGATCCCTTTCAGGTGTTGGGTCCGCACAGGGTTGGCGAGGATTTGGAGATTCGTGTCTTTGGTCCCGATGCGCGCAAGATTGAGATTGTCTTGGATGAACATCCGGAAGAGCCAATCACAGCGCAGAAAATTCAGCAGGACGGTTTCTTTTGCGCGACTATCCGGGATGCAACGCGGGATATTCCTTATCATCTCCGACTTACTGCCTGGGACGGATCACACTACCTGACGCGTGATCCCTATCAGTACGGGCCAATCATGGGCGAGGTCGATCTGCACCTTTTCGCCGAAGGACAGCACTGGAAAATTTACGACAAGTTCGGCGCGCACGTACGCGCCATTGGCGATGCCAGCGGCGTCTATTTCGCCGTATGGGCACCTAACGCGCAACGCGTCAGTGTCGTTGGCGATTTCAACGGTTGGGATGGCCGGGTCAATCCCATGCGCAAACTCATCGGCAGCGGTGTGTGGGAATTATTTTTACCCGGCATTAAACAAGGCGCGCACTATAAGTTCGAGATCCGCACTCAGACCGGCGCACTGCTTCTCAAGAGCGATCCGTTTGCATTCTTCAATCAGCACGGAAAATCGACTGCATCCATGGTGTACGATCTGGAACGTTACACCTGGAACGATGGCGCGTGGATGGAATCGCGCCGGTCGCGGAACTGGCCAAGGAGCCCGATCACCATTTATGAAGTGCACCTGGGCTCGTGGCGTCGCAAAGCTGAGGAGGGGAATCGCCAGCTGAGTTACCTCGAGCTCGCCGAGACGTTGTTGCCGTACGTGCTTGAGATGGGTTACACGCATATCGAATTACTACCAGTTGCCGAGCATCCGTTCGAAGGTTCCTGGGGTTATCAGGTCACAAATTATTACGCGCCTACCAGCCGGTTCGGCACGCCTGATGAATTGCGTTATTTCATCGACAAATGTCATCAGGCCGGCGTCGGCGTTATCATGGATTGGGTGCCTGCGCACTTTCCAAAGGATGCCTACGCGCTCGCCGAGTTCGACGGCACCGATCTCTACGAGCATATGGATCCGCGCCAGGGCGAGCACCAGGATTGGGGCACACTCATTTTCAATTTTGGCCGCAACGAAGTGCGCAATTTTCTCATCGGCAATGCGCTCTTCTGGCTCGACAGATATCACATCGACGGTCTGCGCGTGGACGCAGTGGCTTCCATGCTTTACCTCGATTATTCGAGGAAGCCCGGCCAATGGATCCCGAATGTTTACGGCGGCCGCGAGAACCTCGACGCCATCTATTTCCTGAAACGTTTCAACGAAGTTTGTTACGAGCGTTTTTCCGGAATCATCACCATTGCCGAGGAATCAACCGCGTGGCCCGGCGTGTCACGTCCGACTTATCTCGGTGGGCTCGGGTTCGGGTTCAAATGGAACATGGGCTGGATGCACGATTTCCTGCAATACATGAGTCTCGACCCGATTTTTCGGCGGTATCATCACGGCAACATCACCTTTTCGCTGCTCTACGCCTTTCACGAGAATTTTATTCTTGTGCTCAGCCACGATGAAGTGGTGTACGGCAAACGTTCGTTGCTATCCAAAATGCCGGGCGACGAATGGCAGAAGTTTGCCAATCTCCGCATGTTTCTCGCGTGGATGTATGGTCAGCCGGGCAAGAAGCTGCTTTTCATGGGCAGCGAATTCGGCCAGTGGAACGAATGGAACCACGACACCAGTCTTGATTGGCAACTGGTTAGTCTTCCACGCCACGATGGTCTGCGCCGGCTGGTGCAGCATCTCAATTATATTTACAAAAGTGAACCGGCGCTTTGGCAGCTCGACGATACGTATGAAGGATTTGACTGGATCGATTTTCACGATGCCGATAACAGCGTGGTCTCATTCCTGAGAAGATCGCGCGATGGCGACGTTGTGGCGTTCATCGTGAACGCAACACCGGTAGTGCGCTACGATTACCGCCTGGGCGTGCCCGAGTCCGGTTTTTACCGTGAGCTTATTAACACCGACGCCGAAACGTACGGCGGCAGCAACGTAGGAAACTTCGGCGGTGTCCAGACCCAGGATGTTCCCTGGATGGGTCGAGAACAATCAATCCTGATCCATTTGCCACCGCTGGCAACCCTCGCGTTCAAGCGGGAGCGATGAGTGCCCTTCGCTTGGGTCACGGCAGTCAGGTGTTCAGCCTGCGGTCGTCGATAGCAAAGGACAATTCGGAGGAAGAATCACCCGAATTGCCTTCGATACAGCTTCATATCGAACACTCGAAAACTCCACCGGTTCGCCATCCAGGTTGACTGGAATCACTTCTTCAGGATGAACCTCGACCCAGGGAGTTTGCCAATAGGAGATATACTCGCCATCCGATGAAAGTTGTTGCAGTTCTCGCGCGGCGGTGAGTAGCGCGGTCGCTGGGATTTGGCGAATGACAAGAACATCGAGCAACCCGTCGTCGATAAATGCGCGGGGAGCGACTTGGACACCGCCGCCCGTCTGCCGGCCATTCCCGATGATCGCTACTGGACCGCTGCCAGTGATTTCGCGATCCGGCAAGGTGAGCCTGCCGTGATATTGATGAACGTTAATCGCCAGAATCGCACCCATCACAGTGTACGCGGCAGAGCCAAGCAGGCGTTTGAGATCCGGCGACGTGGTGGCTGTGACCTCGGCGCCAAAGCCAGCACTGGCTGCGTTTAGAAACCAGTGTTCATTCGCCTTACCGACGTCGATTGCTGCGGGTTTACCTTCCAGACAAAGCGCCAGCGCCTTCTCCAAATCACGCGGTATGTCGCATCCGGTGGCGAAGTCATTTGCAGTTCCTAGCGGCACAACTCCCAGAACGGGCCGCCCGTCAATCGACAAATCCATTAGACCGTGAACGACCTCGTTCAGTGTACCGTCTCCCCCGGCGGCAATCAGCAAATCCACTTCACCTGCTTCCGACACGAATCGCCGCGCGTCTTCCTTTTCACCAGTCACTCGTACTTCGATGTGATGCCCCGCTTCCCTTTGCCGAGTAACTGCGGCCCGGAGCGCGTTATTGTTGGCGACCTTCCCGTTGAGAATCAGATGAACTTTTCTACTCACCTTGCGCGAATGTTGCGGATTTGGGTAAACTAGCTATGTCAGCGCAGGCGCGAAAGCCGCGTGCAACTCGTTTGTTTAACGAAACGGTTTTTGTCTCGCTAGGTGTTTTCGGATTGAATACGACTTCGTCTGCGTTTCAAATGTGCTTCGCTTGATTCTCGGCTCAGGCTGAATTATTCAGTAATGAGAAATCAAACGATGAAGGTCCGTCTGTTACTCGGTTTGCTCCTGTCCGGGCTACTTTGCAGTTGCGCTGCCAACGTTCCCTATTCTGAAACAATGACTGACACGAGTACGCAGACTCAACAGAGAGTTCTGCCTCAAGCACCCTCTCAGGGGCCGATCACATATACACCCGGGCTCGATTCGGGGTCGGGGATGTTCGGCGGTCAGTAAGCAAATTTCCCCAACAACTTCAGAGTCGGCGCGTAGCCGACACTCCGAAAGCGTTCGCGAACGCGCGCCTGCCTCTATAGAATCTCCGAGCCGAATTCGCCATCGCTCACACGCGTGCGAATTTTCATTTTTGGCCGGGCTGCTGCCGTCGTCCGGATGATTTTTCCGCGCTCGTTCATCGTGATGCTGTATCCGCGGCGCAGGGTCGCGTCTGGCCCGAGCACGCGCAGAATTCCTTCGGTGCTCTGAAAACGGTGCCTCGCGTTCTCCAACAATCGTGCCGGACAGCCAACCAAGCGCCGATGTAAATCGGCGAAACGATTGCGTCGCATCATGAGCTCGCGCGCAGGACTGCGTGCTTGTAACGCGCGCGTGATATGAAGGAGACCGCGTTTGTAACTGTCGAGCTTGTGCGCGAGGCAACGCTGCAACGTCTCGCGCGCGTGGTCCAGACGTTGTTGTGCGTCGCGGACTCGGCCTAGCAACTGGCGCCAGAGCGCGCGTGTGCAACCGTCGATCCGTCGCTGAAGATCCACAATATCGGGCACGATCAATTCAGCCGCAGCGCTCGGCGTGGGCGCGCGCAAATCGGCGACGAAATCGCAGATGGTAAAATCGATCTCGTGGCCGACCGCCGAGACGATTGGCACCGTCGAATTGAATATCGCTCGCGCGACAATCTCTTCGTTGAATTCCCATAAATCTTCGATGCTCCCGCCACCGCGCGTGACTACGATCAGATCGAGAGGTGCAAACACCTCATTGCGCGAAGCAAGCTCGCGGATCGCAACAGCAATTTCCTGCGCCGCGCCTGTTCCCTGAACACGGACCGGATTGATCAAAATCTGCAACCACGGCGCGCGACGGCGCAATACGTTCAACATGTCGCGAATCGCTGCGCCGGTCGGCGAAGTCACGATTCCGATTCGCCGCGGAGACTTCGGCAACGGCCTTTTGCGTTCGGGCGCAAACAATCCTTCTGCTTCGAGTTTGCGCTTAAGCGCCTCGAATTTTGCCTGGAGCAGGCCGACCCCGCGCGGCTGAAGAATGTGAACATTGAGCTGATATTGTCCGCGTGCTTCGAAAACCGTGACGGTGCCGTAAACCTGCACTTGGGTCCCATCGACAAGAGGTTGTCGCGGCGGCGCGATGGTGTCGCGCCAAATCACACACGCGATCTGGGCGCGCTGGTCTTTCAGTGTGAAGTATTGGTGACCGCTGGGATGCAGTTTGTAATTCGAAATTTCGCCTTGGACCCATACCGCGGGGAATTTTGTCTCGAGTGCACCGCGGATCTGTCGCGTTAGCTCGCCGACAGTGAAAACCTTTGCTGCGTGAGGAAAGAGATCGGTGCGGAGCCGCATCGAAGAAAACGTCCAACGTCTCATGCCCAACGTCCAACGTTCAATTGGAGAAACGGTAGCAGCAGCCGTGTCGGCCGCTGTAGTAAAAGATGCAGGCGGCACGCCTGCCTCTACAAAAGCTCCCCTTGCGCGCCGACGGGCGGTTTGAGTCCGAGCTTGCGATACGCGTTCGCGGTCGCGACGCGGCCTTGAGGCGTACGTTTGATGTAACCTTCCATGATCAGATATGGCTCGTTCACTTCTTCGATCGTGCCGGCTTCTTCGCCAACTGCCACCGCGAGCGAGTTCAAACCGACGGGGCCGCCATTAAATTTGTGAATCAATGTTTCGATGATCCGCTTGTCCCATTGATCGAACCCGTCCCGATCAATCTCGAGCATCGCCAGGGCGCGATCGGCCAGCTCTGCGGTGATTTTTCCCTCCGCTTTCACCTGCACATAATCGCGCACCCAGCGCAAAAGATTGTTTGCCGTGCGTGGAGTGCCGCGTGTGCGCGTGGCGATTTCAGCCGCGCCCGCTGAATCAATCTCGACGTCAAGCAACCGGGCGCTACGCAGGATAATTTTCTGCATCTCTTCGGCGTGATAGTAATCGAGGCGCGCGGTCATCCCGAAACGAGACCGAAGCGGCGCGCTCACCATTCCGGCACGCGTGGTGGCGCCGATCAATGTGAATTTCGGGAGATTCAGGCGGAGACTGCGCGCTTGGGGGCCCTGGTCGATGATGATGTCGAGCCGGTAATCTTCCATCGCAGGATAGAGATATTCTTCAATGGTCGGCTGCAGCCGATGGATCTCGTCGATGAAAAGCACATCACCCTTTTCGAGGCTTGTTAAAAGGCCAGCTAGCTCACCGGCCTTTTCAATCACCGGGCCACTCGTGTTTTTGATGTTCACATTCATCGCGTTCGCGATGATGTACGCCAGCGTTGTCTTGCCGAGACCGGACGGGCCGCTTAGCAATATGTGCTCGAGCACGTCCCCGCGCTTCTTTGCAGCTTCCACCATCAACTCCAGGCGCTCGCGCACTTTCACCTGGCCAGTGAATTCATTAAATGCCGGCGGCCGCAGCGAAATTTCAAAAGCGGCGTCTGGTTCTGGTGGTTTCACGAGCGATGGAGTGACGGAGTAATGGAGTAGTGGAGTAATGGAGCGAAAATATCAATACTCCATCATTCCAGATTTTTGGTTAGCACGAGCTCCGTGCCGCGGCGTTTATGTATGTAATCGATTTCGTCAAAGGCGTTGCGGATGAGAAATAATCCGAGCCCACCCGGTTTGATCATATCATGAGAGCGACCTTTCATTTGGTTGGGCAAAACCTGTTCGCCATAATCGCGCAACCGCATGCGCACGCATTTGCGCAGGCCTTCCATATGCAATGAAATGAGTTGATCGTCACGCAGACGGTAAGCGTACCGAATAACGTTCGTGCATGCTTCATCCACGCCGAGCACCATTAGCAGGCGCTCTTTTTCGGAGAACGGATAACCGTTAAGGAACTTGCGCACGCAGTTGCGCATCAACGCCAGGTTGGCAGTGTGGCTGCTAAACTCGACTGTCTGTTTCTTCATTAACCGCTCTGAAATCTGAGCAGATTCCCAGCGTTCATTCAACTCCCAAGCTTCAGCGGTCAAGCGCCCGGGACACGGGACTTGTCTGTCTCACAGCTCATGCGCGTCGTGGGCTTGCGTAAAAACACAATGGACACTCGCCCAAACCGCTGTTCAATTTTGAGCAAGTATGTGGCGATGGGTTGTTGTGCTTTTGGCTTTAGCTACTCCGGCGCTTGCACAGGAGAACGCTACCGCGTACGAAGCGTTGCGCGTCGTCGGCACCGAATTGGGCCGGGGTGCTCTGAATCATGTTGTGTCGATTACTGGCGTGAAAGGCAATCCCCAGCCGGAAAAATGGAAAATTATTTTGGAAGATCCTGACGGCCGCGGTGTGCGTGAACTGGAAGTCGCCGACGGAAAGATTGATTCGGAGCACCGACCGGGTCGCTCGGTGGCGGGTTCCACCGAAGGGGCAACGATCGACACCTCGCAGTTGAACCTGGATTCGAGCGGCGCGTATGAAGTGGCGAGCCACACGGCGGACGTATCGCACACCAATTTTGCAACCGTCGATTACACCTTGCGCACAGACGAACGCGGCGAACCGACCTGGATCGTTACTCTTTTAAGTAGATCGTCGCGTCCGGTAGGCACGATCCATATCGGAGCGATGCGCGGTACGGTAAAGCGAACAGAAGGAATGTTTGCCGGCGCGACAATGGAAGATGTGGAGAACGATTACGAGAGCGACGAGGAAAGCGGCCCTTTCAGCGGCGTCAAAAGGCGTATCAAGGATACCTTTCACCGGACACAGGAGGAAGCGCGAGACATGTTCGAGAGGGTGAAGCGCTCGTTTACCGATTTCATTAACCGCGGGTAGTGGCGGCTAGAGTGAACGACGCATCCAACCACTGGCCTCCTCTGCCTTTTGCAGAGTGGAAAGATACCGCCACCACTCTGCATATGTGGACGCAGATTGTCGGCAAGATTCGCCTGACGCTCAGCCCATGGACGAACCACTCCTGGCACGTCACGCTCTACGTCACTTCGCGCGGCCTAACGACTTCACCCATCCCGCACGGTTCTGACACTTTCGAGATACAGTTTGATTTCATCGATCACCAACTGCTCATCGACAAGAGCGATGGTGCGCGGCGAACCATTCAACTGAAACCGCAATCAGTTGTCGAGTTTTATCGGATCGTGATGAAGACGTTGAGCGATCTCAAACTGCCTGTGACCATCAACACCACGCCTAACGAGATTGAGAACCCGATCCCGTTTGATCAAGATGAAGAGCATCGCTCTTATGATCGCGAATATGCCAACCGATTTTGGCGGGTGCTCATGCAAAGCGACCGCGTATTCAAGGAATTCCGCTCACGATTCTGTGGCAAATGCAGTCCCGTGCATTTTTTCTGGGGCAGCTTTGATCTGGCGGTGACGCGTTTCTCCGGCCGGGCAGCGCCGCCACATCCTGGCGGAGTGCCCCATTTGCCGGACGCGATCACGCGCGAGGCCTACTCGCAGGAAGTAAGCAGCCTTGGCTTTTGGCCCGGCAACGCGGCCGCGCCGATACCAGTTTTCTATTCCTATGCGTATCCGGAACCGCCAGGATTCTCAGAGGCGAAAATTCAGCCGGATGCGGCTTTCTACGAGGCCAAACTGCGCGAATTCATCCTGCCTTACGACGCGGTGCGCACTGCCGACAAGCCCGATCAAGTCCTTCTCGACTTTGCGCAGAGCGCCTACGACGCGGCGTCGCAACTCGGCAAGTGGGATCGCGCCGCACTGGAGGAGAAGAAGCCAGCCTTGCATTCCGCTCGGCAATATTCGTAATTAGGCGAGATGGATCCTGGTTGCGCAGCCGAGCAACATGCCTGGCGTGAAGTAAAAGATGGATGGCGACCCTTGTACGGCGATGTGGACAAAATCGGGGTCGCCGTTGAATGGCACGACTTTCGCACCCAGCATTCCTTCAACTGGGGACGCACCTTCCATCCGAATAGTCTGGAGTTCTGTTTAAATCTCGACGGCCGCGGAGCAGTAGGTACTGAAGGTCGCGCACGGAGCGATTATCTGCCAGGTAACTGCGGCTATTACGCGATCGCCGATGAACCGCTGCCGGCGTCGCGCCGCGCAAACGATCATCACCAGTTCGTCACGCTGGAGTTCTCGCGTGACCATTTGCAAAAACAATTCGTGCGTAACGAAGCCGACCTCGAGCCGGAAATTCGCCGGATTGTGTTTGGGGACAAAGAAGAAAACGTCGTCGCGCCCGCGCGTCCGATGACGATGCAGCAACGCAGCGTGGTCGCCAGTTTAGCGGAACCTCCGGTTGTAAAAGCAGCGCAAATCCTCTGGTATCAAGGCAAGGCACTGGAGCTCATGGCGCATTTTCTCTTCGCTCCAAAAGACCCGGAATTTTTCTGTATGCGGCAAAAACGCGTCGCGCGCGAACGCGTGGAACGCACGAAGGAGCTTCTGGCTCGCGATCTCGCTAATCCGCCTACGCTGGAAATGATCGGTCAGGAAGTGGGCTGTAGTCCGTTCTATCTAAGCAGAATATTTTCGCGCGAAGTGGGTCTGACCATTCCGCAATACTTGCGCAACCTGCGGATGGAGCGCGCAGCTGAGCTGTTGCGCACGGGGCGTTACAATGTCACTGAGGCCGCGACAGAAGTCGGTTACTCGAGCCTCAGTCATTTCAGCAAGGCGTTTTGCGAAACGATCGGTTGCTGCCCGGTGCTTTATCCGGCGGCGAAGAACATTGTTCTTGATCGTTGAAGCGTTACACCGTTGAAGCGTTGAAGCGGAGACGCGCTCGTTCCATGTTTGCCGCTTTAACAGTTTAACGCTTCAGCGCTTTAACCAACCCATGAAGATCACGCGCGCGCTCATTTCCGTTTCCGATAAGACCGGGATCGCCGCGTTTGCCCGCGAACTGGAGCGACAGGGCGTGGACATTATTTCCACCGGCGGAACAGCCGACCTGTTGAGAAAAGAGAAAATTCCCGTGCGCGAGATCTCAAGCTTCACCGCATTTCCAGAAGTGCTGGAAGGACGCGTGAAGACCCTGCATCCGCGCGTGCATGGCGGTCTGCTCTACAAACGCGGTAACGAGAAACACGAGGCCGAAGCTCGTGAATGTGGCTTTGAGCCGATCGATCTGGTGGTGGTCAACCTTTATCCATTCGAAGCGACCGTTGCCAAACCGGATGTCACTCTCCCGGAGGCGATCGAGAATATCGACATCGGCGGTCCGTCGATGATTCGCAGCGCGGCGAAAAACTACGAATCGGTCACGGTGGTGGTCGATCCGGGGGACTACGACGCGGTGCTCGAAAACATGCGCGATAACAAGGGCGAAACGACCCTGAAGTTGCGCGAGCGCCTTGCCATCAAGGCCTTCATCAGGACGGCTGAATACGATCGCGCGATTGGCAACTTCCTGAATAGAGAACAGACAACAGATGCGTCGTTTTCACTTTCGCTTCCGTTGGTGATGCGATTGCGTTACGGAGAAAACCCGCACCAAACCGCCGCACTCTACGGCGATTTCGACAGGCACTTCAAAAAACTTCACGGCAAAGATCTTTCCTTTAACAACATTCTCGACATCAGCGCGGCGACGAATTTGATCGTCGAATTCGAAGAGCCGACCGTTGCGATACTCAAGCATACTAACCCGTGTGGAGTTGGCTCTGACGCTGATCTTCGCAAGGCGTGGAACAAGGCATTTGCCACGGACAAACAGGCGCCATTTGGAGGCATTATCATATGCAATCGTCCGTTGACTGAAGCGCTGGCGAAGGTAATCAGCGAGATCTTCAGCGAGGTAATTATTGCGCCAGATTTTGAGCCAGAAGCGCGCAGTGTTTTGCAGAAGAAAAAGAACCTGCGCCTGATTCGGTTGGCGACGCCGCCACCAGAGGCAAGACCAGCAGTCGATGTTCGTTCTGTCTGTGGCGGTGTGCTGGTTCAGGACTCGGACGTTGCCGAGGAAATGACGTCCGGCGGCGGCCGGATTGTTACAAAGAGGCGACCGACCAAAACAGAACTGAAAGCGATGTTGTTCGGGTGGCGAGTAGTCAAACACGTCAAATCAAACGCGATTGTTTATGCGAAGGCAGACCGGACACTCGGCATCGGCGCTGGGCAGATGTCGCGCATCGATGCTTCGCGCATTGCGATTTGGAAAGCGAAAGAGGCTGGGCTCTTGCTCAAAGGCAGCGCAGTCGCGAGCGACGCGTTTTTCCCATTCCCCGACAGCTTGATCGCGGCAGCCGAGGCGGGCGCAACGTGTGCGATTCAACCGGGCGGTTCAGTCCGCGACGAGGAAGTGATTGCTGCCGCGAATGAGCGCAACATGGCGATGGTCTTCACTGGCGTCAGACACTTCCGGCACTGAGACTGTATGGATGACATTTGGATGGGTGCCCGCTAACTCCTTTCTTCCATTAACACCCGGCTTCAGCCGGGTGATATTGAAAGCCCCGGGCCCGAGCCGTTTTAAAGGCTTTTCTCTCGAACGCAAAAACCGTCGAAACGGTTCTTGCTGCGTTTTTGGCCATTGCACCGCGCTGAACCGCGGTGTTAATGAGAATCCGTTAAGCGCTTTGCCAGATTCCATAAGCATATGTCTCGATCAGTCCAGGCGCCGCGTGTTTTGAACATCGAAGATTTGCGACGCGCGGCGAAACGCCGACTTCCGCGGGTGGTATTTGATTACATCGATGGCGGCGCAGAGGGCGAATGGACATTGCGCGCTAATTGCCGCGCGTTTGAAGAAGTGACATTCCGGCCGCGCTGCGCCGTCGAGACGCCGGTGTGCGACCTGCGCGTGTCCGTGCTTGGCGCGGCGCTGTCCATGCCGTTGATCCTTGCCCCTGTGGGTAGCAGCCGACTCATGTATCCGCGCGGCGAGGAAGCTGCCGCGACCGCCGCTGGCGCTGCTGGAATTGCGTATGCGCTTTCAACGCTCTCTGGCTGTCGCTTGGAAGATGTTGCCGCCGCATCGAAGGGACTGGTTTGGTATCAGCTTTATCTTGTGGGTGGGCGCGATTGTGCGCTGTCGGCTATCGAACGCGCGCGATCCGCCGGTTTTTCAGCACTCGTTGTCACAATCGATACGGCGGTGGCTGGTATGAGGGAGCGCGATCTCCGAAACGGCGTTAAAGAACTTCTGGGCGACAACCTTGCGCCGAAGCTGCCGTTTGTTAGTCAGTTACTGATAAAACCTCGCTGGCTGACTCGGTTTCTGGCCGATGGCGGACTAATGAAATTCCAAAATGTCGTCATTCCCGGTAAGGGGCCGATGTTGTACGCCGATGTCGCGGCCGCGCTCGCGGATTCCGTCGTGACGTGGGGTGATCTCAAATGGATTCAGCAGGCATGGCATGGGCCGATCGTCATTAAAGGAATACACACCGCGGACGATGCCCGTCGCGCAGTGGACGTTGGAGCACACGCGCTGGTTGTCTCCAATCACGGCGGCCGCCAACTCGACGGTGTGGCGCCGACTCTGCGCGTCTTGCCTGAAGTTGTGGCTAGTGTAGGCGATCGTATCGAGGTGCTGTTGGATGGCGGTATCCGTCGCGGCAGCGATATTGTAAAAGCGCTGTGTCTGGGCGCTCGAGCGGTAATGATCGGACGCGCTTATGCCTATGGACTCGGCGCAGCGGGTGGTGCCGGTGTTGCGCGAGCAATTGAAATCTTGCGCGCTGATCTCGTTCGCACACTCAAACTGCTCGGCTGTCCGTCAGTCGCTGAACTGGATCGATCCTACCTGGATGTGCCAGCGCATTGGCTTGCCGCATGAGGGGCAATCCAAATGGGTAACTAACTGAATGGAATTATCAGGTGCTTCGACCCGAAGCGAGTCGCCACAGCCAGATGCAGAGAATGGCGAAAACGATAAGCGCCACCCAGCTCGCACCCATTGGAATTGTATAGGTTCCAAGAGTGACCCGGGTGTTGTTGATCAGTCTTAGCAGATGACCGATCGCAAAAATTGCGAAGATGACGCTCGCGACACGTAATCCAGTTTTTTGAGAGTTCATGGGGTAATTTCTATGAGGCTAATTTGATTTGTCAGTAAAAATGCGCGCCTATGTTTGACCTCTCCGCAGCGTCGCTGCTTGCACGAGGATGCCAATGATCGTAAGCCCGATGAACAAAATGGTCGATCCGGACGGCGGAAGCACAATCGTGCTTTGAATCAGATGGGCGCCGATCAGGGAGGAGACAACGATCAGTGCCCAATCAAACAGAAAGAGCAGGAGAATCGCGCCGATAATTCCCCCAACTACAAAGATGACGGTGGAATACTGCGCATACTGAACAAAAAATGCGGCAGCGATCGCGCCGGCAAGTTTGCCGCCCGCCAGGAAACCGAGAACAGCAATCGCAATTTTCTGAAGGAACAGCGCAAGCAGCGCTCCAATTAAGCCAAGAACGAGCGCAACGGTTAATGCGAGCAGCGGTGATGGCTCATGGACAAGGTGCGGCGCGATCTCGACGCCTGCCGCGAACCCCACTGCGGCGACGCACAGCCAGAACAATTTTCGGCCGAAAAACAAAATTACGACGCCGATCAACGCGCCAACAATTGCGACAGAAAAATGTATCGAAGGATCTTGGGCGGCCATCGTATAGAGGCGTTCGTGCCAAACCTTTCTATTTGATCCCGGTGCTTGACACAAGCACCGCTACACCTCGCGATTCTGAAATTCGAAATCCGAAATTCGAATCTCAAAACAAATCCGAATCGCGAAAATCAAATGAAACTCTTCCCGCGAGTTCGATTTGCTTGCCATCTGCGGTCAGATGCGCGAAGTAAGTGGCGCATCGCCGTGCAGTGCCGATGCGCACTACTTGTTTTTCGGGCTGTGGCTCAGCTTGGTAGAGCGCCTGGTTCGGGACCAGGAGGCCGTGGGTTCAAATCCCACCAGCCCGACATTGATTC
>JBKOYG010000065.1:0-42017 GCA_046725285.1 Verrucomicrobiota bacterium
CTGCTTGATACCGAGCCGCGACAACCGCGCCTGTGGAATCCGAAAATAGATCGCGACGTTTCGACAATTTGCCTCAAGTGTCTCGAGAAAGATCCAAAGCGCCGTTACTCTTCTGCTCTCGCGCTCGCTGAAGACTTGGAGTGTTGGCTGAGGCACGAACCGATCCACGCGCGACGAGCTGGAGTTTTCGTTCGAGGAAGGAAGTGGGTGCGACGTAATCCAACCAGTGCGCTATTAGCGGCGTCCCTCGTTGCTCTGGCGGCAGCGGCGGGCTGGATTGTTTGGAAAAGTGAATTTATCCGGCGCCCGCTAACAACTGGCATCGCGGTGCTGCCATTTGAAAATCTGAGCGATGAGAAAGAGCACGAGTTTTTTGCCGACGGCGTCCAGGACGACATCTTGATCAAGCTGGCGAAAATCGCCGATCTGAAGGTGATCAGCCGCACCAGCGTCATGCAATATCGCGGCAAACAGGACGTACGCCAGATCGGCGATGCGCTGCGCGTCTCCCACGTTTTGGAGGGAACGGTGCGGCGTTTTGGCGAAAAGGTGCACGTAAATGCGCAATTGGTAGATGCTCGCACCGACACAGGCATCTGGGCGGAAGAATACGATCGGGATCTCAATGACGTGTTTGCCGTCGAAACCGAAGTAGCCCAATCAATCGCAAATCGCCTTAGAGCGAAAGTTTCAACTCGTGAAAAGGTAGCCATGCAGGAGTGGCCGACCAGGGACCTTGTTGCCTACGACTTTTATAGCCGCGCTAGACCTTTGATCGAGGCGGCCGCCTACGCGCCAGATGAAGAGAAAAAGAAGGATTATTTCCAAGCGGTAGACTTGCTCAGTCAGGCGATCGCGCGCGATCCGGCCTTTCTTCTCGCCCACTGCTGGCTGGCTAGAGCACATGACGCCATCTACCTCCAAGACGTCGATCATACGTCTGCCCGCTTAGCCCTGGCGAACTCCGCAATAAGTTCAGCTTTTCGCCTGAAGCCGGATTCGGGGGAGGCGCACCTTGCTCTGGCTTTGCATCTTTATTGGGGTTACTTCGATTACGACCGCGCGCGCGCCGAACTCGCTATCGCCGCGCGCACCTTGCCCAACAATCCACGAGTGTTTGAATACTCTGGATTGATTGATCGCCGACAGGGGCGCTGGTCCGACGCTGTTCGCAATCTGGAGCGCGCAAGTGAGTTGGATCCCAGAAACATTGTTACCCTAAGCACCCTCGCAACGACTTATTGGGCTTCGCATGCTTATCAACGAGCCGGCAAAGTCATGGATCGCATAGTCGCGCTGAAACCGGACGACATCGGAACAAGGTTATCCCGCGCCGAGCTGGAAATAATTTGGCAGGCCGATACCACACCGTTGCATGCCGCAATTGAAAAGATTTTAGCGAATGATCCCACTCAGGCAGAAAATGAAGCTCTGATAGCTGATCTCTTCTGGCTCGCGTGGTGGGAGCAACGCGACGCTGTCGCTGCTGATCATGCCCTGCAGGCGCTTCCCGAAAAGAATCCTCTAAACGGATCTCTTTACGATGACTTTCTATATACGCGCCCTTTTTGGGTAGGTGTACTTGCACGCATGAAAGGAGACGAGGCTGCGGCGCGCACCGCCTTTACTGCCGCGCGTGCGGACCAGGAGGCGAGGGTCCGCGCGCACTCTGATGGGCCGCCGCTTTCTGGCTTGGGGCTAATCGACGCTGCACTGGGACGAAAAGAAGAGGCGCTGCGCGAAGGCCGCCAGGCAGTCGAACTTATGCCTGTCGCAAAAAGTTCGCTGGAAGGTGCAGACGTAGTGATCAACCTGGCATTGATCTACGCGTGGACCGGCGAACGCGACCTGGCGATTGAGCACCTCGAAATAGCGACGAAACTCCCGAACGGACCGCATTATGGAGACCTGCGCCTGAACTCAATGTGGGATTCTCTGCGCGGCGATCCGCGCTTCGAAAAAATCGTCGCCTCCCTCGCGCCCAAAGAAATCGTTTCGAAGTAGCACTCGAGCATGGCGACCGCGACCTTGGTTTGTGGCAGATGTGGAGCGGAAATCCTCGCCGACGCACCCGAAGGCCTTTGTACGGCTTGTCTGTTTGAGACCGGCCTTGATCTGCTCGAGCACGAATCTGTAGCCGCTGGCGATGACGGCGGCTCTGCCCAAACTGCGGAACCAAGTTCTCCCAATACGAGGCCCCGCGTTAAAAAAGTTCCGCAGCAGGCAAAGACATTCGGCGACTTCGGCGATTATGAATTGCTGGAGGAAATCGGTCGTGGCGGTCAAGGCGTGGTGTACCGCGCGCGGCAGAAAAGTCTGAACCGGACGGTAGCCCTGAAAGTAATCGGCCTTGGACATTGGGCCACCGAAGCGCACTTGAAACGCTTTCGGCGCGAAGCGGAAGCCGCCGCCAGTCTGGAACATTCCGGTATTGTTCCCATTTACGAAGTCGGCGAGCACGACGGCTCCTGCTACTTCAGCATGAAATTCGTTGAGGGCGGACAACTTGATGCGGTTGCCAAACGCGAACCAATGCCGATCCGGCGCGCCGCAGAATTAACCGCGAAGGTAGCGCGCACCGTCCACTATGCGCACGAGCACAGCATCCTTCATCGTGACATCAAACCAGGGAACATCCTGCTTGATCAAAAAGGCGAACCGCATCTTACGGATTTCGGTTTGGCGCGGCTTCTCGAGACTGAGAGCACCGTCACGCGCACGCTGGAAGTGCTGGGTACGCCGAGTTACATGGCGCCGGAACAAGCAGTCGGTAATAACACGCAGCTCACCAGCGCAACCGATGTTTATGGACTTGGCGCCGTATTCTACCAACTGCTGACCGGTCATCCACCTTTTGCTGGAGGAACAACCTACGAGACTATCAAGTTACTGCTCGACACTGAGCCGCGACAACCGCGCCTGTGGAATCCAAAAGTGGATCGCGACGTCTCGACGATTTGCCTCAAGTGTCTTGAGAAAGACCCAAAGCGCCGTTACACCTCCGCTCTCGCGTTGGCTGAAGATTTGGAGCGCTGGCTAAAGCACGAGCCGATCTTGGCTCGGCGCACCGGAGTCTTTTCTCGCGGAAACAAATGGGTGCGACGCAATCCAACCAGCGCGCTTTTGGCAGTGGCTCTGGTTGCTTTGGCAGCGGCTGCCAGCTGGATCGTTTGGAAAAGTGAACTTATCCGGCATCCGCTAACAACTGGCATCGCCGTGCTGCCATTTGAAAATCTAAGCGATGAGAAAGAGCACGCGTTTTTTGCCGACGGCGTCCAGGACGACATTTTGATCAAGCTGGCAAAAATCGCTGATCTCAAAGTGATCAGCCGCACCAGCGTCATGCAATATCGCGGCAAACAAGATGTGCGGCAGATCAGCAACGCACTGCGTGTGTCGCATGTGCTGGAGGGAACAGTGCGGCGTTTTGGCGGAAGGGTGCACATTAACGCGCAGTTGGTGGATGCTCGCACTGACGCGGGCATCTGGGCCGAGGAATACGACCGGGATTTGAATGACGTGTTCGCCATTGAAACAGAAGTGGCGGAATCAATTGCGAATCGACTTAGAGCCAAAGTTTCAGCTCGCGAAAAGGCCGCCATGCAAGAGCGACCGACCAAAGACCTTGCTGCTTACGACCGTTATGTCCAAGCGGCGAGCTTGATCGAGCAAATCGGCCCTGCAATGGAAGGGAATGACCAGGAGAAAGCTTATTTGCATGCTATTGCATTGCTTACTCAGGCCATCGCCCGAGATCCTGACTTCCTTCTCGCATATTGCCGACTCGCGGAAGCAAACGTTGAGTTTTACTTTCACGGATACGATCGCTCTTCGAGACGCCTCGAGCTGGCGAAATCCGCCATCGATTCCGCCTTTCGCTTGCAACCAGATTCAGGCGAAGCTCACCTCGTGCTGGCGACCTATTTTTACCACTGCTATTTCGATTACGACCGCGCCCGCGCCGAGCTGGGCATTGCCCGCCGCAGCCTGCCTAACAACGCGCGCATCTTTCAATGGAGCGGACTGATCGATCGCCGGCAAAACCGGTGGCACGATGCAGTGCGCAACTTTAACCATGCGCTCGAGCTAGACCCACAAAACAAAACGCTCCTGGGCGGTAACACGCAAATTTATTTGTTTTTACGTGACTACAAGAAAGCAAGGGAAATGCGCGAACGCCTTGTTGCTCTTCACCCAAAGGAAGATCGCCGGTGGGCCACCGCCGAGTTCGATGTATTTCTGCGAGCAGACACGCGCGCTCTCCACACGCTTTTGCAGAAACAAACCGAAGATGACTATGAAATGTCGGTCGAGCGCTTACGCCTCGCTCTCGGAGAGCGCGACACTGCCGCCGCCGAACGGGCTCTGGAAAGGCTGCGCACACTCGGTGAAGATGCGATTAACGTAAGAGGTATAGGCGATGCGAAGTTCAATCGAGCCTATTTAGAAGGTCTGATAAATCGAATAAACGGAGATACCGCCTCAGCAAGCAGCGCTTTTAGTAATGCGCGCTTGCAACAGGAGAAAGCAGTGTCACAACAACCATACAAAGGACCTGTCCTTACTGTTCTAGGTCTGATTGACGCTGCTCTCGGTCGAAAAGAAGATGCATTTCGCGAAGGCCGCCGTGCGCTTGAACTTTCTCCTCCGGAAAAGGACTCACTCGATGCGGCTGACGCTCTTTACTATTTTGCTGTTATTTGTGCCTGGGTAGGTGAGCGCGACCTTGCGATCGAACAGCTCCAAGCTTCCGCAAAACTTCCCGCCGGCGTAAGCTACGCCGAGATTTGCCTCGACCGACACTGGGACCCGCTGCGCGGCGATCCACGCTTCGAAAAAATTGTCGCCTCTCTCGCGCCGAAAGGGTAGCGCGCTGCGTCTCGCGTGATGGCAGGGCGTCCTCGCGTTCGCGAGCTTTCCCGAAAGCGGGAGCCACAAACCCGAAGGCGTCCGGAGTTGCGAACCGAATTTAAACGCCCGGTTATGCCGGTTGCAGTTTCGGCTCGTTCTGAATTACGATCGTCGGATTAGGATTCGGAGCAGGTACTGACAAGCCTTGCTGACGAAGCATCTCTGTGTGGTCTGCCATACCCCAACGCGCCTTGTACAGACAATCTTCGACAGAGTGGCCGATGCCGGTGAAGCCCTCCAGGTCGGGAGAGTAAAAGCCAAAAAAATCCGGCTCCTCGGTTGCCTCGATAACCAGTGAATATGGCAGTGTAATCATGGTTCTTATTTTCGTTTCAGACCGGCGGCTTTCAAGATCGCGTGGCACGTGCCCGTCGGGACCTCCTTCGCGCCGTGGAAATCTACACGAATCAGATGTGGATGACCAGCCTTGGCGTACTAGCGGATCGAGCCCTTCTCCTTTATCAAGCGAAAACCATTCTGTTCGAGCAGGCGGACCAACTCACTGAACTTCATCGCTCGCGATCATAGCAGGGCCGCGGAAACAACCGCAATCCGTGACATCCGTGTAATCCGCGGTTTTCCCAACTTTCCTCGTAACAGTCGGCCAAGTTTGGCGCAGTACATCAGTGAACGGCCAGAACTGACTCTCTCATGACGGGGGAAGCCAAAGAAGGCCAAAACAATCGAAAGGAAAATGAAATCATGAACAGACCAAATGTTCGCTGCAAAAGAATAATCCCAGCAAGCATCCTGGTAGTCGTAATCGCGATCGCAGTATGTCTTGCTCCATGCAGATTACTTGCCTCGCACACCATTTACGTGACCGGCACAATTAATGAACGAGGTCTCGAAGGCACAGTAACTGCGAACGGTCTCGCGGTGACCGCTTACGACACTTGGACGGGGAGCTTGGTGGGAGATGGAATCCTCCATGTCTTTAGTGCCGAGTTCACTCAGAATTGCGTTGTGAATGCCATCTCAACGAGAAGACTCTTCACTTCGCAAGGAAACCTGTTCCTTAACGAGGTGGGGAGCAGTTGTGGCAACGTGATCAACGCGACCTCCACTGTCGCCGGCGGGACGGGGATCTACTACGGCGCCACAGGGCAACTGAACTTACAAGGGACGGAAGGCAGCGATGGGATCGTATTCACCTACACCGGAAGCATTACACTGACCAATTAGCGTCAACTAGCGTGCTGGTGATCGGTACTACTATCCCTCAAAATTTTCGCAGGCTGCGCAACTGTCTCAGACAAGTAAATGATCGGCCGACACGCAGAATGACGCCAAAAAGTAAAGAGGAAATTCAAAGAACGGCGGTTTTCGTGGCCCGGCGAAGCCTCGGCGAAGGAGGCAAACCGCTACTCATTGTTCTTTGGCGTTTTTAGCGTGTTTGGCGGACGAAGGTTGGTTGCGGCTGCGCCGCGCTGCGTGATCCGTGGTCTCTCCGATTTACGCTTCAACGCTTTTAACTCCGAAAGTTTTCGCGAGCAGGCGATTTAACGCAGCGAAGCCATTTTTGCGCGTAACAAGCGGTCATATCTCGCGCAGTACACCAGTGAACGGCCAGAAATGAGTTCTCACGGTGAGAAATCAAAGAAGGCCAAAACAACAAACAAAGCAAAATTAAAAATGAAAAGATTAAACATTATATTCGGAACAATCCTGTTGGTGCTTGGCTGCTTTGCGCTTTCGCCGGCGGTGAAAGCAGGCAGCCCTCCCATCGTGGGTTTATGGCAGGTCGATTATACCACTGCTTGCCAACCGCCGGTCCTGCCTCCGGAATTTTTAACTTACCAGCAATTCCACAGTGACGGCCTGGAGATTGAAACCCCAATGTTCGCACCGGGAGTATGCATGGGGACCTGGAAACAGGGGGCCTCGAATACTGTGCAGATCTACCACGTAGGATGGACCCCGGGTGGTATCCCTGGTCACCCAGAGGCCGTACGGTTCGTGTTCACAGAAACACTTAGCGTCAGCCTCGACCGCAACACTTACGACGGGACCGTTGATCAAACGTTTTACGATGCGCCTGTAGGCGGAAACGTCGTCGCGCATTGCACGGCTACAACCCATGGGACGCGCATTTCCGTGCAGTGATCAATTAAACGACACCGCGAGTAACTGATCTGCAGGAGGGCCTCTTCGGTCGTCGCGAAGGCGCACCGGAGAGGCTCTCGATGACTCCACCGCACTGCTACGAATCGCGGGTCATTAGTGTTCAGTGAACAGTGATCGGCGGATCGTGATCTATGATAGCGCGACCGGTGCAGTCAGGACGTAGGTAACACCAGGATAACAACCCGAACATGTATCGCTGGCATAGAGCAGACCGGCGACATAACCTCGCGCACTGAACGTGCGGACTCGATTCGCGGCTTCCGTTTCCCGCGCCAATTGGGGGAGAACCAGATGCGGCAGAATAAAACTGCGAGTATGACGCAGGACGGAAAACTTACCGGCGGTTGACTTGCGGGTCTTTTTGTTTTTCGTCCCTTACTTGTCGAAAGGCACAACTTTTCAAGCGAACGTTTTGCGCTTACTCAACTCTGTAGGCTAGCAGTGAAAAAAATATGAAAAAATTACTAACAACATTCTTCTCCATCGCGCTGAGTGCGGCTGTTCTCGGCGCGGGCAACGACGGTGATAATGGCGGCGCGGAGTTCGCCGGTGGCGGCCTCAACATAATCGGCTCCGGTAAGACCAACACGTTCATTGAAACTTACGATGATGGGACCGATGTCGGTCTATGGCACTGCAGTCTGAGTGTGCCTCGAATTATCGAGACCAGTGGCGGAAACCCGGGAGCCTATCTCCAGCAGGGCGGCTTCAGCACCCACGTACCGATATGGGCCAGCGTCTCGACGCGGTATCAACCAGGATTTAACGACACGTACAAGATCGATAGTATCTACACGGGTGACTGGGCCAGCCTGGGCGTCACCAGTTTAACTGCCGACCTGAACGTTATTCAGGCTGGCGGGTGGGGTCCCGATCGCGCGGTCACTCTGGAACTGCTGCAGATGGATGACACTGGCTTTAACGTCAATTACGATGCGACATATACGCTACATGACCTCCCTAAACCACCCGTCGGCTGGCACAAATTTTCGTTCCGAGTCAATGCCAATTCAGCGACAATTCCACATGGATGGGTTTTCACGCGCGGCGACGGATCGCCGGGCACCGACGCTGAATGGTCGCTGTTTCTTCATCGTATTGATTTGACCAGTATCGGCTATTATAAACCCGGGTTTGGTTATGTGGGTTTCGGCGCATGGATACTCGGGATCGATAATATTGAGATCGCCTTTCAGGCAGGACCAACGCCAACCCCAACGCCGTCACCGACTGCAACACCATGACCTACGTCGCCGCCGCACCCGACTCCGCCCAGACCCCGAATCTGGAGTGATTGGTGATCATGGGAGTGCACAGCCTGCCCGGCTGCGTGCGGGCTTCCAGCGTGCTGTTTGCCGCATCTTGTGGCAAACGCGTTTGGGTCCGGCGCGGGAGCGGATGATTGTGTTCAGCAGGATGCCGAACACAGCACGCAAGATGCCCGTGCTCCATTGACCACATTCGCGCCACAGATTACGATCAACAATGAGTACACCAACCGTGTCCGACGCAGGACGGATTCGCCGTGGCGAACTCACGGAGGCGGCTTCATCTCGAAGCCGCACCACAAAGAGCGAAAAACAAAAAACAGTAGCCCCGTCGAAAGTCCTCGAAACAATCGAGCAACATGTCTTACTCGATGGCTTCAAAGTCGTAGTCGATCTCGACAAAAGTCGGGGCTCCTATTTACACAACGCCGTCTCTGGAAAACGGCTGATCGATCTCTACGGATTTTTCGGGTCGATGCCGATCGGATTCAATCATCCGTACTTTGATGACCCCGCAGTGAAGCGCGATCTTCTTCGTGCAGCGAAAGTCAAAGTCGCCAACTCGGACGTTTACTCGGAGGGCTACGCGGAATTTGTTGAGACCTTTGAGCGCGTAGTCGGTTTGCCGCCGCTGGAGCGCTATCTTTTCATCGAGGGCGGTGCGCTGGCAGTCGAAAATTGTCTAAAGGCGGCGATGGATTGGAAGGTGCGCAAGAACATGGCTGCGGGTAAGGGCGAGCGCGGAACGCAGGTTTTGCATTTCCGACGCGCTTTTCACGGGCGCAGCGGTTACACGATGAGCCTCACAAATACCGATCCGCGCAAGACCGATTTGTTCGCGAAATTCGATTGGCCGCGTGTGTCGTGTCCGCACATCGATTTTTCACTCCCGGAATCGCAGCGCGAGGCCGATGTGATTGCGCGCGAAGAGAAGGCCGAGCGCGAAATCCGCGACTTCATCGACCAACGTAACATCGACATCTGTGCCATCATCATTGAGCCCATCCAGGGCGAGGGAGGTGACAACCATTTCCGCGGCGAATGGCTGCAGAAACTGCGAAAGATTTGCGACGAAAACGATATCCTCCTGATCTTTGACGAGGTGCAGTGCGGCATGGGTGCGACTGGGCGCAGCTGGTGCTGTGAACATTTCAATGTGGTGCCCGATCTGCTGGCATTTGGGAAGAAAGCGCAGGTGTGCGGAGTGATGGCGGGTCCACGTATCGATGAAGTAAAAGACAATGCGTTTCGCCTCTCCAGCCGATTGAACTCGACCTGGGGCGGAAATTTTACCGATATGGTGCGCTCGACTCATTTTCTCCGCATCATCGAAGAGGAACATCTGGTGCAGAACGCCGCGAAAGTAGGCGCATATTTCTTGGATCAACTGCGCGATCTGCAAAGAGAAGAGCCGCTGATTTCCGCCGCGCGCGGCCGGGGATTGTTTCTCGCTTTCGATCTGCCCGACGCACAAACGCGCGAGGAATTCTGGAAAGGCTTTTTCGATCTTGGCGTGCTGACACTTCGGTCCGGCGAGAATTCAATCCGGTTTCGCCCGCCGCTCGATAT
Source organism: Verrucomicrobiota bacterium (assembly GCA_046725285.1). Lineage (GTDB taxonomy): Bacteria > Verrucomicrobiota > Verrucomicrobiia > Chthoniobacterales > UBA10450 > Udaeobacter. Next base: position 9,876 of record JBKOYG010000065.1, read on the forward strand.
CACGGTGGAAGCGATCGATGAAGCCATGGATGCAATGCGAAAATATTGTCAGAGCCGAAGATAAACATTGAACCCGTTGAAGCGCGTACATCCTGTCTTGTTGAGCCCTTCGGCATCGCTCAGGACAGGCTTCGCGAAACATCTCTGATTGTTTTGCCGCAATCGAGAAAGCTGCCTCGAGATTCTTCGCTCCGCTCAGAATGCCAATGAGTAGACAGTAGACAAAATGCTCATAGAACACGCAGGGAAGCGACCGCAGATTGATCCGACCGCGTGGATTGCGCCTGATGCGACGATCTGCGGCGACGTCGCGATCGGTGCGGGTTCTCGAGTATTGCATGGAGCACGCATTATCGGTGAGAGCAGAGGATCCATCCGAATCGGCCGGTACTGCATCATCATGGAGAACGCCGTCATTCGCGGCAGTCCCCGGCACGCGTGTTCCATGAGTAACTATTGCCTCATCGGCCCAAATGCCCACGTAACCGGAGCCGAATTGGACGACGAGGTCTTTATCGCAACGGGTGCCGCGATTTTTCATGGAGCGCATTTGGGTCGCGGCAGCGAGGTACGCGTGCATGGGACCGTGCATCTGCGCACCCGTCTGGAGCCGGGCGCGACCGTACCAATCGGGTGGGTTGCAGTAGGAGACCCGGCCCGCATTTTTGCTCCGAATCAGCACGACGAAATCTGGGCCATACAAAAGCCACTCAATTTTCCGGAGTCGGTGTACGGCTTTGATCGCAACACGCCAGACCTCATGCAGCACGTGACGCGTCGGCTCTCTGAAAGGTTGACCGCGCACGCCAGCGATATTGTGCTCGGGCGGTAGCCTGCGCTACATTTGGACATGCAACCCGTCCTGGAGAAACTCGGCCTCACTGGTGATAATCCCGGCGTCTTCGATGGCGAATGGCGTGGCGCTGGTTCGAAGATCGACAAGATTTCACCGATTGATGGGCGGCGAGTCGCCAGTGTGCGTACTGCTTCCGGCGATGATTACAACAAGGCGATCGCGCGTGCGCAGGAAGCGTTCTTGAAATGGCGTACAACACCAGGTCCGGTCCGTGGTGAGACCGTTCGGCGTCTTGGCAATGCGCTGCGCGAACTGAAACACGAGCTCGGCCAGCTCGTCACACTCGAGACCGGGAAAATCATCGCCGAAGGGGAAGGCGAAGTGCAGGAGATGATCGACATCTGTGATTTCGCGGTTGGCCAGTCGCGGATGCTCTATGGCCTGACAATTCAATCGGAACGAGCGAGTCACCGACTGATGGAACAATGGCATCCGCTCGGCGTCATCGCAGTGATTAGCGCTTTTAATTTTCCGGTCGCGGTTTGGTCATGGAACGCTGCGCTTGCCGCAGTCTGTGGCGACGCAACAGTTTGGAAACCTTCAGAGAAAACGCCGCTCACGGCAATTGCTGTAACAAAAATTTGCGAGCGCGTTTGTCGTGAGACCGGAGCCGACCCGGCGATTTTCACACTGCTGATGGGCGATCGTAAGACCGTCGGGCAGAAGCTATCGGATGATGCCCGGATTCCATTGGTGTCAGCCACCGGCTCGGTAAACATGGGTTTGAACGTTGCGAAAACGGTTCATGGCCGTCTGGGCAGATCGATCATGGAACTCGGCGGCAACAACGCGCTCATCGTCGCGCCGAGCGCCGACATCGACATGGCAACACAATCGATCTTTTTCGGCGCAGTCGGCACGGCCGGGCAACGTTGCACCTCCACGCGTCGAGTGATTATGCACGAGTCAGTTGCATCGAAACTTCGCAGTAAATTGCTCGCCGCTTACAAAAGTCTGCCAATCGGAAATCCGCTCGATCGCAAGACGGTCATGGGACCCCTCATCGACAAAAACGCGGTCGACTTGGTCCAGCATTCGATCCAGCGATTGAAAGATGAAGGAGGCGAAATTCTTTATGGCGGTGAGCGACTCACCGTTCCAGGCGATTGTTACATGAAACCGTGCCTGGCAAGGGCAAAACCGGATTTCGAGATCGTGAAGCACGAAACCTTCGGTCCGCTGCTTTACTTGCTGACGTATCGGGAGTTCGACGAAGCGATCGCAATCCAGAACAACGTGCCTCAGGGATTGACGTCCTCGATTTTCACCAACGACGTGCGCGAAGCGGAGAAATTTGTAAGCGCAGTCGGAAGCGATTGCGGTATCGCGAACGTAAACGCCGGCACTAGCGGTGCGGAGATTGGCGGCGCGTTCGGCGGCGAAAAGAATACCGGCGGCGGACGCGAGAGCGGCAGCGATAGTTGGAAGAGCTATATGCGCCGCCAGACGAACACGATCAATTTCTCCAGCGAACTTCCGCTAGCGCAAGGTATCCAATTCGGCGCAGGCGAGGGGAGCGGAACGGTCTGACAATCCGCATTGTCATCCTGAGCGAAGCGAAGGATCTCTGATCAGCTCCGGAGGTGCACGAGCAGAAATAGCCAGAGATGTTTCGCTCCGCTCAACATGACAAATAGGAGAGACGAAAAGAGGTCGACGGCGTAACCCGATGCAAAAGCGACGCGGTGAGTCCTCGCACCGTTTCTTTGTCGACCCTGAGTGACTTAGTGCGCAATCGTTAGCTTCAACAGCTCATCAACACTCTTCGCGCTGTCGATGTTCATGATGCAGTACCGCAATTTTTCGCACTGCTCCTTGCCAATAACGTCGCCGCCGAGCGCGGTGAATTTCACCGCGATCTCTTCCTCGGTCATTGGATCGCGCGGATCGCCTTTCGGTACATCGACTCGCGTAGAATGTGACTTCCCGTCATTGGTTGTGATGGTTACCTGGCTCGGTTGAAACTTCGGAAAGAGCGCTTCGAATTCTTCGTTCGCCACAACTTTTATCTTGTCCATGATTGGAATCAGCGATTGATCGCGCACCCGTTCTTCGCGGAACTGCAAGGGTGTTACCATGCCATCGACCAGCCCGACTGCCATGCAATAGGGCAGCGAATGATCGGCGGTTTCTTTTGAGCTAGGCCGATACTTATGCGGATCGCCAAGGATATCTGCGGCGCGCGCGATCACTTCGACTTTGATTTCCTTCACCTCGTCGGCTTTGAGCTTGTGATCTTTTACGGTCTTCATCATGGCCGTGAGCGGCGCGTGACTCAGCGCTTCGATCGGAAAACTTTTCATCCCGCAATCCAGGATGCGGTAGTGAGATTTCGGTGATGACGGCAAATCCTTGACCAACTCCTCGCCGTCGAAACTCGCGGGATGTCCCTTGTATTGCACGTGACTAAACACGGCGAACAAACCTTCCTTGCCGTCAATGATGTGCTCCGGACCGGAAAATCCCTCTCGAGCGAGAAGCGCGCTTTCTGCTCCCATCCGTCCAGCCCAGGGATCAACCGTGTTTTTCATGTTAGTCAGCTTGCCGGCTGTGACCGCGCCTGGACAAAATGTTCGCGAGGCGCTGATGCCGATGGCCGACACCATTTGTTCCGGTGTGAGATTTAATACGCGGCCTGCTGCAACCGGCGCGGCAAAGGCGCTCAACGTCGCGTGATGCCATCCGTATTCGCGCACACCAGGTCTTCCGATTTCACAAAGACGCATTTCGATTTCGTAGGCGATGATGGTTGCAAGGATTAGATCCTTTCCGCTCAGTCCTTCGCTTTCACAGAGCGCGAGTGGCGCAGCGATGAGGTCGCTCGGATGGCATGGATCAGCTTTCCAGTAGATGTCGTTGTAGTCCATGGCCCGGATCATGTGACCATTTATGAACGCTGCATCGACCGGATTTGTCTTGAAGCCGGAAACAAATGCAGTGGCTTTGCCGTTTCCCCCGCCGTTACCCGCCGCGCGGTCTTGTTCCTTTGTCATTCCGAGCCCTTCGACTTCGCTCAGGACAGGCTCCGTCGAGGAATCTCTGGAACTCGCGCCTTCGCTGGCCATCGCACGATAATGCTTTAACAAGATCTTCGCGTCCTCCTGCTGACTTCCGCCGAGCGCGCAGCCGATGGAGTCGAACCAAAATAATTTCGCAGCGTGAATCGCTTCGGGCGAAAGATGTTCGTATTTCAGCGAGCAAGCCCACTCGGCGATGATGTGTGAGAGAAGACGCTTTGATTCAGTTGATTGCTGTGCCATGACGATGTCGATCTTTTTGATTTCAACAGCTTGATCGGACGAGGCACATTTTCAAGCCGCTTCACCGGCACTTGCTGCGGTAATCAGCGCGATTTGCATAATGCTCATTTTGCTCCTGAATTGATGACAAAAAGGACGGCAATGCATCCGAGGAATTTCTTCGGGGAACTGAAGCGGCGGAATGTCTACAAAGTCGCAGTCGCGTACGCAGTCGTCGGGTGGCTGCTCATTCAAATCGCTACCCAGGTATTTCCGTTCTTCGAGATTCCGAATTGGGGAGTGCGCCTAGTGGTGTTGCTCCTCATGATTGGTTTTCCAATTGCGCTGGTCCTGGCCTGGGCTTTTGAGGTGACGCCGGAAGGCATTAAACTGACGGAGGCGGCTGATCGCGAGGCAGCGAAACCATCTCGAAACAAAGCTTGGCTTTACATCATCGTCGTAGCGGCTGTGCTTTCGGTAAGCTTGTTTTTTGTTGGCCGTTGCACAGCTCCAAAAGGTACGAGAAGTTCTGAGTCGTTAGCAAAGTCAATAGCGGTATTGCCGTTCGAGAATCTCAGCCGCGACCCAGATAACGCCTATTTTGCGGATGGTGTTCAGGAGGAAATCCTCACGCGACTGGCAAAGATTGCGGACTTGAAAGTAATTTCGCGCACTTCGACGCAGCGGTATCAGAGCAAACCTGGCAATCTCTCGGAGATCGCGAAGCAGCTTGGCGTGGCAAACATTCTTGAGGGTAGCGTTCAAAAAGCTGGTGACACAGTCCGCGTCAGCGTGAACCTCATCCAAGCAGCCAGCGATTCGCATCTGTGGGCCGACACCTACGATCGCAAACTCACCGACATCTTGGGCGTAGAAAGTGAGATCGCTAAAGCGATTGCGGAGCAGTTGCAAGCGAAACTCACCGGCCGCGAGGAGCAGGCCTTAGCAGTTAAACCGACGAACAATCCAGAGGCTTACGATGCATATCTGCGGGGCCTGGCTTTTGAAGCCCGTGGCAGCTTCTTCGATGCTGCAACAAAGACAGCCATCGATTCTTATGAGCGGGCAGTACAGATTGACCCCGATTTTGCGCTCGCTTGGGCACAGCTTTCTCGTGTGCACGCACATCTTTACTTTGGTGCTGACAAAACTGCCACTCGTCGCGATGCGGCAAAAAGTGCTTTGGACAATGCGCAGCGACTCCACCCGAACTCGCCAGAAACCCTGCTCGTATTGGGTTATTATCAATACTGGGTGCTACGGGATTACGGGCTTGCCAAAACCACGTTCGAGCACGTCAGCAAAATGTTACCCAGTAGTAGTGAGGCACCAAGAGCCCTCGGCTTAATTGCCCGACGCGAGGGACATTGGGATCAGAGCATTGCTTACCAAGAGCAAGCCCTCGGCCTAGACCCACGTAACGTGGAGTTACTCAACGAAACGGCAGGAACTTACGCAACGCTTCGACAATTCCCGAAAGCGCTAAAGCTGTTCGATCGGACACTGGATATCCTCCCTAATGATCCGGTTCGGGTGGCGGCAAAAGCCTGCATCTATCAGGCCGAAGGTAACTTGGAGCAAGCCGGTAAGTTATTATCAGAAATAACCGTGGAGACTCCATATGAGTTTGTCTTCGTATTCAAGATCACTCAGTTGAGACTTGAACGGAATTACGCTGAGGCGGTTCGTTTACTGCAAGCTCGACAGGCTCAATTCCACTTTGCTTCTGAGATCGAGAAGGGCATTAATCAAGTGTTGCTGGCTTTGTTGCAACACCTAGCTGGCGACGCTGCTGGCGCAAAAGCTACCGCTGAACAGGCTCTCAATACGCTCGAGCCGCTCCACAAAGATCAACAAGACAACGCTCTGTTCGCGGCAAATTTATCCCTAAATTATGCCGTTCTTGGAAATAAGGAGTTGGCCTTAAAGGAAGCCGAACGAGCAGTCACGCTTCTGCCGAGTGCTAAGGATCAGGTGACTGGACCAGCCTTGGAAGAGAACCTTGCGCTAATTCAGACAATTTTCGGCGAGAACAGCCGCGCGATCTCAACTCTCGCACGGCTGTTACAAATGCCCTATGGTGGCTTGCTTTACGGCGAAATACCTGTTACGCCGGCACTCTTAAGGCTCGATCCACTTTGGGACCCTTTGCGCAACCATCCAGATTTTCAAAAACTGATATCCGAACCCGAGCCGAAAACGGTTTACAATTAGTTTGCAGTGAACCCAAAGAGCTTCTTCGGCGAACTGAAGCGGCGCAACGTTTACAAGGTCGCCGTCGCTTACATCGTTGCCGGCTGGGCGCTTTCTCAAGGAATCGCACAGGTCTTTCCGGTCTTCGATGTCCCGATCTGGGCGATTCGGTTACTCGTGCTGCTCATCATCGTCGGTCTACCGGTCGCGCTAGTTCTGGCGTGGATGTTCGAGATAACGCCAGAGGGACTCAAGCGCACCGAGACCGCTGATGCAGCGGGCCAACAGTCCAAAAGCCGTGCATGGATTTATGTAGCCCTCATCGGGGCGGCAGTTTCCGTCGCGCTGTTTTTTCTCGGACGCTACACTGCGCCAATTCAAAAAGGAGCCGCCGGCGCCGCGGAAAAATCGATCGCTATCCTGCCGTTCGAAAATCTCAGCGAAGAGAAGGGAAATGCGTATTTCGCCGAAGGCGTGCAAGATGAAATCCTGACGCGGCTCGCGAAGATCGCCGATCTCAAAGTCATTTCGCGTACATCCACCCAGCGTTTTAAGAGTTCGCCGGACAATTTACGCGAAGTCGCAAAACAACTCGGTGTCGCAAATATCCTCGAAGGCAGCGTACAGAAGGCTGCGGATCAAGTGCGCGTAAATGTGCAATTGGTCAACGCGCTGACTGATGCGCACCTTTGGGCCGAAACTTACGACCGCAAGCTCACCGACATCTTCGGTGTGGAGAGCGAGATCGCCAAAGCAATCGCCGAGTCGTTGCAGGCTAAGCTTACCGGCGGCGAGCAACGAGCCTTGGCGGTTAAGCCGACCAACAATGCAGACGCTTACGACGCGTACCTCCGGGGGTTGGCTTTTGAAGCGCGCGCTTCGACCACTCCAGAAGACTTACAGAAGGCTGTGCGCTTTTACGAGCGATCGGTGCAGCTCGACCCAGCTTTTGCGCTGGCATGGGCCAGACTCTCTCGTGCGAACGCTGAGACGTATTTCAACGGTCTGGATAAGACCCCCGCTCGCCGTGACGCGGCGGAGCGCGCCCTAAACACGGCGCAAAAACTCCAACCGAACTCGCCCGAAACCCTGCTCGCGCAGGCCTATTACCAATATTGGGCGCTGCGGGATTACGAGCTTGCCAAAGCGACGTTCGGCCGTGTTCGGGAGCTAGTGCCGGGCAGCAGCGATGTCCCTGCTGCTCTCGCCCTCATCGCCCGACGACAAGGGCACTGGGATGAAAGCGTTGCCTACTGGGAGCAAACCCTTGCGCTCGATCCACGCAACACTCAATGGCTAGAGGGTGCTGCACAAACTTACGCGATGCTTCGGCAATTCCCGGCTGCGCTAAAAACCTACGATAGGTTGCTGGACATTGTTCCGAATAACCCCGACACGCTCGCGTCCGAAGCAAAAATTTATCAAGCCGAGGGCAACTTGGAACAAGCCGGAAAATTGCTGGCTGACGTAAACGCACAGACCCCCTCGATTAATGCCTTCCTAACGAAGTGGAACCAATTGTTTTTAGAGCGGCATTTCGATGAGGCCATTCGATTGATTCATAACCGACTCACTGAATATCGCGACCTGCCCGACATCGAAAGGCTATTTAATCCATTCTTTCTGCTCCTCGCCCAAGAGTATGCCGGAGATATTGTGGGGGCGAGAGCCGCTGCTCAACAAATGCTGGGTTCGGTAGAAACGCTCTGTCAGAAGGACCCTGATAACCCGAATTTTGCGTATGTGCTTTCGCTAACTCGTGCTGTGCTCGGCCAGAACGATGCAGCGATAAAAGAAGCTGAGCGTGCGATCACGCTGCTGCCAAGCGGGAAGGATGCAGTGGTCGGTCCTAAGGCCGAGGAGAATTTGGCGTCCGTCGAGGTCATAGTCGACGACAAAAACCGCGCGATTCCAAGGCTGCAGCGTCTTTTGGAGATTCCGTATGCTGACTGCCTTACCCCGGCGCTCCTAAGGCTCCATCCGCAATGGGATCCTTTGCGTGGCGATCCCGCCTTCCAAAAACTCTGCGAGGAAAAGCAGCCGTGAACCTGCGCAACCTTTTCGCAGAGCTAAAGCGGCGCAATGTTTACAAAGTCGCGGTCGCCTACATCGTCGCGGGTTGGGCTCTTTCTCAAGGAATCGCCCAGGTATTTCCCGTTTTCGACGTTCCGACCTGGGCGATTCGGTTGATTGTTATTTTGATCATCATCGGTTTTCCGGTTGCAGTCGTCTTGGCTTGGGCATTTGAGATCACGCCGCAGGGAATCAAACGAACCGAAGATGTCGACGTTACGCGCCCGCATTCGCTCGGTGGCGCATGGATCTACATAGCTATCGTCGGCGCGCTTGTGTCGATCGGTTTGTTTTTTCTCGGACGCTATACCGCTGGAAATGCGACACCTCGATACAGCGAGGCGGCTAAAGCGACTTCTCAGAAGTCAATCGCCGTGCTGCCGTTGCTAAACGAAAGCGGTGATCCACGCGATGAATATTTTTCGGATGGATTGTCGGAAGAATTGATCGCCGCTCTGGGTCAGATCAGCGGGCTCAAAGTTATTGGTCGCAGCTCCTCGTTTCGTTTTAAAGACAGGAAAGAGGAACCCAAAACGGTCGCGGAGAAGCTGGGTGTGAGTACGCTTCTGGAAGGCACCGTGCGAAAGCAAGGGGACAAAGTCCGAATTGTTGCCGAACTGATTAACGCCGCGGATGGAATTCAGCTCTGGACGCGAACGTTCGATCGCGAGCTGAAAGATATCTTCGCCGTTCAGGAGGAAATCGCTCGAGCGGTCGCTGAGTCGCTGAAAGTGACTTTGCTCGGATCACGGGATCGGCCGGCTCAAAGAGGTGCCCCCAGCAATGTAGAAGCGCACAATGCGTATCTCCAGGGTCATTTCCATTTTCAGCGTCGGAATCTCGAGGACTATCGCAAAGCTGTCGGTTACTTCGATCAGGCGATCCGCCTCGATCCCGATTATGCCTTGGCTTACACCGAGCGTTCCGAAGCCTGGAGTTTTATCGGAGACCTTACCGGTCAACATGAGCCTGCGTGGTCAAACGCGCGCAGCGATGCGGAAAAGGCCGTCGCGATCGCGCCTTCGCTGGCCGAGGCGCGCGCGGCCCTGGGCTGGGTTCGCTTTTTTATCGACTGGAAGTTCGCGGAAGGAATAACCGAACTAAAGCGCGCGAAAGAACTCTCGCCCGCAAATCCAACCGCAAACGATCTGCTGGCGCGAGCGATCCTGTATCTGGGGCGGCTCGATGAGGCCGAGCGGCAGGCTCGCCAGGCGGTGGAACTCGATCCCCTTTCTGTTATAGCGCAAGGTAATCTGGCGCGAGTTCTCTTCTATGCCGGAAAACTGGATGAGGCAGATGCGGCTGCACGCAAAGCAGCAGAGTTGCAGCCGGCCTCTGCTTCCAGTCACCGATGGCAGACGCTGATCGCTGTGCAGCGCGACGACGGCGCGACGGCTTTGCGGGAAGCGCAACTGGAGCCGGATGAAGGTTATCGCCGCTTCGAGCTCGCGCTCGCTCAGTACATGCGCGGCGATCACGCAGCGGCAGACGCAGCTTTAGCCGACCTCATTGCCAATGGGCGGGACAACTTGGCCTATCAAATCGCTGAGGTGTACGCCGTGCGGGGTGAGAAAGACAAAGCTTTCGAGTGGTTGCAAATCGCATTAGATAACCATGACACTGGCTTGCTGACCCTTCTTGTCGATCCGTTGTTGCGCGGCTTGCGCGATGATCCCCGGTACAAGAACTTTCTCGTCAAACTCGGTTTACCCAAAGCGTGATGAGCGAAAAACCCTCCTTTTTGGCCGAGTTAAAGCGACGCAACGTTTTCAAGGTGGCGCTGGCCTATGTGGTCGTTTCATGGCTGCTGATCGAACTCGCATGGATTTTCTTGCCAGCCCTCGACGCGCCTGAATGGATGCTACCAACACTCATCGTATTGATCGTGCTCGGCTTCGTTATCACCGTAATCATCTCGTGGTCCTTTGAAATGACGCCGGAGGGATTGAAACGAACGGCGGACGTTACGCCGACCGAGGTTCTTCCCTCCTGGAGCAAACGGAAGTTTGTCACGTTTGTTATTGGCATCGCTGTTCTTGCGTTTGGTCTGCTTGCGTACCAATTGTTGCGATCGACCGGCGGGCAGCTATCGACGAAGCATCGCACCGACAAAATTCTTATTCAGGGTAATCCGGCTGGCACGCAAACCGTCGAGGTTCAGCCTGACGGAACAGTGCGTGCTGAATATTCCTACAACGACCGCGGCCGCGGCGATCACATCACGGCTACTTGGAAACTAGATGGCGCCGGTGTCCCGATTGAATACGACGGCCATGGCAATGATTACATGAAGGCGCCAGTCGAAGAACATTTCGAAATTAAGAACGGTCGGGCTAGCTGGAAGAATCGCAGCGAACAAGGTGAGCAAACTGTCTCCGCCAAAGCTTTCTACTTCCCGATGAATGCGCCGCCGGAATTTTTCGGTGTGCTCGCTCGCGCGTTGTTGAACGCGCCGAATCACAAACTGCCGCTGCTGCCTGCCGGTGAGGCAACGATTGAAAAATTAGGTAAAGTAACTGCCGGTAACACTAAGTTCACCGAATACCGCGTTACGGGTCTCGGATTTTCGCCGCAACCGATCTGGTTAGATCACAATGGCACGTCCGCATCCGTGTCGTCCTGGTTTTCGGTGGTTCCGGATGGATCCGAGTCTTCAATCCCGCGATTACGCGATGCGCAACAAAAAACCGACGCTGCGTGGTCGGAGCGCATCGCTCGCGCGCTCGCACATACGCCGCGTGGCGACTTGGTGATTCGTAACGCCCGATTGTTCGATCCACGCGATCTGACCGTCACGCCTGCAACGAGTGTCGTGATAAGTGGCGACCGCATCGTTCGTGTCGGGCCGGACGCCGATATTAAACCCGCTGCAAACGCCGAAATCATCGACGCGCAGGGTCGGTTCCTGATGCCGGGGCTATGGGACAATCACCAGCACTTTAGCGACAACGATGGCGCCCTCGACCTCGCAAACGGTGTGACCAGCGCGCGAGATATGGCGAACGACACCGATACGTTTCTTGAACGCGTCGCTCGATTCGACAACAGCACCGAGCTCGGGCCGCGCGTTCTGAAAGCGGGAATTATCGATGGAACCGGAGAATTTGCGGGTCCTACGAAGATGCGGGTCGACACAGCAGACCAGGCGATTCAGGACGTCGATTGGTATGCCGACCACGGCTACGCCCAAATTAAGATCTATTCTTCAATCAAACCGGAGCTGGTTCCGATCATCGCCGATCATGCGCATGCGCGGGGATTACGCGTAAGCGGACATGTGCCCGCGTTCATGTCAGCGCGACAATTCGTCGAAGGCGGCGCTGATGAAATCCAGCACCTCAATTTCATCGTGCTCAACTTCTTGTTTCCCGAGGTGAAGGAGACCCGCAACCGAGATCGCTTTATCAAAGTCGCAGAGCGTGCTCGCGAATTTACTCCGGACAAACCAGAAGTGCGCGACTTCATCGATTTTCTCGGACAGCATCACACCGTGCTCGATCCGACGATAAACGTCTTCGAAGGGCTTTTTTGTGGTGACCCCAGCGTGGTCACGCCTGGGCTGGAAGAAATCGTGCCTCGTTTTCCGCCGCAGGTGCGGCGCGCAATGCTAAGCGGAGCGCTCGAAGTCCCGCCAGACAAGCAAGCGGCGTATCACGAAGCGTTCCCAGCAATGTTGCGGTTACTGAAGGCAATTTACGACGCAGGCGTGACGATTATTCCGGGAACCGATGCGCTCGCCGGTTACACGCTTCACCATGAGCTCGAACTTTATACGCGTGCTGGTATTCCTCCGGCTGAAGTCCTGCGCATGGCAACGTGGACACCCGCTCTGGTCATGGGTTTGGACAAAGACCGCGGAGTGATCGCCTCGGGAAAACTGGCTGACATGATTCTCGTGGATGGCGACCCGACAAAGAACATCCAGGACATCAACAAGGTCACGACCGTAATGAAAGGCGGAAAAGTGTACGACCCGGCGGCGATTGAAAAGGCGCTTGGTATCACGCCCCGCGAAACGGCTCCCCGGTAGCATATGAACTGGGAAATGCTCACAGCGGTTGGACAATTGGCGGCGGTGTTTGTGGGGATCCCTTCTCTTATCTACTTGGCCGTGCAGATCCGCGAGCAAACCAAGGAGCGGCGTCACTCGGCAGTAAACGCTCTCACCGTGCAGTGGGGCGATCTCACAAAGTCGCTGCACGACAATGCCGAGTTTTGCGTGATCTATCTTCGGGGCGTGCAGTCGTTCGCCGACCTAGATGCGGTGTCCAAACTGAGGTTTAGCGCGTTTCTCAATCGTTTCTTCAAAAATTTTCAGGCACTGTATTTCTCACACCGCGACGGTGTGCTCAGCGAATCCTCATGGCGCGAGGTCGAGCGAACGATGAGCGACGTGATCGCTTATCCTGGCACGCAACAATGGTGGGAGACGCGAAGACATTGGCAAACTGAAGAGTTCGCCCGCGTCGTCGATGCGCTGATTGCCAGAGGCGACAAGCCGAAGGCTTACTCCACCTACAACGTGAACGAGCTCGTTCGGGAAAAGCATAGCTGATGAGGGAACAGCGAGAGTGGCCAAGAATCGCGGTCGTCGGTGCCGGAGCTGTTGGCGGTTACTTCGGTGGGATCTTCGCTCGCGCGGGCGCATCGACTGTTTTCATCGGCCGACAACATTTCGTGGACGCCGTGAACTCGAGAGGTCTTGTTCTGGATAAATCGGAAGGCCAGGAGCGAATTGCGGTGCAGGCGACAACGGATATCAGCGCGGTTCGAGATTGCTCGCTAATTCTGTTTTGCGTCAAAGCAAACAGCACCCTGGCAACTGCGACACAAATGGCTCCATTCGTTAGGCCGGATGCGACTGTCGTCTGCTTGCAGAACGGCGTCGATAATGCGGATCGTGTTCGTGCTGCAACCAACACCGTCGTCGTACCGGCTGTGGTTTACATCGCGGTCTCGGTACCGGAACCCGGGCGCGTGAAGCATCTGGCGCGTGCTGACTTGATCATTGGGCCGCCGTCGGAAAAAACAACGGAACTCGCGAGCGTCTTCGGTCGCGCAGGCATTCCCTGCCGAATCTCGGACAATATCGAAGGCGAACTCTGGGTGAAGCTTCTGTGCAATTGCGCGCTGAACGCGATCTCTGCGTTAGGGCGCGTGAGCTATGGCGAAATTATGCAAAGCGCGAATGCAACAAAGCTGATGGAGAGCGTCGTCGATGAAGTGCTTGCGGTCGCTGGAGCGGCTGGCGTTATTTTGCCGGGCGTAGGCGACCGCGAATCCGGGATGGCGGCAGCAATGGAAATCGCGACACAAATGGCGGACGCATTCTCTTCGACTGCGCAGGATTTGAATCGCGGCCGGCCTACGGAGATTGACGCATTGAACGGATACATCGTGCGTCGTGGCGCGGAGCTCGGTGTGCCGGTGCCCGTCAATCACGCGTTGTTCACGCTGGTGAAACTGGCCGACCAAAGCAGCGGGAAGTCCGGCGTTTCTGGTCGCGATAGCGTCGCGCCGACATAATGAAAATCCGTACTCCACCGCCTATCGCTCAAACTCTCAGTGAGGGGTGAAACGTGACGAATTCTGATCATGCGAGCAGTAAGGCTCAATCAGATTGGAAAGCCTCTCCAGGAGGTTGAAATTCCAATTCCAGAGATTGGTCGCTCCGACGTTTTAATTCGGGTCGTGGCGTGCGGGATTTGCCATTCGGATGAACATTATCGCGCTGGCATTTCCCGGATTGACCGTTTGCCGGTAACGCTCGGACACGAAATCTCAGGTTGGATCGAAGAAGTCGGTAGCGACGTCAAGCACGTCACGCCCGGCGATCGGGCCTGCGTACATTATCTTGCCCACTGCGGAAGTTGTGAGTTCTGCGTTCGCGGCTTGGAACAGTTTTGCCGTACCGGACAGATGGTTGGTAAACATCGCGACGGGGGATATGCGGAGTTCGTCAAGGTTCCCGGCAGAAATGCATTCGTGCTCCCGGATCAGATTCCCTTCGAGATCGGCGCGATCATGATGTGTTCATCGGCGACGGTGCTTCATGCGCTGAACAAAGCCCGACTCAAGCCAGGCGAGTCGATTGCAATTTTCGGTTTGGGTGGCTTGGGATTTTCGGCGTTGCAGTTGGCGCGAGCGTTTGGCTGCGACCACATCTACGTCGTCGAGATTAATCCGGCCAAACTTGGTTTACTCCAAGAGCTTGGAGCCGTCGCAATCGACGCAAATAAGGGAAATCCAGTCGAACAAATCACACACGCGACGAATGGAAAAGGCGTGGATGTTTCGCTGGAGTTGATCGGATCGGCAAAGACGATGCGACAAGCAGTTCAATGTTTGGGCGTGCTAGGTCGTGCGGCGCTTGTCGGATTAACCGCCGAGTCAGTGTCGATTTTTCCGTACACGGAATTGATTAACAAGGAGGTCGAGATCATCGGCGTGTCCGATCATCTCGCTGCTGAACTTCCTATGCTGATCGAGTTGGCCCAGAGTGGCAAACTTCGTTTTCCGCCAGACGCTTTGCGCTTTGTCGATCTTGATGCGGAACAAATCAACGCGTCACTCGACGCATTTCAGAATTCCATCCATCACATCAGAACGGTAATAAGGGTGGCGCGTGACGCGTGACAAGTTAACCGAATTTGCAAAGCGCTATGCGGAAGCGTGGTGCAGCCACGCAGTTCGGTCAGCTACCGCCCAGACCGTGCACAACGCCGGCCGGTTTGGCTTTGTCTGGCCGTCGATCCCCACGCCGGTGTCACCCTAGTTTAATCGCACTGACACTATCCTAACGGCGCCGCTTTCGCGTCCGCGCGGCTTTTTTTGCAGCGGCGGAACGCGACCGCGCAGAGCGTCGAGCCGCTGCACGCTTCGCACGTCGTGAAAGCGCCTTTTTTGACGCTGACCGACGGCTCTCACGTTTGAGCGCACGTTTCGTTGCACGGGAACGAGTTCGGGAAGGCTTTTTGCGGCTGCGAGAGCGACCTTTCGCGAGATTGCGTTTTGCCTGGCGTTTCGTTCGCTGCTTACTCCGTTTCGGCGGCGGCAACTTTACTCCAGCCCGCCGCGCCTTGGACAAGCCGATGGCGATCGCTTGCTCAGGCGAGCGGGCGCCATGTTCACCCTCCCGGATGTGTTCCATTTCCTCGCGCACAAACTCGCCTGCCTGAGTGGAAGGCGCTTTGCCTTCGCGTTCGTCTTCGCGCGCCCTTTCGGCTGCTTCTTCTTCTGGCATAACAAAATTGTTTCGTTCCTAAGGCAGCATTTGGACGTCACGAAAAACCGTAATGATATCGATCGGAAGTCCAGGGGTTTTAACAAATTCGACTACCAATCGTCTATTGACTGAGAAGTGATCGCGCGAAATCGCCCACGCGGGATATCAAGTCCGGAGAATCCGCAAATTTTTGGACTTGACGCACAATGGCGCTGCCGATGACGGCGGCGTCTGCAAAGCGCCAGACCTGGCGAACCTGTTCCGGCGTTGAGATGCCGAACCCAACTGCGATGGGCAAATCGCTTACTGCTCGCGTACGTTTTACAAGAGATTCGGCGTCACTCGGCATTTCATTTCGCGTCCCGGTAACACCGGTACGCGAAACAGCGTAAATGAATCCACTCGCCTGCTGAGCTATGCGTGTCAGCCGTTCGTCCGAAGTCGTGGGTGCGACGACAAAGATTGGATGTATGCCGTGGTCGCGAAATGCTGCGATCCAGTGCCCTGCTTCTTCGGGAATCAGATCGGTGACGAGCACCGCATCCACGCCGGCCCGTTTGGCTTCGTCTGCCAGGCGATCCTTGCCAAACTTCATGAGTGGATTGAGATAACTGAAGAGCACAATCGGTACGTCGACGTGCTCCTTTACGTTCGAAACGCATCTTAGCGCGTCGGTAACGGTCACACCTTTTCGCAGTGCTCGCTCAGACGCGCGCTGAATTACCTCTCCGTCGGCAACCGGATCGCTGAACGGGACGCCAAGCTCGATGATGTCTGCCCCAGCCGCCGCCAGTTCAACCAGCAGAAGTTCGGTTGTTTTCAGATCGGGATCGCCTGCCGTGGTAAACGGAATGAATCCGCCGCGTCCGGCATCTTTTAACTCAGCAAACGTGTCGCTTATCCCACTCATTGTGACTGCAGATCCGCAACGAGTTGGACGTCTTTGTCGCCGCGACCGGATAGATTGATGATGACAGAGTCGTCCTGTGGCAGCTCGCCCGCGACACGAATTGCGGGCATGATAGCATGCGATGTCTCAAGCGCGGGGATGATCCCTTCCAATTCGGCGCAAAGTTGAAATCCTTCGAGCGCCTCGGCGTCGCTTACCCGGATGTACTCGGCTCGCCCGCTATCATGAAGGAATGCATGTTCGGGGCCGATTGCTGAGTAATCGAGGCCGGCTGAGATCGAATGAGTGGTCGCGATTTGGCCGTCCGCATCCTGAAGCACGTACGACATCGTGCCTTGCAGGACGCCGACCTGTCCGCCGCCACTGGCTGTTCCACTGTGAAATCTCGCAGCATGCTCGCCTAACGAATCTCCGCGGCCTCCGGCTTCTACGCCGATTAACCGGACTTGTTCGTCTGTAATGAAAGGATGAAACAAACCAATCGCATTTGAACCGCCACCTACGCATGCAATCAGCGCGCGCGGCAATTTTCCCGTCACCGACAAGATCTGTTCGCGCGCTTCGCGTCCGATTACCATTTGAAGCTGGCGCACCATTAACGGATACGGATGCGGACCGAGTGCGCTGCCGAGCAGATAGTACGTATCGTGCACATTCGTCACCCAATCGCGCAGCGCCTCGTTGATTGCATCCTTTAAGGTGCGCGTACCAGTATTTACGGTCACGACTTCGGCGCCGAGCAATTGCATTCGGAACACGTTGAGTGCTTGCCGCCGCACGTCTTCGGCGCCCATGTAAATGACGCAACGCAATCCAAACAACGCGCAAACCGTCGCGGTTGCGACACCGTGCTGGCCAGCGCCTGTCTCAGCGATAATGCGCTGCTTGCCCATTCGATGCGCAAGCAACGCTTGGCCCACAGCGTTATTGATTTTGTGCGCACCGGTGTGCAAGAGATCTTCACGCTTCAAATAGATTTGCGCTCCTCCGGCGTGAGCCGTCAGCCGTAGCGCGTGAAACAAGGGTGTTGGCCGGCCACAATAATCGCGCAGCAGTTGGTTGAGCTCGCTCCAGAAATTCGGGTCCTCTCTCGCTCGCATGAACTCGTTAGTTAGCTCCTCGAGCGGCGCTACCAATGTTTCCGGAACGTAGCGTCCGCCAAATTTTCCCCAATGCCCGTGCTCGTCTGGCTCGCTTCTTGTGATTGGCGATTTCTGCATGGGTAGTTAGTAACAGGGGGAACTCCTCGAGAAATTAGCCGTTCGCACAGTCGTAATGAAATTTTTGAGGGCAGTATGATTTTTTTCGCCTGGCGCGCTCTCAACGCCGCTACAAACGTCAACTGCGTGAGGCGCTACAGTTGCAATGGCTTCACCGACGTTTTGTTCGGTTAAGCCGCCTGAGAGAAAGAGGAATCGCGCGAACGAACGGGCTGTTTGTGCGGCCAGCCAGTCACAGGTCAGGCCAGTTCCGCCACGGAGCTTCGGGTGATGCGCGTCAACGAGCACGTCGCAATCGCCAAACAAAAAAACCTCTTTTGGCCGGAATTGAGCATCCGTCGAGAACGCTCGGATTACACGAAATTCACGAGCTAACTCGCGGCATGTATCTGGTGACGTGTGCCCGTGTAATTGCACGCATCGAACACCGGCTGCGTTTGCGATATTCCGAATTTCTTCGGCGCTGGCGTCCACGAAAACTCCGACCGCACAGACGCCAGGCGGTATCGCTTCGATAATTCGCTTGGCGACCTTGGGTTCAATGTAGCGTGGGCTTTGCCGGTAAAAGTTGAACCCAATCATGCTGGCGCCGAGCTCGGCGCACGCTCTGGCGTCTTTTACATTTGTGACGCCACAAATCTTGATTTGCACTGGGTTCATTGTTGGCGAGGTCCAGTTGAAACTCCCACAGGTTGCCGATTTTCAGCAACGGCAATTAAGTCGCGAAGAGCCGTTTCCGGATCGGGCGCACGCATCAACGCTTCGCCTACGAGGAAACCGCGAAATCCCAGCGCGTGAAGATAGCGCAAAGATTTCGGGTCTTGTAATCCGCTTTCACTAACCATTAGTCGATTGCGCGGAGCTTTGGCGATCAAACGCTCGCTTGTGCTCAATGAAACGCGAAAGGTTCTGAGATCACGATTATTTATACCGATGATTTTCGCGCCAGCGTTCAGCGCGCGGTTTAATTCTTCCGCGCTATGGACTTCGACAAGCGCGTCGAGTCCAAGTTCTTCCTCGGCAAGCGCGCGCAGTTCGCGTAACGAGACGTTATCCAGTGCCGTGGCAATCAACAGCACGGCGTCCGCTCCCGCGATGGCGGCTTCGAAAATTTGGATTGGATCAATGATAAAATCTTTGCGCAAGAGCGGCAGGTTTGTGCTGGATCGCGCTGCGCAAAGATCGGCAATTGCACCGCCAAAATATTTTTCATCGGTCAGAACAGAGATCGCGCAAGCGCCACCGCGTTCATAGCAGCGAACAATCTCACTAACGGTCAAATCATCACGAATAATTCCAGCGGAAGGCGATCTGCGTTTGAACTCCGCGATGATATTTGGTCGCTGTGAGTTCGACTGGAGCACTCGTCGTAACCGATGCGGATCGGCATTCTTTCGAATCTCCAAAGCTTGCTCGCAAAAGTCACGTGAAGAAGGATCCGCTCGAAGCTGCGCTATAGCCTTTCGTTTTCGATCCAGGATTGGGGTGAGAATGTTTTTGCTCATAGGCTTCGATTTGTCTCCCGGATCAGCGCATCCAGCTTTAATGCTGCTCTTCCGCTGTCGATGCTTTCGCGAGCCAGGCTTGCTGCGCATCGAAGGTCCGGCGCAACGCCTGCGAGATAGAGCGCGGCAGCGGCATTAATGATGACGAGATCGCGTGCCCCGGTTGTTGTTTTCGTCTTCACACCCTGCAAAATTGCGCGGATCAGTTGTGCGTTTTCCTGCGGTCCCTTTCCACGAAGTCCGTCGAAGTGTTGCCGTTCTAATCCAAAATCTTCAGGCGACAGTGTAAATGTTTCCACTTCCCCCGTGGACGAACAGGCGGCGACGTACGTTTTGTCTGTTATCGTTATTTCATCGAGGCCATCCGCCCCATGCACAACCCATGCTTTTTCAACTCCGAGACTAGCAAGCGCCAACGCGACGCGTTCAAGTAAAGAGAGCTGCCAGACGCCCAGAATCTGAAAGGGTGCCCGCGCGGGATTCGTTAGGGGGCCGAGCAAATTGAATGTGGTTTGCACTCCGAGCTCGCGGCGCACCTGCGCGACACGAGCTGCAGCAGCATGAAAGAGCGGCGCGAACATAAAACAGATTCCATGCTCGTTGAGGCAACGCTCCACAGTCTCGGGTGGAACGCTTGTGTTGACGCCTAGCGTCTGGAGCACGTCGGCGCTGCCGCAACGCGACGTCACTGCTCGTGAGCCATGTTTGGCCACAGGCAGCCCGGCACCTGCAATCACAAAAGCCGCAGCTGTTGAAACGTTAAAAGTTTTTGCAGCGCTTGATCCTGTGCCCGCTGTATCGATAAAACGCGCGTGACGCGATCGCAATGGCAGCGCACGAGTCCGCATTGCTTCGGCAATTCCTGCGAGCTCATCCAAGGTTTCGCCCTTTACGGCCAGGCTGGTGAGCGCGGCCGCTATCTGCGCGTCAGTAGCAAGAGGATCAAGCAGACGTCCTAAAAAATTTGCGGCCTCAGCGCGGCTAAGGTTCTCGCCGTGCATGAGGCGCAGCGTTAGTTCACGCAGTTCGAAATCCCCAACCTCGGTTGCATTGGATCCGTGCTTGCCTCTTCGCTGTGGCACAATTCGGTTCGCCATCAAGAGTGCTTTGGCCATTGCATGGGCTTTATTAAGAGTCTCCTCGTATTCCGAATGAGGATTTGAGTCGGCGACGATGCCCGCGCCGGCTTGAAAATATGCCTTCCCATTTTTTAAAACAGCGCAGCGCAGCGCGATGCAGGAATCGACATTGCCATCGAATCCAAAATAGCCGATCGCGCCCGCGTAACAGCCGCGTCTTGTCCTTTCCAGTTCGCTGATAATTTGCGTAGCGCGAATCTTCGGCGCCCCGGAAACAGTCCCCGCGGGAAATGTTGCTTTAACCAGGTCAAAGCCGGTGCAACCCGTACGCAGGCGACCGGTGACGTTTGAGACGATATGCATGACGTGGCTATAGCGCTCGATCTCCATCAATTCGGTTACCCGCACCGTGCCGAACTCCGAAACTCGGCCGACATCGTTGCGCGCGAGATCGACGAGCATAATGTGCTCGGCACGCTCCTTGGTATCAGCAAGGAGTTCGGCGGCGTTCTTCTCGTCCTGCGCGGAAGTGGCACCGCGCGGGCGCGTGCCAGCGAGCGGACGAATCTCGGCCGCGTCGCCGATCAGCCGAACATGCATTTCCGGCGAGCTGCCAAGAAGCGCAAAGTCCGCCCCGAATTTAAGACAAAACATGTACGGCGAAGGATTGATGAAACGAAGGCATCGATAAAAATCGAGCGGGTCGCCGCTAAAATCGGATTCGAACCGCTGCGACAAAACGACTTGGAAGACATCACCCGCGCGGATGTAATCCTTGGCTCGTTCCACCGCACGCTCGAACTCTTCTGGATTAAAATTGCTGTGAGCTGGCAGTGCTTCTAAATCTGCAGATGGAACAAGCGGAAGATCGGCAGGGTTCGCAAGTTGCCGCATGATCGCGTGGATCGAGTCACTCGCTCGCGCATAAACTTTTTCGAGTGGGCCGTCATCGAGGAATGCGTTCGCGACGATCTTTAAGGTGCGGAGACGATGGTCGAAGATGAGAAGGCTGCTTGTGATCATGAAGATCATCTCGGGCAATTGCAGTTCATCGCGCTCCGCTATCGGAACTTTGGGTTCGAAGAAATGAATCGCCTCGTAGCCGAGGAAACCAACGGCGCCGCCGCTGAATCGCGGAAGGTCTGGACGCGAGACAAGTTGATAGCGCCCCATCAACTTGCGGATCTCATCCAAGGGATCCCCTGTTATTTCGACTCGCCGCTTATCTCCTAATTCGCTGATTTGCAGTTCGTGCCCGTAGGCTTTTATCACGATCCGCGGATCGATCCCGAGAAAAGAGAAGCGTCCCGACACGTCGTTTTTCTCAGTCGATTCGAACAGGAAACTGTAACCGCCACAGTCTAACTTCTTGAATGCCGAAACGGGCGTTTCGTTGTCGGCGATAAACTCTGCCAGGACGGGGACGACGTTGCCGTGTCGCGCGAGTTCACAAAACTCGTCCATGCTTGGGGTGATCTGCGCTTTCATGGATTTGTCGGATGCAAAAGAAAACGCGCGAGAATTTTCTTACCGTCGCGTGTGAGAACCGATTCCGGATGAAATTGCACGCCGTACACAGGAAACTCGCGATGACGCAATGCCATGATTTCGCCGTCGTCGCTTTCCGCGATGATCTCGAGGCACCCTGGAAAGGAACTCCGTTCGACGACCAGCGAGTGGTATCGACCGGCTTCAAACGGCGTGGGCAGATCGGTAAAGAGTGCGCTCCAGTTATGCCTGATCATGGATGACTTCCCATGCACAAGACTGCAAGCACGCACAATTTTTCCTCCGTACGCTTCGGCGATGCATTGATGTCCAAGGCAAACACCGAGGATTGGAATCTTCGCCTCAAAGCGCAGAACGATGTCTTTGCTGATCCCCGCTTCGCGAGGCGTGCATGGCCCCGGCGAAATACAAATATGCTCGGGCGTTAACGCCGCGATTTCGTCCAGCGAGATTTCGTCGTTCCGCTTAACCAGAAGGTCGCACCCAAGCTCGCCAAAATACTGGGCAAGGTTGTAAGTGAAGGAGTCGTAGTTATCGATCAAAAGGAGCATCGGTTTTAACTTGTTAGGCGACTTTGGTTTCTATTCGACTCTCGTTAAGAATCGGAGTGGTAGCCTCGCGGATCGCACGAACTTCTCTGATGAGCTGGGCATACTCCGATGGCGTTAGGGCTTGCGCCCCATCCGAAAGGGCCAACTCCGGATGGTTGTGGACTTCCACCATGAGTCCGTCGGCTCCGACGGCGACTCCTGCCCGCGCGAGGGGAGTAACCATGTACGCGCTCCCTGTGCCGTGTGATGGATCCACGATCACCGGTAGATGAGAAATTCGCCGGATCGCCGGCACAGAAGCAAGGTCGAGCGTGTTACGCGTATGCTGGGTGAAAGTTCGAACTCCGCGCTCGCACAAGATTACGTTGTAATTGCCTTCTGCCATGATGTATTCCGCAGCGAGCAACCATTCTTCGAGAGTTGCAGCCATTCCTCGCTTCAACAGGACTGGCAGTTGTGACCGGCCAGCTCGCCTGAGGAGCGAAAAGTTTTGCATGTTCCGAGCGCCGATTTGGATGACGTCGCCATACTGTTCGATCAAATCGACGTGATGTTCTTCGAGCGCTTCGGTGACGATCTTTAGCCCAAACGTCTTGCGGATGTCCGATATGATCTCCCAGCCGTTCTCACCCAGGCCTTGGAATGCATAAGGAGACGTCCTAGGTTTCCAGACGCCGCCGCGAAAAAAGCGCGCACCGCTTTGCTGCACTGCCTCCGCCACTGCGAATGCCTGATCGCGGTTTTCGATCGCGCACGGTCCCGCGATGATCGCGAGTTCACTTCCTCCGATCGTAGCGTCCCCAACTCGCACGACTGTCTTCTCCGGGCGCAGGTCGAGCGTGATGAGCTTGTACGGTTTCGTAACGCGGATCACTTCTGCGACGCCCGGCAGGCTTTCGAAGCGCCTGCCGTCGATAGCACCCTGGTTGCCAGTGATGCCAATGGCGGTTCGCGTTGCGCCAGGCATCGGATGAGGGCGCAGCCCAATTTCCTGAATCACCTTTACAACTGCGTCGATTTCCTGCGCCGCAGCGCTGGGTTTCATGACAATCAACATATGGTTACAAGCCTCGGGTTAGTTTCATTGGTGCAAACGCCAGATCTCTCGCTTGAAAGAAGAGAGAAAATCAGCGTCCCGTTGAGAAACGGTCGCTTTCTATCGCCACGATACGAGCGCCAACGCGAAGGCGAGCGGCCTTCGGTTTGTCAGGACTGTCGAATTAGGAGTGTCGACGCTCATCACACAACAGAATAACGGCGATCTTGCAGATGTCGAGTTCGATTTTGCGCAGGTAACGTCCGTGTTACCAAATCGCAAAAGTACGGCACTTGGTGATGCGTCCGTCTTTATCGCGGTTCGCGATACCGGGGATACGCATGCTGATTAAAAAATGGGCAGGCCTTTTCTCAATCTTTGCCGCCGTGCTCTTCGCCACATCGATCCTTGCACTCGAAGTGACCGAGCCAGCGGGAGCAGCGCATGGCTATCCGGGACTCTGCAGCATCAACGGGAAGAAAGTCGCTGACGGCGAATTCCGGCAATGGGTAGAGAACAAGCGGCTACATGTGATTATCACTTATGAATTCCCAGACGGCGAACTCTATGAGGAACAAACGCAATTTCGGCAGCAACCAGAGTTGATCCAGGAAAAATGGTCCTGGAAAGAATCGAAGCATGGAAAGTCGCAACGTGAATTCGCCGCAGATTTTCTGTCCGGAATTGCCAGCGCACATGTCCGCGCAGAGCACAAGGATGTGTCCGAAAAGATAAACGTTGAACCGGGCCGGACGTTTGCCGGATTCGGATTTGCCATCGCAGTGAGTAATCTCCGCAAACGCCTACTTAGTGGCGAACAAGTCCAGCTCAAGGCAGTCGGTTTTTCGCCATTCCCAACGCTTAGCCCGCAAGTTGTCACAGTGACAATTTCCCACGGTGGGATTGACCGCATGAGAATGTCCGGGCGTTTGTTGAAAGGCGATCGTTTCATCATTCATCCGGAAATTTTTTTCCTCGCAAGATTGTTTGTTGATGTGCCCGACACAGACATTTGGCTGACAAATCCTGCGCCAGCTGGCTTCCTTCGGTGGGAAGGCCCTGTTGTGCTGCCGACCGATCCGCTCATTCGCGTAGATCTGCTCTCGGGAACGAGGAGCGGATCGGCGCAACCATTAGAAGCAAGCAGTCGCCGCTAGACTGGCGCAGAAATTGCGCTGCGCCTTTTGGCAAATCTGTTTTGATCAGGCGTACGATGCATGCGCGCATATCACGCGCGCTGCGCGGCTTCGACGCGATTGTACTGTGACGCAACTAAGGAAGTCTTATGGCTGAAGCATCGAGCGAGTTGGAGGGCCCCAATTTCGAAAAGGGACGCAACATCAATGACGTGGCGGACGGAATGATGTTGTTAGGCCACGCGTTTGGTGAAGCAGTTCTTGTGGCCAGGCGCGGCGAGGAGCTTTTTGCCATCGGTGCGACGTGCACGCATTACGGCGGTCCATTGGCCAAAGGTTTAATGGTCGATTGCACGGTGCGTTGTCCCTGGCACCATGCGCGTTTCGATCTGCGCACCGGGGAGGCGATCGCTGCGCCGGCGTTAAACGACGTTTCGTGTTACAACATCGAGAGACGCGGCGACTGGTTTGTTGTAACGGGCAAGATGGACAAGAAACCGGTGCGCAAACCCGGATCTTCGCCGGAAAGCGTCGTGATCGTTGGCGCAGGAGCGGCGGGCGGTGCTGCGGCGGAAATGTTGCGCCGCGAAGGTTACGACGGGCCGGTCATGTTGATCACTGCGGACGAGTTCTTGCCGTACGACCGGCCGAATCTTTCGAAAGATTATCTTGCAGGGACTGCGCCGGAGGAATGGATCCCGTTGCGGCCACCAGAATTTTACCGCGAACAAAAGATCGAGACTTTTACAAACACATCGGTCACAGCGATTGATCTGCAAAAGAAACGGGTCACACTCTCAGATGGTCGCTCGTTAGGCTACGGCGCGCTGTTGTTGGCGACGGGTGCCGAACCTGTGCGCCTCAAAATTCCAGGCGACGATCTGCCGCGCGTTTGTTATTTGCGAACGCTCGCCGACAGCCGACGCATTATCGAGAATGCAAAAACTGCAAAGCGCGCGGTGGTGATCGGCGCGAGCTTTATCGGGTTGGAAGTCGCCTGGTCTTTGCGCGAGCGCAAACTCGAAGTCGCAGTGGTGGGAAAAGGATCGCTGCCGCTGGGAAAAGCTCTCGGACGCGAACTGGGCGGCTTGGTTCGCGAAACACACGAAGCAAATGGCGTGAAATTTCATCTCGGTCGAACAGCAGTGGCAATTCAAGATCGAGATGTGCAGCTCGATGACGGGACGAAATTAGATTGCGATTTGGTGGTCGTTGGGATCGGCGTGCGTCCAAACACCGCCATCGCCGAACAAGCGGGCATTGCGACCGACAACGGCGTTTTGGTCAATGAATTTTTGGAGACGAACGTGCCTGGGATTTTTGCGGCCGGCGACATCGCGCGTTGGCCCGATCCGCGCGCGGGTCGCATCCGGGTGGAACATTGGGTCGTGGCGCAGCGCCAGGGCCAGAGCGCCGCGCGTAATATTCTCGGAGCACGCGAGCCATTTATCGCGCCGCCGTTTTTCTGGAGCAACCACTTCGATCTGCACATTCGTTATGTTGGCCATGGCAGCGCCGAAGATCGCGCGATTGTTTCGGGCGAGTTGAAAGAACAAGACGCCTCTGTGGTCTTCCGCTCCGGGGATAAGCTCACTGCCGTAGCTAGCGTTGGCCGCGGCCTCGAGAATCTTAAAGCTGAAGTGGCGCTCGAGCGCGGCGAAGAATTCCGCGCTTTATAACATCATTTCTGACTGGCGCGAACAGCGCTGTCGCTCAGGTCGTGATGATCAGGTACAACAACAGCGCCGCGACGATGATCGGAATTTCCGCCCGATCAATGCAACGCGCGCTGGTGGAAATACGTCTCCGATTTCCAAGGTATCGAGCCGCCGTCGCCGCGTGGCGAAGAATTTTGCGATGCCGCCACAAAAACGCACATCAATGACACTCCAGCATACTACTACAATTATGCGTTCGCGACCGTGTTCAAGTTTCAATTATACGATTACATCGCGCGCAAAATTCTTCATCAACCACCGCAATCATGTAATTACGCCGACAACAAGGAGGTTGGCGCGTGGCTGAATAACATCCTTAAAAAAGGAGGAACCGAAGACTGGCGCAAAGTCTTGAAGGAGGCCACTGGTGAGGACATTTCTACCCGCGCGATGATGGATTATTTCAAGCCGCTGATGACTTGATTGGAAGGACAAAACAAAGGCCGACAAATTGGGTGGTAGGGCGCGACCGCCGGGCGCGCCGAACGCGCGTTAAAATTGACGAAACTGCGGATGAGCGGCTCATGGAGTCCGTAAGAAGCCGTGAGTCACATCGCTCGCGTCAATATAGTATCCGGTGATCGCATCGACCGGATTGTTGGAAAGCGGGATGGTGCCTTGGAAGGGCCCTGTCCCCGCGCCAGGAGCGTCGAATGTGGTGACAGTGCCATCCGAGGCGCGCACGAAGCCGTGATTGACGTCGCTCGCGTCCACGTACTCTCCCGTGACCGCGCGTGGCGCGTTGATGCCTTGGCCTGAGGTACCTTGAAACGGGCCTGTGCCCGCGCCGGGAACGTCGAATGTGGTGATCGTGCCGTCCGAGGCACGTACGAATCCATGATTTACATCACTCGAGTCAAGGTAGAATCCCTCAATGGTTCCGGTTTGGTTGATCCCTAGCGGGAGTGTACCTTGAAACGGGCCTGTGCCCGCGCCGGGAACGTCGAATGTGGTGATCGTGCCGTCTGGAGCGCGCACCACGCCGTGATACACATCGCTTGCGTCAAGCGAACTTCCCGCGATCGTCCCTGCGGGGTTAAGGCAATAGCCGGTAAAAACAAAGGTGCCTTGGCCGGGGCCTGTGCCGGCGTTTGGAGCATCAAACGTAGTGATGGTGCCGTCCGGAGCGCGCAGGAAACCGTGAGCCACATCGCTTGCGTCAACGTAGCGTCCCGCGATCGCGTTCCCCGGATTGATGTTGCCGGCGAAGGTGCCTTGGCCGGGACCTGTGCCCGCACCCGGGATGTTGAAGGTGGTGATGGCACCGTCCGGAGTGCGCAAGAAACCGTGAAACACGCCGCTCGCGTCGTTGTAGTATCCGCCGTTTGCTCCCGCCGGGTTGATGCTGAAGGGCCGAGTACCCTGCCGCGGGCCTGTTCCCGCGCCCGGAGCGTCGAACGTGATGATTGCGCCGTCCGGACTGCGAATGATAGCGTGAATCGCACCGCCTGCGTCGGCGTAGCGTCCCGAGATCGTCCCTGCTGGATTGATGGCGAACGCGAGTGTGCCTTGGCCGGGGCCTGTACCCGCGCCCGGAGCGTCGAACGTGATGATCGTGGGCTGCGCCCCGAGGAAAGGCGTGTTGCTGAAAGTGCGCACGCCATCGATCACGCCACCGGACGCACTAGTCGCAAGGGTGCCCGGGCCGGGATTGGCCGCCCGCGCCGTTTGCGACAGCGCAAGACAGGCGAAGAGAACGGCAGCTAGTGGGAAGGCGCGCGCTAACGGCGAATACCTGATCGGGCCTCTTACCGGAGGGATTATTGTCGATGTAGGATAAATGAGCTGTTTCATACGCTTTGTTTCTGTTGATGGTAATAGTTGTTTTCCTTTTACAAACGGATTCTGGAGCGCGCGCTACACGGAATCTGAATTTTTCTCGCGGTTTGCTTTTCTTCTTGCCGTCTTGACACAAACTAGTGAGCGCTTTCCCGGCGGGTCGGCCATTCTATTCGACGCCGAACAGCGGGGTTACTGGCCCCTTTTGATCGTGCCGATTTATGGGTGGTGGGAAAAGGTTGTAGGGCTTTGTGTGCTGTGAGCTGTCCGTTGCAGTTCTTCGCCGCTAACCCGCACGATGTTCAAGGCGCTAGCTTCCGCCGGCCAACTTCCATTGTCATCAATTTCGAGCCAGCGACCAGGCAGACGACTTCCGGTAAACGCCGGTATCCAAACCCAGTGTTTCCCTTTTTTCGCGGTTCTGGATGCCTGCGATGCCGATGTTTGCGACAGATCAAAATTCAGTCGCATCCGCTCGCCCGCTTTGATCGTTGTATTGTTGATTGCAGTTTTGACGGCGCCATTCACAACCAACGTGACTCGGTAATTGCCTGCTGGGAGACCACCTGAAACGTAACAGCCCTTTACATCCGTTTTAACGGTTTGGAGCAATTTCTCACCATTTTTCGCTTCGATCCGAATATCTGCGCCTTGTATCGGATGTCCGTTAGCACCCTTTACGATCCCTTCAAGGACCGAGCTCGCAGCCCATGCGCTTGCAGTAAAAAGAATCAACCCAATGAAACCAATCCGAAGCGGTTTCATAAGCATGCGAGTCGGGCCTCTTACCCGAGCGAGTATTGTCGATTTAAGATGAATGAGCTGTTTCATACGCTTTGTTTCTGTTGATGGTAATAGTTGTTTTCCTTTTACAAACGGATTCTGGAGCGCGCGCTACACGGAATCTGAATTTTTCTCGCGGTTTGCTTTTCTTCTTGCCGTCTTGATACAAACTAGTGATGTGAAGGCGCTGGCAGGGGACGAGTGTCGCCAGAGTGATTTTTTTCCTTCGACTCACTGGAGCGTGGTTCTGGCGTCGGGGAGAGGCGAGGCAGAACCGGAAGTTGCGCAAGCCGCGCTAGCGGAGCTTTGCCAAATATATTGGGCGCCGCTTTACAGTTTCGTGCGCAGCCGCGGATACACCGTGCACGATGCACAAGATCTGACGCAGAGCTTTTTCGCGCACCTGATTGAACACAAAATATACGCTCGCGTCGATCGGCAGAAGGGCAGGTTCCGTTCGTTTCTGCTTGCTTCCCTGAAAAATTTTCTTGCGCACGTTTCCGACCGCGAACGGACGCTCAAACGCGGCGGCGGACAAAAATTTCTTCGTCTGCATGAAGAGCAGATCGAAAATGCGGAGTCGCTTTTCCAGACTCATAGTTCTACGAGTAGTGAAGATCGAGTCTTCGATCGCAGCTGGGCAGCTGCGTTGGTGACCGCTGGACTGGAACGGCTCGCGGCAGATTACAAAGGTGAATCCAAGGAGAAGCTCTTCAAGGAATTGAGGGCTTTTCTTGGCGGTGGCGCTGGCCCGCCACCGCCTTACGCTGAGCTGGCGGTTCATCTGGGGATGACTGAATCAACACTTCGCACCCACGTCACTCGCCTTCGAGCGCGTTATCGGGAAGCGTTGCGCGCTGAGGTGCGCCGAACGGTGGAAACTGAAGCACAAGCGCAGGAAGAGTTACACGTGTTACTCCGCGTGTTAACGGAAAATTAAGAAATACACGGCATGGCGACACCACTGGCATCAGCAACCACGGCTTGCTGGTCATGCGGCGAGGCGTTGGACGCAAAGGGCGACTGTATAGCTTGTTTCCTCCGGACTGCCTTAGACGAATCAGTCGTCAAAACCAAGCAGCTTCCCTCGTTAGTCTTCGGGGACTTCGAGGTAGAGCAACGCCCAGACGGCTTTTACTGGGAACTCGGTCACGGCGCCATGGGGACGACCTATCTCGCCGTGGACAAAGTGTTGCGCCGGAGGGTCGCTCTGAAGGTCATCCAGGTGCCGGCGGTTCCGACCAGTCGAGACGCACAAGCCGTACGCGAACGCTTTTTACGTGAAGCCCGCGCCGCGGCCGCGCTGCGGCATCCAAACGTTGCTGCTGTTTACCATTTTGGCGCTTCGCCGGATGGCACTCACTGCTATTATGCAATGGAGTTGGTCGAGGGCGAAACTTTGGAAGCTCTCGTACGAAGGAACGGTCCGCTTAATTCAAAAGTTGCCCTGGAAATTGCAATCCAAATCACGCAAGCATTGATGGCTGCAGCAGCGCACGGTTTGATCCATCGAGACCTGAAGCCAGGCAATATCATGTTGACGCGCGGTAGAACCGACGCGGCGGGGCTGCAAGTGAAGATCATCGATTTCGGCCTTGCCAAGGCGATCGCGGATGCCGGAGCCGAACCGGATCTGACGCATGGACAATTTGTCGGCACACCGAATTTCGCGAGCCCAGAGCAATTTGGAAGCGGGCCGGTCGATGTCCGTTCCGACATCTACTCGTTAGGCGCCACGCTCTGGTTTGCCCTGACCGGGAAAACGCCATTTGCCGATCGGAACATTGAGGAAATTCGCCACGCTCAGAAGTTGGCCGCACCTCCCACCGAACAACTGAAGGCAGCACATGTTCCGCTTTTTCTAAGGTCGCTGCTTAAATCCATGCTCGCACTGGAGCCGGCGGCCCGGCCTGGCGTACACGATCTGGCAGCGAGACTGCGAGGTTGCTCCGGGCGGGCAAGCAATGTGCGCCGCATCCGCTTCGCCATCGCATCCACCGTTATCCTAATTCTCGGCGCGTCTGCATTCTTCATTTTTCATTCTCTGCGTACGCATCCGGCCGCTGTCGAATCTGTTTCGAACCCGGTGGTGCTTGAGAAAAGCGTTGCCGTGCTGCCTTTCGACAATCAGAACCGTGATCCAGACATCGATTACCTGTCTGACGGTATCACTGAAAGCATCATTCACAGTCTTTCGCAGCTGTCTCAGCTGAAGGTGATGGCGCGCAGCACGGTCTTTCAATACAAGGGCAAAGAGGTTGATCCGCGAAAGGTTGGACACGACCTCGGCGTGGGGTCCGTGGTAATGGGCAGACTGCTGCAGCAAGGCGACAACCTGACGATCCGAACAGAACTGGTGAATGTTTCAGATGGAACGGAACTGTGGGGGCAACAATACAATCGCAAGGTCGCCGACGTATTCGCGGTGCAGGAAGAGATCGCGAAAGAGATCTCTGAGAAGTTGCGCTTGAAGTTAAGCCGCGCCGAGCGTCAGCAGCTTGCCAAGCGCCCGACGGAGAACCTTAAAGCTTTCCAGTATTACATGCAGGGACTTTCGTCTGCCCAACGTCGCACGCGCGAAGATCTGCTTACCGCCATAAGCTACTACGACAGGGCAATAGAGGAAGATCGCAACTATGCGCTCGCCTACGCGGGCTTTGCTGACGCCTATGCGAATCTTGGCGCTTACGGCTACATTGCGCCCATTGACGGTACGCGCAAA
Source organism: Verrucomicrobiota bacterium (assembly GCA_046725285.1). Lineage (GTDB taxonomy): Bacteria > Verrucomicrobiota > Verrucomicrobiia > Chthoniobacterales > UBA10450 > Udaeobacter. The sequence continues at coordinate 41,410 of JBKOYG010000065.1, forward strand.
ACCGAAAAAGCGGCGCGCGAAGCCGTAGCGCTTGATGAGAACCTGGCCGAAGCTCACGCTGCACTAGCTCTAGCCAACATCGCATTCGCGCCATCCAATTTCCAGTTGGGTGATCGAGAACTGCGCCGTGCCATCGAACTCAGCCCGAGCTTGGCATTAGCCCATAGCTATTTGGGATTTTCGCTCGTGCGGCAGGGGCGTCTTGATGAAAGCCTAGAGGAAATGTTAAAAGCTCGTGAACTCGATCCGCTTTCACCAATTATCGCACGCCAAGCCGCTATGCCTTACCATCTCAAGCGAGATTATCCCCGGGCCCTTGAGTTGCTGCGGCAAGCCAATGAGCTGGGCCCGGCTTTTACCACGACATGGGAGATAGGAGTGTACATCCAAAACAAGTTGTTCAACGAAACGCTGGCGGAATTGGAAAAGGCCAAACGAGAGAGGAAAGGTGACCCGATTTTAATTTACGATACGGGAATGATCTACGCGGCGCAAGGGAAGCGCGCAGAAGCCCTCCAGATCATCAAAGACTTGGAAGGGATATCAGGCGCGAGTTTGAGCCAGGCACATTTAATAGCCAAAATCTATGCCACCTTGAACGAGAAGGA
>JBKOYG010000022.1:0-5202 GCA_046725285.1 Verrucomicrobiota bacterium
GGGAGATTCAAGATTCCATCCGCGAATACGCGGAAGCGATGACCGAGGCCGGGGGCAAGATCAATCACGTCTTGCAATTTTCGCCTTTGATCATGCTTGGGCAGCAAGAACTTCAAACACGCACAAATCGAAGAGTCACAGGACTGGCGCTTGGAATAGCAATCCTCTCTTTGCTGACTTCCGGTGCTGCACTCTACGTTTCACACGCGTCGCAAGCTTCGGGTAGGCATTGGGAGCGACGAGAGCTACAAGCGTTACGGCAATTACACTCCTCCTTACAACATCAGACAGAGCAGCTTTATACAGCGTCTGTAGAAACGAACCGGCTTCTCGATGCGGTATTGAAAGAATTGAAAGCCGAAGAAGATGCCGAAACAGAAAATCCATGATGGTTTCGGATAGTCTAACCAAGGCGCTGGAGGCAACCGCTGCCGTTTGCGTTTTACTCTGGATAGGCTAAATGTTCAGGCGAACATGGGTGAGCTTCGAAACGGTCAATCGCAATCGCAACTAAACCGAGGGGTCGTTTCACCGGCGAACGTTTGAAGCTGCTTCGACCAGAAACCGGTTGCTTGCTCGTAAATCTCCGCGATAACTTTGCGCGCTTGCGATTCCACGAGTCGGCCCGCTCGACCGGCGTTGCCTAACGCCTCCCATGTGTTGAGGGCGCGGAGTAATGGAGACTCAAAAAGCGTGTTGTTCATTCGACGATTTTAGGTGCCAGTCGGACAGCAGCGCACACCCAAAATTTTTCCGTCACAGTCTTCGCTCCGTCTCATCGAATGGAATGATGCGCTCGACGGCGCCGTTCGATGTGAGAATGCGAATCTCGCCAGCGCGAAAGCACGCTCTGCAAGTAGCGTAGTCAATTGCTTGCTCTCGACTAAGGAACACCGGCTGAACGCCTGGCGCCTCGTACACTTGCCAGCCGTTCTTAAATGGTCTGATTTCGATGATCGTCACGGCAAGAATTGCATTTTTCTCCAGGCGACCTTATATCTGTTCGATTGAACATGAGCGAGCAAAATAACGGCCAGACGGTGACGCTGCAGAATTCCGAAGCCGCACAGGGTTTCACGGCAGAGCGCGTCCTGAGAACCCGCCCGAAAACTTATCGGGCTATTGTGCAGCTATTGGCCGACCCTCACGCCAGCGTAAATCAAATCGCCAAGTTTCACCGCGTATCCACTCACACCGTGCGAGCCATCCGAGCGAGAGAAGCCAAAACCATAGCCGAGCGAAAAAACACTCTCGCCGTAATCTTGGCCAACGTTGCCGAACTCGTTGCGGGTCGCATGGAGGAAACGATTAGCAAGGCGAGCTTGCGTGATGCAGCGATCGGAACCGGGATCGCTGTGGACAAGATGCTTGCGCTGACCGGTAAAGCGCCCACCATCAACATCGCAAACATCTGGATACCGTCAGAAGAGGAGCGCGAGGAAATACGGAAGACGGATCGCGCGCTGGACGCCATCGCCGCCAGGCTTAGGGCAAGCGAATAGCACGGCAGTGTAAAGTCGCGGGCGCCGCGCACAGGCGCACCATTCACGGTCGTTTTCTACGGCGTGAAAATTTTTGGCTGCAAAACAGCGCAATTCTGCGCCACGCGCTGCGAAAGCTGAAGGAGCCAATTACCTAGCGTCAGCAACGGTGTGCAAGCCGATGAAAAAGAGCGCAAAAACTCTTTCTTGAATTATGAGTCCCCTGCTCTAACCGCTGAGCTACAGGCCCGGATTAATCAGCGATTCAAGCATAGCACATCGCGGCGGCCAACCTGAAGGTCCGTGAACAGAGCAATTCCGATGACGCGCAGTAGGTATAACGAAAAAGAGATAAGCCACGGGCGGGGTCCGTGACAAGCCCGCTCGCGGTCCATTGAATCAAGGCATCAGTTGCGCTCTTACCTACTTGGCGCCATCCGCAATCCGGGAAACGAAAACGCGTGGCGCAATTGCAGTGGCGTCAGCGTAGCGCCTTGATAATTCTGCAGCAATTTGCTGCGCGCGAGGCCGCTCACACAGAGTCACAGTTGCACCCCCGAAACCTGCGCCAGTGAGTCGCGCACCGAGAACGCCGGGCAAGTCTTGCGCGATCGAGACGAGGAGATCTAGCTCTGGCGTGCTGTTTTCAAAATTCTGTCGAGAGCTCTCATGCGATTCGTTCATCAATTTGCCAAGGCCGATGCCATCGCCGGCTTCGAGCAACTTTAGTGCATGCCAGACGCGCTCGTTCTCGCCGATGACATGCGAAGCACGGCGGCGCAGCAGCGCTGACAAATCGCTGCGACGATCCAGCTCTGCGGAACTAACGTCGCGCAGCGCGCGGGCCCCGAGGTTGCGAGCAGCGGCATGCGTTTCTTCTCTACGCAAGTTGTATTCGCCCTCGGTCAGCTCACGCTTTTTGCCGGATTCGGCGATCATTAGCGCAAGCTCCGCCGGAAACGGCAGATAACGAATCTCCTCGCTTCGGCAATCAAAAAAAACGGCGTGATCAGCGCGACCGAAGAGTGAGATCACTTGATCAAGCAGTCCCGATTGCACACCAACGTAACGGTGCTCGGCACGTTGACATGCTTTCGCGATTTCGAGCGGGGCAAGTCTGGCAGGAAAAAGCTTAAGGAGAAAAAGCGCGGTCGCCAGCTCAAATGCGGCCGAGCTGGACAGGCCGGCACCGATGGGCAGATCGCCACTGACATCAGCGGTAAAACCACGAATCGGAACATCGAGGTTCCGCAGTTCATCAGCTACTCCGAGGATGTAGTTCGCCCAGCGTCTTTCCTGAAGCGGTCGCAACTCGGCTGGGTGTACTTCTACTTCGCCAAAGTCGGCAGAGGTTAGGCGAATAGACCGATCGTTTCTTACACCAGATATGCTAATCACGCGATCGATCGCCGCGCCTAGAACTACTCCTTCGTTGTAGTCAGTATGGTTGCCAAGTAATTCGACACGGCCCGGCGCACAGGCGGAGACTGTGTTAGGCGTAATCACCTCAATTACTCGATGCTGACTTTCGGGCCGAGGGCTGCGAAGCGTTCGCGCGGTACATCAGCCTGTTTGATATGAGCGACCATTCGCTCCATTTCGGCTTGAAGTTCGCTCTTCGAACGTTGGCGTTCTTTGGGAAATCTTCGGTGCTATATCGGGACGGAAGAAAGCCAGCAACGTTGTAGCCGCCATCGAACAAACAGCGAGTGCGCAGAGCAGCAATGCCCCAATCGGGAACGTTGTGGCGCGCCTCATTGAGCGGTTCATATCACTTTGGCACTGCTGTGTGGAATGCAAAACGGGCAGCTAAAATTTCGGATTGCGCATTTTGAATCGCGGATTTGGGATGGCGCGGTGCTTCGCGGAACCCTGAGCATCGTCGAAATCGCAATTCTCAGCGTACTGATCCTGGCGGCACGCTGCGCGAATTATCAGGATGTTCTTGTCGCCGGGAACATTTATTTCACCGACGCGGATTGTTACGCGCGGATGATGCGCGTGCGGATGTGCTCGGTACATCCTGGGTTGATCGTACGGCACCACGACTTTGAAAACTTCCCGACGGGAACGACTCCGCACACCACTGCGCCGCTCGATTATCTCATTCTCGCGCTGTCGATCTTGCTGAGGCCATTCACGGCGCACGCCCTGGATCTGGCCGGCGCGTTCGGTTCGCCATTGCTAGCGCTGCTCGGAGGCTGGTTTCTTTGGTGGTGGTCGAAGCGAATGGCTCTCCGTTATCGCTGGGTCATGCTGATCGTGTACGCGATTAGTCCCATTCTCGTTCATGGAACTGAGCTCGGCAGGCCCGATCATCAATCTTTGCTGATGCTGCTCGTGACAATCGCGATTTGCGCAGAATGGAGCCTGCAGGCACAAGCCGACACCGTTGCCACTACAGATCGGAGTAAATGGAGCGTCATCAGTGGAGTCGCATGGGGATTAGCGATCTGGACTTCGGCTTATGAGTCGCTCGTTCTATTTCTACTTGTGATGGTTGTGAGCGCGCTTAAAAACCCAAAAGCGATCTCGGCCGAGTCTCGTCGCGCCGGTTGGCTTTGTCTTGCTCTCGTCATTGTGATCGCGCTTTTGATTGAGCGACGCATCCCCTCATTCTCGATCCTGTCTCCCGACCCACTTTTCCGAAGCTGGGCGCGCACGATTGGCGAACTCGCACATGTCTGGCCGGAAAATCCAATCTGGCTGCGATGGTGCGGCTATTTGCTCCTGGTCACGCCGTTTTTGATTTGGATCAGCGTAATCAAGAGCAGGCGTAAGAGTGAGCATGCTACGCCGGTGGCTGTTCTCGTGCTTCTCGTTGCCACTTATGTCCTGACAATTTGGCAGGCGCGTTGGGGATACTTCTTCGTGCTGCTCTTTGCTTTAGCGCTTCCGCATCTGCTCGAGCCGATCAAATCGCGTGCGGCAGTTTGGATAGCATTTTTCTTATCGATCTTTCCGATTCTGCGCGATTGGGACGAAAAGCTTTGGCCGAATGAAGTGCAACTGGCCGATCGCGTGGCACAGCGCAATGAATCGGCGCAGTTGCGCGATCTGGCGCTCAGTTTGCGATCGCCGGAGAATCGCCCGTTCCTCACGCCGTGGTGGCTTTCACCATCAATCGCGTATTGGTCCGGACAACCCGGGATAGCTGGAAGCTCGCACGAAAGTCTCAACGGCATCGCGGACAGTGCGCGATTTTTCCTTTCGGACGATTGGCAAAAAGCGCATCAGATTCTGCAAAATCACCAGGCGGCGTGGGTTATTGCGTATGATTCTAATCGTGTGGCGCAAAATTCGGCGGCGGTGTTGAGTCAGAAAGTGCCTGCACACCCATTGTGCCGCGTGCTGAATAGGACCCCAAGCCAGGCGCCACCGTTCCTGATCTTCTCTGCGCAGAATGGAACGTGCAAATTGTACCGGACTATTGTACCATAAAAAATTGCGCGTTGAAGCGAGAATTCGTTGACATACGTTGTGGCCTGTCACAATACTACCGGATGCTCAAAAGATTCGTCCCGCAAAAGCCGATGCCGCCGGTTGCAGAAAGATCGCGGTATTCGGGTATAGATGAAAACAATCATCCTGCGAATGGCGAAGAACCAATAACAACAACAATCATCGATAAACCAAAACCTATGGCAGATCACGGTGGCAAAGACATCCTCTCGAGCGATGTCGAAATCAAAGGCTCGATCAAGTTCCAAAAGGAACTTCT
>JBKOYG010000076.1:0-5047 GCA_046725285.1 Verrucomicrobiota bacterium
GGGAGATTCAAGATTCCATCCGCGAATACGCGGAAGCGATGACCGAGGCCGGGGGCAAGATCAATCACGTCTTGCAATTTTCGCCTTTGATCATGCTTGGGCAGCAAGAACTTCAAACACGCACAAATCGAAGAGTCACAGAACTGGCGCTTGGAATAGCAATCCTCTCTTTGCTGACTTCCGGTGCTGCACTATACGTTTCACACGCGTCGCAAGCTTCGGGTAGGCATTGGGAGCGACGAGAGCTACAAGCGTTACAGCAATTACACTCCTCCTTACAACATCAGACAGAGCAGCTTTATGCAGCGTCTGTAGAAACGAACCGGCTTCTCGATGCGGTATTGAAAGAATTGAAAGCCGAAGAAGATGCCGAAACAGAAAATCCATGATGGTTTCGGATAGTCTAACTAAGGCGCTGGAGCCAACCGCTGGCCGTTTGCGATGACTAATCCGCAACATGTTTTCGAAGTACGCCCGCGGTAAGGGGACTTTCGCAATGATCTTTACGCGTGCGCGAGAGAGCCGAGGGGCTGCATGAACAAAAAGGATTGTTTCTCCCGGGTCTTGGTTCCGACCCTACCCACCACCCCGCCAGACTTGTGACGCAACGCAGCTCTTCCTGCTTCTACTACTCGCATTGTGCGTGATCCCATTTGCGCTGGGACAGCGAACCATCCCTACGCCTACCCATACGCCTACGCCTACACCTACACCTACTCCAAGGGCGACTCCGACACCGAGACCACGGCTCGACGAGGTCCGCGCAACGGGCCTCATCAGGGGTCTGCTGTCGCGGCTCGGGGTCCGTGATTAGTCACTAGGGGGCAAAGAACTTGGCTATGCGAAGTTCTACAGCCGGTCACATAATGCCGTCGTTCGCGTTTACGATGACGCGGGCAACGTGATCGAGACGCACGAGCACGCGGGCGAGTTCAAAGAACTGGTGAGTTTTCACTCGCATTGCATTCAGCCTTGGGCCGAGCTGGTAGATCACCGCGACCCCGCCGACGCTCACAATAATTGGCGGAGGTGCGGGCGGCGCTTGCAATTCCCAAAGCGATCATAGCGCCTGAAGCACGGTCTATTTATGTCGTTTGAGAATCGCGGCAAATCCACAGCGATTCCTGCGATAAGGCGGTTCATCATTTTTCCGAACCAGCGCGAGCAATTTGCGCGTGTTCTCAGGATCGACGGCACGGTCTCGTCGAATGTCTTTCGCAGGTGCACGATCAATAGTTACTTCGCCGTTGCCGCAACCTTCAGCCGTATCAATTCGTCAGCTTAACGATTGTCCCCTCAACCAATCCGTGGGAGATGCCGCGAAGTTACACGCTCGTCCGGCGAATGAACTGTGGGCTGGCAATGTGATCGAGAGGCACGAGCACGCGGGCGATTTCAAAGAACCCTGAGCGTTGGCGCGTGAAAACAAAAAGCCGCCACGCGGTGAAGTGTGAACTCCTCGGACGATTGCGGCACGCCCACGTGGAGGTACTAACGAAAGTCCGCTTTCTGTCCAAAGTAACAGCCGCGTTACTTTTCCGCTGTGGCGTGCGGCCTACCGATCATTACGGTCTTTCAAAGTAGACTAACTCTTCGACAAGAATCGACGCACCGGCGGGTTGTACTAGACTGCAAAACTTCCACCGATCCAAAACCATGAAAAAAATTTTGATTATACTCTTCTCTATTGCGCTGAGCACCGTCGTTCACGCACAATCGACCACGATCGCTAAAAATACACCGGGGTTCGTCAAGAAGGCCAGAGACCTCGGAGCCGTCGACCCCGGCACCGTAGTGACGGTGACGGCGTGGCTTAAACTTCACAATGAGACGCAACTAGACACGCTTGTTAAGGGGCAGTACAAGAAGGGCTCTTCTGGTTATCATAAGTGGATCACGCAAGAGCAGTTCAACAGTAGCTTTGCGCCGACGTCACAGGAAGTGGATGCAGTGAAGAATTTTCTGAGCGCTCAGGGACTCACCGTGCTGGCGGTCGCCGAGAATAATATGTACGTGAAAGTTCAGGGCACAGTGGGCGCGATCCAGAAAGCGTTCCACGTGCAGATCAATACCTACAGCTTCAAAGGCAAGAATTATCGGTCAAACAAAACCGATCCATCGGTCCATGGCTCCGCAGGCAAATTCATCGAGGCGATTACGGGAATGGACGACCTAGGATTCCGGCCCGCATTTGTCCAACCTTCGGGTCCGGATGGAAAAACCTTTCCCCCTAGGCCGCTGGGCAAGATAAAGCCAAGTGGATTGTTTTTCGAGGGCCAGGCTTTCCGTCCCCCCGAAACGCACACGTTTAATGGCGGAGGCCACACGGCGACCTACACGGGTAACCGCTACGGTGCCGACATTACGAATACCACGTTAGGTCATCTTCCGCCGCAGGGGTACTCACCCAGTGAAGTCCGGACTGCTTACGGATTAAACGCGGTGTACCAGGCAGGCCTTGATGGGACCGGCGAAACAATCGTGATCACCGATGCCTACGGTTCGGCCACGATCGCCCAAGATGCAGCGGTGTTTTGTCAGGTCTACGGCTTGCCACCGGTAGATTTGACGATTGTGAAAGCACCGGGTTTATCCCACAATCCGCACGGTGTGGCGCGGACTTGGAACATTGAGACGACCTTGGATGTCGAGTGGGCCCACGCCATCGCGCCTGGTGCCAAGATTGCGCTGGTGGTCGCGACAGATCATGCGTCGCTCGACGAAGCGATTAATTACGCTGTCGTTCATCACCTTGGCAACACCATCTCCAATAGTTGGGGGACCTTTGAGGGTCTGGGAAACCCGGCCCAATTCAACCGGGTGAACCGCATTCTGCAGATGGCAGCGGCACAGGGCATTGACGTTAACTTCTCAAGCGGTGACTTCGGCGACGATAGTCCCGTCCTTGGTTTTGTATCGGTCGACTTCCCTTCCAGCTCGCCTTTTGCGACCAGTGTCGGCGGCACCAGCCTGGCGTTGAACCCGGACAACAGTATTATGTTTCAGACCGGCTGGGGCACCAACTTGACTCGGATTGCGGACATCAGCCCAAGCGGAGGTACGGTGCCTGATGACAACCCTCCGGTGGTTCCTCCGCTCAAGGTACTTGGTGCACCGTTTTATGATCCTAATATCTTCCTAGGCTTCCAATTTGGCGCCGGAGGTGGCGAAAGTCTCACGTTTCCCCAACCTTCGTTCCAGACTGGTTTTGTTCCGCCAGGGAACCGCATGGTCCCTGACATCGGTTGGCTCGCTGATCCGTTTACTGGGGTTGAGATCATCATTACTGAACCTGGTCTTGGTCTGGCAGTGGAGGTCTTCGGCGGCACGAGTTTGGCTTGCCCAATGTTTTCCGGGCTGATGGCCATTGCGGCGGAAAAAGCAGGCCATGGGCTGGGACAAGCGGCGGCGCTGGTCTACGGCTTACCGGCGGGCGCGGTGCTCGACATCACGCCCGTAGGCTCTGCTAACAATGTGACTGGCTCAATCGACGGCAATCCGCAAACCGCTGACTCGCTTGCTTCGCCGCTGGGCAACACAACCACGTACTATAGCGCCTTGTACAACAGTCCATTCTCAACCCGTTGGTTCGTGATTACATTCGGCACGAACACATCACTTACCACTAATCCTGGCTGGGATAACACGACCGGGGTTGGCACTCCGAACGGTCTGGCATTCATCAACGCAATTGCGCCGTAGTAGCTAGCGAATAATTCAAAAAGGACGTGGATAAAACCGCGTCCTTTATGACTTTAGTGTCTCCGGATTTCGCCACAGTCTCGCAGAGGGTGGCTACGGCTTCGGAACGCTGGCGAGGATAAAACAATCCTTTTCCTATACCGCTCTCGCGAGTGTAAAGATTATAGCGAAACCGTTGCCGACTTGGCTAGCCCTCGCGCGCGTGAAGGTTATTCGGAAAGGCGGCTGGGTTACTCCGTCGCTTCCCCACGCCGGCCCGAGCGGGGGTAGGGTGCCTGTTTCCCGGGCGCCCATAAAAGTAATTCTTTTTTAGCCATTAGCCCTGGCTCACGTGCGCGCGTGATGCTTTGTAGGAAAGAGGCGTCTGACGTGCGCGCGAGGGACTTTTTGAAAAGGACTCGTCGCCTTTCTGAACGTGGCCGGGGATAAAGAATCCTTTTTCATGCCGCGTCTCTCCGCGCGCGAATAGGCCTGTACGAAAGCGCCCTGGCGGCTTCCTTGCGCGCGTATAGGCATTAAAGAAAGCCTCGTTACCAATCCTTTTCGCATGCCGCTCTCGCGCGTGTGGAGATCATTGCGAAAGCGTTGCCCAACGACGGCCCGATTCTGAAGTTTTTTAATCCTGAACACGCAAGGATTCAGGCGCGGCGATGTAATGCCACGTCAATCACTATCCTAGATGGCTGAAAACGTCGATTAAATTATGACTCAGAGAATTCGCTGCGTTCGTAAACTCGCGCACGTCACCATAAGTCCTGGGAATTCTCAAACGAAATGCTGTTCTGGGTTGTCTAAACGCCTCGCTGAGGTTGGGATTACGATTCGCAAGAACGTCTCAATTCTCGGCTTCAGTAGCAACCCAACCAAGAAAGTTAGCTCCAAATGAAAATCACAAAGAAAGTGCAAATCGTCGCGCTCGCCGCGCTTTCGCTTGGCATCGCAAGCCCGTGCATTGCACAGAGCGATGCTCCTTATACCGAAGGTCCGGTCTGGAACATCACGATGGTCAAAACCAAGGCAGGCCTGAGCGATGAATACCTCAAAGAGCTCGCCAAGACCTTGAAGGTCTCGCTTGAGGAAGCGAAGAAGCAGAATCTAGTCGTCGATTACAAGATCCTGCTCGGCAACGCCGCTACACCGCAGGACTTCAACATCCTGATAATGGTGGAATCGAAGAACATGGCCGCGCAGGATAATGTGCGCGAAAAGTTCGATCCGATCGCCAGAAAAACCGTCGGCACAACCGATCAACAGCAGGCGATACAAGTGAAACGCCTTGATATTCGCGAGATCACGGGCATCAAGCTCATGCGCGAAATCACGCTGAAGTAATCCCGGATGCTCG
>JBKOYG010000027.1:0-13111 GCA_046725285.1 Verrucomicrobiota bacterium
GGTTTACGTGGATTCGACGAAGCGCGCATTTACGGAAGCATCGGAACAGCCGCAGGACCGTCCTGAGTGAAGGCAGCCAAGTCTTACTCTGAACTGGATTCTACAGCGCAAAAAATAGCTGCGCGTGCGATCACTCCTAGATCGAGAGCAGAGAAAAATCGGCGAATCACGCCGGATCTGTGGAGCTGCTTTCTGTTCACGAGGTTGGATCTCAAACAACCCTAATCACGGCCACAATTTGTGCCACGCATCCGACAAGATACGGTGCGCGCCCCTGCGGGTGAGGAGTAGGGTGCAATCGTGAAAACTCAGCTTAGCGCCGATGTCCTCCGCAACCCTGACCAACTCTGCACCGCGGAGCACAGCCCTCAGGCTCTCTTACCAAAGGTGCCTCCCGGCCTAAACCCCAAGGCACATCGTGATCCAGATCGGCTGCGCTGGAGAAGGACAAGTATCCGACAGGCTTCAGAAAAACTTTGGGCAGCGGCTTAAATGCGGGGAACATAGGTGCCGAAGACGTAATCAAGCCGGCCCTGCCTGCCCAAAACTCACGCTCCGATTGCTATTCACTTCGCTTTCGGAGTTTCGCGCACTTCGTTCCTTGCCGCGTGGCCTTTCCGAATGATCTCCCCAGATGGTTTGGAGCACAGTTGTCTGAGCATGGCGCCGATGCGAAGCCAGAATGATCTTGGTGACTGTCGGGGTTAATTGTCAGAAAAGCTGCTGCCACACAAAATCATAAATCAAGGTTTTAAACGCGAGAGCAACAACCGTTGCCAAGAAAACGCGCCGCAACCAAAGATTATCCAGTTTGAGAGCGACGCGTGCGCCTATGATTGCGCCGATGAACATAACGACAGCGAGAATGAGGCCAAGCCGATAATCCACAATGCCACGCCACATAAAGATGAGCGTGGCGACCAACGAGGAAAATACATTGATGAGTTTCGTGTTGGCGACAGCTTGAACATAGGTCATACCGAGGCAGGCAACGAAAACGGCGGTGAGCATGGTAACGTAGCCACCACTGAAAAAGCCTCCGTAAATGCCGAGCAAAAAGGTTGCCAGATAGCCCCAGAGTTCCGCTGCCCGCGATGGGGACTCGCCTCCGGGATAACGGCCCGCATCACGCTTAACAAACGAGACCGCGGCAACAGCCAGCATAAAAATAGAAATGAGCAACGGCATAGTTTTGGATGGAACCACCAACACCAGGAGCGCGCCCACAACCGAACCGACCAAAGTGAGAGCGACGAGAAAAGACAAGCGGCGACGGTCGAATGCGCCCTTGCCCAAAAAGGGCAACGTGCCGCCAAAACTCAGGAAGGTTAAGCCGAACATGTTTGTCGCGAGAGCCACGCGTGGTTCGATACCAAACGTCAACATCGCCGGCACCGTGATGAGCGAATTGCTGCCTGTGACAACGCCGACGACGCTTGTGAGAAAAAAGATGATGATGAGCGCAATCAGTTCGGTGATGCTAGTATGCGGCGCTAGCATTTGCCAACCGGCAATCAAAAACGATGATCGAAGATCTGTGAGTTAACGACCAAACGATGCGTGATTCCGGCGACGTTTGCCGCGCGAGGAATACGCAGTTCGACCAAGAATTTTTCGGTCTCTTCCTCGGTGAGACGGTGTCTGCGTACAACTGGGGAGATCGCATAGGCGATTTCTGCGTCGCGGACTATCTGGCGGAACTCGATACGGTGCACGTGATGAGATATTCTACTCGATTCAGTCTCCCCTTGCGCCGCACGAGCTCATGCCCTCCCAACCAGTGATAACCACGGCGAGAGAATGCTCTCTCCGCCTCCGTGACAGAGAGAGCCTTGGCCTCGTTCATGACCTCAGACGGTACCGCGCCTTACCAATGCTGGCCACAGACGGCAATGCACGCTACGTAATCTTGCCCTCAACCAGCTTGCATACGAGGACGTTGGGACTCTCGCAAATCGCCTCCGTAGCGCGGAAGATCTAGCAGCGATCCAGAGAGAAGTGAAATATCTACAAACATATAAACTTGTAGACAGCACCAGTCGCGCACCGCGGTTTACGCGCTGTGAAGTATATCTAGCCTTGAGCTAGAACACGTGGAGCAGTTTAAGGACGATCACGATAACAACAATTACTCCGATTATATAGAAGATGCTTCTGTTCATGCTGGAGGCTAATATCAGAGCGCGTGTACGGTGGCCAGCATTTACGCAAATTGAGCGGGCCACCGGACAAAGCATTTTGCTTCGTATATTTCCAAGTGCTCGGTCTGGCCGTTTTTGGGGGCTCGAATTGAATAGCAATTCGTTCCGCGATATGACTGATCGAAGGCAGTTTCGCCAGGATTGAAAAGACAAGTAAAGCGAGTTGGCGAGGAGCGAGAAAGTTGACCACGAACGAAGCGATGAGCCCAGAACCCTCAGTGATCCTTCTCACTGGCGCCACTGGGTATATCGGCGGACGCCTGTTGCGGCTGTTAGAGAAGCAGGGGTACCGCGTTCGCGGCCTAGCCAGGCGGCCGGAAGTTCTTAGGCACAAGGCCGACGCCTCAACGGAAGTGGTCGCGGGTGACCTCCTTGATCGCTCAAGCCTCGACACCGCGCTGCGCGGGGTTGATGCCGCCTACTATCTAGTGCACTCGATGGGCCCGGACGGCTCTTTCGAGGAAGCTGACCGGACTGCCGCCAGCAACTTCGGGCAGGCAGCGAAGGGCGCAGGGGTGAGACGCATCATCTATTTGGGAGGACTGGGCAGCGACGAAGAGGGACTCTCGCCGCACCTCCGCAGCCGGCACGAGGTGGGACGAATCCTGCGCGAATCCGGCGTGCCGGTACTCGAGTTTCGCGCGTCCGTCGTGATCGGCTCGGGAAGCCTGTCATTCGAGATGATCCGCTCGCTGGTGGAGCGGCTCCCGATCATGATCACGCCCAAGTGGGTCAGGGTAATGGCGCAGCCCATCGCCATCGACGACCTGCTGGAATATTTGTTGGCCGCGCTTCGCCTGCCTATCTCCCAGTACGCTGTCTACGAGATCGGTGGGGCGGACCAGGTATCCTACGCGGACATCATGCGCGAATACGCACGGCAACGCGGGCTGCGACGCTATATGCTCCCAGTGCCCGTAATCACACCCTACCTGTCCAGCCTGTGGCTCGGGCTGGTCACGCCATTGTACGCCCGCGTCGGACGGAAGCTCATCGAAAGCATCATCCACCCCACGGTAGTCCGCGACGCCGCCGCGCTCAGGACGTTCGCCATTCGTCCGGTGGGAATTGAGGAGGCCATCCGCCGAGCCCTTGCTCGCGAAGAGCGGGAGTTCGCGGAGACGCGTTGGTCCGATGCTCTCTCCTCGTCTGGTGAGCCCCAGTCGTGGGGTGGAGTACGCTTCGGCACGCGGCCGCGGATGCCTTCGCGCCGATTCAGGCCATTGGTGGAGCTACCGGGTGGTACCGATGGAATTGGCTGTGGCGATTGCGAGGGTTCCTCGACCTGTTAGCCGGTGGGGCAGGCATGCGGCGAGGGCGGCCGTATCCCACGCTGCTCCACGTCGGCGACACTGTTGACTTCTGGCGCGTCGAGGTGGTCGAGCCCACACCGGTTGGTGTTCGCCGGTATGCTGCGCGGAATCGCGCGAGCGGCTTTGCATAAGAAGAGTAACTGTCGATGACACGTCTCTCGACAATCAGGCAGCTCAGTGGGGAAGATCGAAAAGGTTCGGGTTGAATTGAAATGATCAGCATGAAGGACATTAGAAAACGTCTTCACGCCCGAAATCAGATGAACCGGATTTCAACACGAGCAAATGGGAGAGCAGAAATGGAAAGCAAAAAGTCCTCTGTTTGCTCTGTTAGCTCAGGTTAATTTGAAAAACCAATCAGCATTCGAAAGGACACAACTATAAAAACCAAAAAACAGCGGATAAGTGCCGCCGTGGCCAAGCGGGTTGGCGGCAAACTCGGCGTCGATTGGGCAAAGGTCGATCTCGAGCAGTTCCGCCGTGGTCTGGAAGTAGAGCTCGAGCACGGGGCCCGGGACCCGCAAACGAACGTCACCAATAACGACATGAATTTGACGGGCAAGATTGGCTGGGCACATCTCAAGGAGTTCCCGGACTACTACACCCGATTGGACCGACTCGAAACCGAGGCCGATGCTTACTGGTCATCCCGGCGGTGATCAGTGGACGGTATTTCTTATCATTGTGAAAAATGCAAACAGAGTCCCGTTTGGTCCGTCAATTTACCCAGCTACACGCCGGTATAGTTCAGCTGGTAGAGCAGCTGATTTCTAATTCAAGAAAGAGTTTTTGCGCGTGTTTTCGCTGCGTTGCACACCGTTGCTGACGGTAGATAATTCGGTCATTCCGCTTTCGCAGCGCGTGGCACAGCATTGCGCTGTTTTGCGGCCCAAAAATTTTCAGACCGTAGAACAGACCGTGAAAGGTTTAGCCCTCTCCCTCGCGCGCGCGTGGAATTGTTCACTGCTCGTTCGCCCGCCGTGAGCGCGGGCTGAATCTGAACCTTTCGCTTCCATCGTTTGCTTCTGTTAGGCTGTTTTAGCTCGCAGTTGTAGCCGCCTCGCTGCGTCGAGGCGCACGCTATAAGGTTTCCCTTCCTTGTCGCGCACCACAAGGTCGGGATTCACCTTTTCCACTTCCTCGGCTACGAGTCCCAGCTGCGGCGTGCCCGTCGGATCGATGTCCTTGTTGTAGCGGGAGACAACCGGTTTTAGTGAAAAGAGCGCTTCCGTTGACTTTGTCCATGGGCCTGATGTCTTCCTTAAAGCGCTTTGAGGAAGTAGTTGTGCCGAGCTTGTTGTCTGAGTTAATAGGGACAGAAATTCCGCTGGGAGACGTTTGGCCGAAGATGCTCGCGATGTGGCCACTCCTTGTTGCGACGTACGCGACTACAGCTTGATTCAGTTGCCTTCGCGGATTAAGCGTTTCGCGTCATGTCGCGTACATCGACATCTTCGAGTAGTGAGGTTTTGCGCGCGCACTGCGCGGCGACTGCCAGGGAGGAATCAATCCTACGTGAAGACGGTGGCAAGGCCGGTCACAAACATCAGCGAAAGATGGGCCGGCTGCCCGTGCGCGAACGCCTCAGTCTTTTGCTGGATAAAGACTCGCCGTTTCTCGAGATCGGCCTCTGGGCTGCTTACAAAATGTACGAACAATGGGGCAAAGTCGCTCGATCTCTTTGATGAGGATTCTGGTCTTCTCGTTGCGGACCGGACTGTCTGGTTGTCGCGAGACAGCGTCCGCTCCCTCGCGCAATAACACGATCGACCGCGTGAGTGCGGCGTAGTGCTCAGCAGCGCGCGATGGTTTGGGGACTGCGATGTCGCGCAGGACCAAATGAGACGGCGAGTTTGTGTTTCATGGGTGGATTAGCTTTTAGCATCTCGGCCCCATTCTCTCGTTGCCCAGTCCAACCAATTCTGCTGCATTAGCGGCAATGAGTTCCACCTTCCCATTTTTTTTCAAAAAAGCTTTACATCAAAACGGAATTTGTGGAGAAGGTTGACCCTATTCTGCGAACCAAATCGAACGCCTTTGGTTGCGTCATCTGCGGCCCACCGTACATAGCCTGAATCAACGAGAGGGTTTTTTTATGGCACGAAAAGTTGGAATTGTCGGCGCAGCGGTCACACCGTTCAAAAGCAAATGGTATGAGAAAACTTATTACGAACTGGCGCAGATGGCGACGCGCGAGGCGCTCGCGGATGCGGCCATCACGTCGGAGGACGTGGATGCGGTCATCTACGGAATCTACAACGACATCTTCGAGCGCACCTGCATCCCCGAACATCCGTTGCAAGGCATCACGGGGCTGCACAACAAACCCGGCTTGCGCGTGAGCAATGGCGGCGCGACCGGCGCGTATGCCATCTCGGCGGCTCACGCTTACATCGCCGCCGGCCGTTACGATATCGCGCTGGTGCTCGGCGTAGAAAAATCCACCGACTGTTTCGATTTCACCTCGAAATCCTCCACGCCCGAAGTCATCAAAGTCATCGGCTGGTCAGGCGACAGTTTCTTCGAGCAGAAAATCGGCTGGACTGCCTCCGACAGTTACGCCGAAGTCGCGCTGGCTTACATGGACGAGCACCCCGGCGATTTGAAACCCGAAATCACCGCGAAGATTTCCTCGCTGCTCAGCGAGCAGGTCAAAGGCAATCCCGTCGCCCAGCGCGCCAACGACCAGTGCACGCCCGAAGAGGTGATGAATTCCCGTTATATCGTTTATCCGTTCAAGGAACTGGAAATCTGCGTCTATAGCGAAGGCGCCGGCGCGGTCATTCTCGCTGAGGAAAAAACCGCCCGCGCCATCGCCAAAAACACCGGCGTGCCGCCCGTCTGGATCACCGGTTTGGGCGAATCCAATGAACATTCGTTCGCGGGCAAAAACCAAAACCACTGGGGTCGCATTTTTTCGCATCACATCGCCGCGAAGCGCGCCTACGAAATGGCGGGAATCAAAAATCCGCTCAAGGAAATTGATGTCGTTGAATTGCACGATGCGTTTGTGCATCAACTGGAAATCAGCATGGCCGAAATGGGTTTTTGTCCACTGGGCCACGCCGACGCGCTCATCGAAGACGGCATCATGACGCCGGGCGGCAAAGTTTCCGTCAACCCCAGCGGCGGGCTGATTTACTGCGGCCACGCCGTCGGCGCGAGCAATGTCATGTCCGCATGGTCGTGCCGCAACGAGATCAACAAGAAAGGCCATCGCCGCGGACTCGTCCACGGCACCGGCAGCACCATTTGCCAATACGGCGTGGCGATGATTTTGGAACACGATTAAGGCAAAATGGATTGCCTCAGATTGTAGTCGGGGCCGTCCTCGACCCGACATTGGGAAAAACGATAACGGAGAAACAAAATGAAAAAGGAAAAAGTCATCCCCTTCAACTTCATCCCCGACAAGGGCGGCCGCACGCTCAACCTCGGCGGAGCAAATTACATGCTGATGAACGATGCCATGTACACGTTTTATGAGCGCAGCATGGGCGATTTCTCCGATTTCTTCCTCGCCGTCCGCGACGAGAAAAAAATCCTCGGCTGCAAATGCACCAAGTGCGGCATGGTCCGCGTCCCGCCGTTCGTCACCCATTGCCCCGATTGCAATTTCGCGCCGACCATGCGCGTTGAGGTCGGGCAAGTCGGCAAGCTGCTCAGCACGCCGCCCATCACGTATTTCGCCAACGCGCTGTTCCTCGACAAAGCGCCGTTTGCCCGGGGCCGCGCCGTGCTCAAAGGCGCGGACACCGCGATGAGCGTGATGCTCTACACCACGACGGGCATCCTCACGCCGGGTATTTTCAACCGAGGCACAGAAGTCAAAATCATTTTCAAAGACGATCGCATGGGCGAAATCTGCGACATCTTCGCCGTGCCCACCTCGGAACTGACCAGGGCGCAGATCGCGAAGAACGGGCTGCTGGAATCAGAACTGAATTTCGCCGCGCCTAAAGAACCGAAGTATGGCAAACCGACCAAAAAACATGCTGACGACTTCAAACAAACGGTGAAGGAACTGCAATTGCTGGCAAAAGAAATGAGCGCCTCGCCGCGCGCCCGACGCGCCATCGAAGGTTGGAAACGCGACGTCGCCGTCAAATGCAAAGCCGGCGAGTTCGCCATGCTCATCAACGACGGCGACTTCAAATTCGAGGACAAGAAACTCAAATCGCCCGATTTCGTCCTCGCCTGCGAAGACCCGCGCTACTTGCTCGACGGCCTTCTTTACAAAGGCGCGATCACTGATTCAGTCATCACGAAAAAACTTTGGCTGAGCAAGAACATCGAGTTCAACACCATCTTCAAACTCGACCGGCTCGCTCGATTCCTTGCCCGCGAAAAGAAGGAGCAAGCTGCCAAGTAATCAGTTTCGCGCTCGTCAGCGTTTTCCTCGTGCGGATGATTGGCGAAGAACGCGCGCGAGTTGCTGCTCGGCTCCGAGTTGATCGATGTCGAACGCGCGAAGGAAGTCGGCTTGGTGAATCGCGTTGTCGCTCAGGAGGATCTAATGAGTGAAGCGCAAAAGTTTGCCCAATCGGTTCTGCAAGGCGCCCCTGGCGCGCTGGCGCAAACGAAACGATTGATCGAAGAACTTTGGTCCAGCTCGGTGAAAGAAGATGTCGATCTTGCACTGAAGTATCACATGCAAGCGCGCGAGTCGGAAGAAGCGCGTGAGGGCATAGCCGCCTTTAACGAAAAGCGGAAGGGAAGGCCTAGGTCGATTCTGTATTAGCCAGCGGGGGTATAGGGGTAGGGCCTGAAATCCTAGCGCTAGGAAAGCATTCTTTAGAAACCTATAGCCTAGTTGTCGGTGGCACTTGATGATACGTGCGTGGGCCAACAGGCCTTGGCCCGTTTTCCTATTAGCGTGCGGGGGTATACGGGTAGGGCCTGAAATCCCAGCGCTAGGAAAGCATTCTTTAGAAACCTATAGCCTAGTTGTCGGTGGCACTTGATGATACGTGCGTGGGCCAACAGGCCTTGGCCCGTTTTCCTATTAGCGTGCGGGGGTATACGGGTAGGGCCCCGAAATCCTAGGGCTAGGAAAGCATTCCTTGGAAAAACCTAGAGCCCTAGAGTGCCAAGGACGGCGGTTGGTCATATGCGCGTGGGCTCTCCGCAAAGGCCTAGTCCGATTCTGTATTAGTCAGCGGGAGTATTACGGGGGGGCCGAAATCCTAGAGCTAGGAAAGCATTCCTTAGACACTTAGAGCCTAGAGTTGCCCAGAGCTGCTATGATGAGTCCTATGTCTATGATGAGGACTACTGCTATGATGACTATGGCTAGGCGTAGGCTACGGCTGATTTGCTGTCGCCTAGAAACTTATCGAGTAGCCGACTAGTGTTATTGCGGATGGTAATTGCCGTGCCTCTCGTTGCCGTCGCGGTTGATGAAATGCGTGCGGCCGCAGAGGCCTAGTTCGAATTCTGTATTAGCCAGCGGGGTATACGGGTAGGACCTCGAAATCCTAGAGCCCCGGACTTCCTCATAGAGGTTGTGCCTACAGTAGCTAGGATAAGGCACAGAGCAGGCTAAGCAGAACTAAAGTTATGTAGAGCTTATCGACCATTACGAGCGGCCACTGATACCGCTCGATCAGCTCCCGCGAAAATGTCTCGGCGCCCTCCTTTTCTTTGAGCTGCGTGATCCCACGGCGCACCAATTCATCCATGTCGGGCCGTTCCTTTTTCGAGGTGAAGATAGAACCCGCCAGTCGCCTCAGCGATCTGGCGCAACCGTTCTTCGTCAAGTCGTGACTTCACGATGCGGCCGTCCATGTCTTTGACGAATCTCGTGTTTCCGTCCGAATCGTGAATCGGAATGAGCGAGCCTTTCTTCGTGCCGACCCCGATCGTGAAAATGCGCATCTTGTTACTCTGCTCGCGAGCTGCTCGGAGAGTGTCGCCTTCGAGCTCTTCATCATCGGTAAAGAGAATAAGCGCCCGGTTTTCTTTTTCACCTTCGCCAAATGGTCGCACAGCGTATCGGATTGCTTCGGCGGTAGAGCAATTCCCCAAAACGCTCCTGCGAGCAGAAAGAGGGTCATGTTGATCTAAAAGTTGAGGCGGACGGGCGACATTCACATTGCCCTTCAAGACGCCACCGGTGGCAGAGTGGGAACGGTTAGCGCCGAAATTTCGGTTGGCCCGAACTGGTGTGAAATTCGGCAGACCGTGTTTGGCTGAACGACGCAGAAGTTTCCATTCAGCGTCAAAACCGCGCACACACTAAAAATTCGCGACCAGCACGTCATTACGGTGACGGGCAAAGCGTTTTATGATATTGCGCACGCGCCCGCCGATCACTCAAACCGGAGAAGGAAACCGAAAGATTACGCCGTGTGGGAAATTCATCCGGTGATGGCGTTGCAGGTCCTTCAGTAGCTGTGCGGCAACGTTTAAGCGTTTTGGATTGACAATTTGGGCGGCGTTTTGCTAGAAACGCTTTCCGTTACGGTCTGAATCCCAAGAGAGCCCTCTCTTGGGATTCCTCCCCTTTGTTTAGATACGCGTGCAACCGTGGTACAGATCAGGCGCGATGAGATTGTAAGAACATCAGATCAGAAGGAGGACAATTATGCTTGCGGCGGCTGCTGTGTTATTCGCCCTGGCTGCGCTGGGCGGGCTTATTTTGGCCGGGCTGCATCTGAAGACAAAAGGCGCTCCGATTCCGCTGGCGGTGGTCCATGGCGTGCTAGCGGCGGCGGCGCTTGCGCTCTTGATCATTGCGGTGACGCAGATGGCATCGGCCGGCGCAGTGGGCGTGGCGTTGGCGATTTTTGTGGTCGCCGCGCTGGGTGGGTTTGTGCTGTTCGCGATGCACTTGATGAAGAAAATGCTGCCCCCTGGACTCATTGTTGTGCACGGACTGGTGGCGGTGGTGGCGTTCGCGGTGTTGCTGATCAGCTTGCTGCGCAGCTGACTGGAGACATCACATGAGCAACGAGCTGCGCTTTGTTTGGCCATTCTGATTCTGAAGGGACTGCTGCCGAATACTCCAGAAATATGTTGACTTAATGCGACCAAATCCTCAAGCATTGCGAGACATTAACACGCCGCAGTCAAAAGGAGGTCGCCGTGTCATCACCTGCAAGTTTCAAGGGTCATCCGTTCCACCCGATAATTATTCCACTGCCAATTGGGCTCTGGATATTCTCAATTGCCAGTGATCTTATTTTCAAATTTGGGTGGGGCGGCCAGGTCTGGAACGACGTTGCGTTTTACACTCTGGCGGGCGGCATTGTCGGCGCGCTAATCGCGGCGCTGCCAGGATTCATCGATCTTACGGGACTAACCAATCCGAAAACAAAGACGATCGCCATCTGGCACATGATGATCAATCTGCTGGCGGTCGCTCTTTACTGCGTCAACTTCTGGCTGCGCACGCAGCGCACGCCGGGCGACAATCTTCCGATAATACTTTCCGCCATTGGGATCGTTCTTATCATCATATCGGGTTGGCTCGGTGGGGAGATGGTTTACGTGCGCGGAGTCGCGGTAAAACAGCCGCCCGACCAAAGCATTTGATTTAAAAGCGTTTTTGTTGTCGGTCTTCCCGGGCGACTTGATTCTTGAGCGACCGAACCGTTGAGCTGATTCTTGCACGTAAAAATGGCCGAAGATTCAAGATTACGCTATCGTCGGCAACGGCAGATCGGCGGCTCTCATTTCCAAACGCGGTTCGATTGATTGGCTTTGCTGGCCGCGATTTGATAGCCCGTCGATTTTCGCCGCGATTCTCGATCCGAGTGTTGGTGGCCACTGGAGCATCCGTCTGGCGCAACACTTCCAAACCACACGACGTTATCTCGACAACACAAATGTACTTGAGACCACGTTCTCCACCGATCTGGGGACAGTTATTTTGACCGACTTAATGCCGGCCACATCAGAACAAGAAAAAAAGAAACGGCTCTGGCCAGAACACGAGCTTCTCAGGCACATTGAATCCGTACAAGGCGAAACAGAAATCCTCGTTGATTTTGATCCTCGGCTCGACTACGGCCGCCAGAGGCCTAGTTCGCTTCTGTATTAGCCAGCGGGGTAATGGGGTAGGGCCCGAAATCCTAGAGCTAGGAAAGCATTCCGACAACGGGCTAATCCAAACGTCCGTCCACGCCGGCGGAATGGCCAAACGTTTAATTCGGAGAAGCCGCTGCTCGTCGCGGATTCTTTTGCCTTCTGCATCTAAATACTCGAAGTCGCCGTTGTTCGGCTTTCGTGTGTAGCCCGGACGACGATCATCGGTAACATAGCGCAAACCGGCTTCCTTCGCCGCCTCCGCTGAGTCAGTATCGAAATTGCTTTCGGCAAGCCTCCCGTGATGAATCTTTGTCTCAATCGCACCTATTTACCAACCCATCATTGCGAAGCAATCGTCCCCGCAAATGCCTGTTGGCCGGCTCGAATTCGTTCGGCTTCGATTCGCTCAATTTGTTGTTCGGCCCGGCTCTGCAGATACTCGAAGTCGTAGCCGCCAACTGCGGCAAATTCGCTGCGGCCAACGCGCGCCACATAAGTTTTTTCCCGACAATTCCCATTATCAGTCCTTCCAAAGTCAACACCAATCCAAGACTGCCCGCCTGATCGCCTGCAATCATTAATCGCGCGCGGCCGACCTTTTCTGCTGCCCATGCCCCAGCCTGACGTATGTTGCTTTCTTCGATATTCAAGCGACGCATCAGATCGCGCAGTGTACTTTGATCGGCGTGAATATCAGTTTCGATCTGGGAAAAGAAGCCGCCCAGTGGCTTGCCTTCGTGCAGATGTGCCCAGTGCGCCAGGAGTTCCAGCGCGCTAACAGATCCCGCCAGATGGTCATTTAAGTATGAGTCTAGGTCTTTCATAGAACGAACCATGAGCGCAGAATTCAGATCGGTGCCAGCGCTTCTTCAGCCGGGCCGGCGATCACTTCTCCAGTAGGTTTGAAACGCGAGCCGTGACAGGGACAATCCCAAGTCGATTCAGCAGGGTTCCATCTGACAAGGCAGCCAAGATGCATGCAAACAGGTGACAGTTTGTAGAGTTTGCCGGTGTGATCACGATAGGCGGCAACTTTCTTGCCGCGTGAGCCAATAATCATCCCATCGCCGCATTTTAGCACTCTAACGGAGTCAGCGTCAGAGCGAGTGAGCCGATCTTTAATCATGTAGTAGGGGTAATCCTTGTTTTCTCGGAGATAATTCCAGGTAGCTCCTTTGATTTTTTTCCGGTCTACCGCAAACAGATCGGTCCAGCTGGGAACTAAGTCTCTCGCGCAGGCTGACAGCAAGTAGGAGATCCGCAGACGCCCTTGAGCATTGCCTTTGGGATCGAGGCCGAGTCAGTCTGACAGTGTGTCTCCATGATTGCATCAGCCGGTCTGCTCACCAATAAGGAACTATCCTGCTTCTGGCCAGAAACACTCAAGTCAATCAGCGTGATTGCCAACCAACGCATCTAACCAAGCGATGCAGACATGTGGTTAGGTCAAGGATAGCTTCGTAGCACATAGAGTTTTTTCTGTACGAAGTCGGCTTTGTTGTTATAGCCAAGCGCATGGAGTGCGGCAGGTCCCATCTCCGTGGCGAACTTGCTTAGCTTTGTCTC
>JBKOYG010000031.1:0-43206 GCA_046725285.1 Verrucomicrobiota bacterium
TTAAGGTCGATCCAATGCTTGATGATCTTCGCGGCAACCCGCGCTTCGAAGCGCTCGTACAAAAAATTTTCGCCCCGAAGAACTCTCGGACGAACGCACCAAAGCCATAAATCGCAGCCCTATAAATTTGCAGCCGTGATTTAGTGCGCTTGGGCGTAAGAGTGATGTGAAGCCTCCGCGACCTCTGAAGCTAGAGTCTAGCGCAAAAAATTCCGCTATGCCGCTGGCTTCAGCTCACCGAAGAATTTGCGCAATTCACAGCACGTTACTTGTAAACGGTTTCCGGCTCAGGTTCGGAAATGAGTTTTTGAAAATCTGGATCATTGCGGATTGGATCCCAGACAGGATCGATCTTCAGACGCGCAATGGAAACGACTCCGCCGGCAGGGGCCGTGATCAGCTGGCGAATTATTTTTATCGCTTCCTTGGGATTGCCAGTGCGCGCTTCGATTTCAGCTAGTCCGGCAAGAAGGAACGGGCCGACAAGCGCATCTTTTTCGATTGGAAGCGAATCTGCGGCTTGTCGCGCAACGCGGAGTGCGTCCGCGTTACGCCCGAGGCAAACGTAAACCCAAGCCAACGCTGTCAACGATACCCGGTCCTCCGGTCGCTGTGCCAAACGGGCCTCAAGCAAAGTGCGTGTTTGCTCGCACTCCGATCTATCCACCGGACTTTGGCCAGAAAGCACTTGAATCCCGACCCGCGCCTGTAGCTGGCGAAGCCGTCCTTCCGGGATGTTGTGCGGCACCGTGTCCCAACCTTTAAGAGCGTCAGCGAAATGTTTCTCGAATACGTCGAGGTATGGTCGAAGGCCGATCATATTGGCAATAGTGCCCGATGGATTCACACCACCACCTAATCCGCTTCCTGCCGGCAGTCCTTCGAGGGCTCGTCTGGCGCGCCGGATATCACCGACACTGTTAATGTAGGTTACGGCGAGGTTCTGGGCAGCTACGGCTTCATGTGGATCGAGAGCTAGCGCACGGGCAAGCGCATGTTCAGCGTCAGTCCAACGACGAAGTGCCGTGTAGGTCACGCCAATGTCGCGGGGAATCGAAGGGTCGCGCGGATCGAGTTCCGCCGCGCGGTCGAGTTCAGCAAGCGTGCGCTGCCATTCGCCGCGGCGGCGGTAGATATACCCATGAAAGGCTCGCGCATTCGCGTTGTTCGGCTGGAGTTCGACGGTACGATCGAGTTCTTTGAGGGCAGGATCGTAGTCGCGATAGCCCCAGTAGTAAAACAGCGCCAGTGCGAAATGTGCATCCGGCAAAGCCGGGGCAATCGCTAACGCGCGGTCGATGCTATGCTTTACCTCTGCCAGCTCTGCCGAGGTCGGAATACTGATATACCAATGCTGATATAACTCGCTGTAGGCGAGTCGGGCATACGCGAGCGCGAAATTCGGATCCCGTACCAGCGCCTGCCGATAGAAGTTTTGGGCGCGATCAAAGAGTTCAGCGTCCAACGGACCTTCCGCTTGCCGTTCTTCGTATTCACCTCTTAGAAACAGATCGTAGGCTTCCGTGTCGCGCGTAGGCGCTTTGGCCAGAGCATCGGACTGGCTCGGAGAAAGCTTCGCCCGCAATGCATCGGCAATCTCCTGCGCCACCTCGCTTTCGACAGCGAAAACATCCTTTAAATCACGATCATAACTCTTCGCCCACAGATGCGTGTCGGCGTGCGCGTCGACCAGCTGGACGTTTACCCGCACTTTGTCTCCAGCCCTTTGCACGCTGCCTTCAAGCACAGTGGCCACGCCGAGTTCACGGGCCACTGTCTTCAAGTCTTCTGGCGTGCTTTTGTATTTGGCTGTCGATTTTCGCGAAATTACCTTCAGGTCGCCGATGCCAGCAAGTTTGGTCAGGATCTCATCCTGAATACCGTCAGAGAAATAGGCATTGGCCTTTTCCTCGCTCAGGTTGTCGAAGGGGAGAACTGCGATGCTTTTATCCAGAGATGAAGAAACTGCTGGCGAAACATTGGGATGAAGACGTTGGAAAAGCAGAATCGCAATGACGAGCAGCAGGACAGCGATAATAAAAAAATCAAGTTTGCGACCGGTCTTGTGCCTAATCGATTTGCTAAGATCGACATCTTCCGTGCGCTTCAATCCTTCCGGCGTCAGTTCAAACGCCCACGCGAGAATCAGCGCAACCGGAAATCCGATAGTGAGCAGCAACACCACAAGACGCACAGCCCAATTCGGGATCTCAAAGAACGGAAAAATCTGGCTGGCGATCTGCATGAGCAGCCACGCCACGACACCATAAGCGATCGCGACTTTGTAAACGTTGCGCCGCTTTAGCTCGGCAAAGAACGTTTTCGGATTCACGCTCGTTACTTCTCTTTGGGACCAACCATTTTTTGCACCAGCGCTTCGAAGCGGGGATCGCCATGGAGCGAATCGAACACTGGATGGACTTGAATCCGGGTGACCTCATGGTTGGCGACACTTTGCTCGAGCCAGCGAATTGCTTCCTCGCGATTGTTCAGGCTGAGATTGAGCAGCGCACGCAAGTATGCATTCACGTAGCGGTACCGGCTCAGTTCTGCCAGTTCAGAGAGTATCCGAAAAGGGAATCGCCCTTTTCTAAGGTTATTTCTGCCACTGAAAGGTTTTGTTCGCGAAACCGCTCAAGCAGGGTGTTGGCTAATTGGTCGACGCTAATGGCTTCGAGGGAATGAGGATGCTCAAAAAAGGCTCGGAAGGAGAAACTGCAGTCCCGAATGTTTAACGTCTCTAGAGAGGAAACCGCCGATTTTGCCGACGCAGGGGTCTCGTTCATTGGATTAATCGAACAGCATTGCTGCCGGGTAGTTAATTTGCAAGGGCTCGTCGTGTTGATGCCGTTTGCTGGCCGGAACTTCAAGCGAAATTGTGCAGGATTCGTCGATGACATCATGGCCGCATCATTTGCCGTCCAAGGCTGCGAATTAAGCGAAATAAGCGAAAAGGTAGGTTTAACCGATGGGGTTTATTCGCTTTTTTCGCGGTTTTCACCCGCGAAAAGCCAGCGTTGGATTGGTGCGCCGCCGCTATTTTCGACTTGGAAGCTGGCCATACGTAGCCCATGCAAAAGCCGGAGCGCTTCATCGATGTCTGCGCTGGAAGCATGTCGATTGAAAACCTCAACGCTAATTTCGGTTTTCGTCATGCCGTTTGGAGCGTGCCGCAGAGCAGCAAAAATCTTGTCAGCATTCCGGTTGCCGGTGCTCGTGCCAAATATCCACCGCGCCGATTGTTCGCAGTAACGCCACAGCGCCATCGCGGCTTCGTGATGCTCGGGGCGGATTAGCCGCGACTTATCGAGTAACGCGTATATCGCACTAAGCCGCATAACTTGCGCCTCGGCACGACCAATCACGGCACCGCTCATACCAGGTTGAGCCTCAGACAAGCTTGGATAAACGTCGCGCCATTGTTTCTTTGCTTCAGGATCGCGAGTGATCTCTACAAAATCTTTAGCGAAATTAACCGCCGACTGCAGCTCGGCGACAACGTCGTCAAAGTTCACGGTATGAATTGAACCGCCATCCGGCAGGCACTTGCTGCGTTTCACCGCGAGCCAACAGAAACGATTCGCGAAACCATTTGCTGACTCCGTCTGAGTCAGCAATCGACGTAACTCGTCCCGTGTGATGTGGCCGACAATTGAGATATGCGCACCGGTGGCATTTGCGGGCGAATTTTTGACCATGGTTTTAAGATTACCGCAGTCCCAAGCTGAACGAATTACTGGTGAAAGGGTGTTGCCCTCTCTCGCCATGACTTTAAGCACGTTTGCGAACTCGCTCTCGATAACGAGCAGGCGCTTGTCGGCCTCGCCGTGATTCGCAATAAAGGTCTCGTACTCGCCTGTGTGCCGCCCCTTCTCGCGAATGGGCCTAGTTTCTTCGATCGGATCGCGGACCTCCCAGATCAGTCCTTCTCCACTCGATAATCCATTGCCTACGCAGCCTTGTCGCCACTCGGGCTCAACGTGCTCCATCAAATTTGCGATATGATTCCAGCTTGTTCCTTTCCGACCCTTTGAGGATTGGCCGACAAGAACGCCGTAAAGATTGAGGCAGTGCCGAGCGCCATCTGCAACGATGTACTGATCATGACCGATCAGGTTTCCGAAAGCTGTAAGGAATTGAAAAAGTAGGGCTGCAGGATCTGCTTCCGTATGCGGCTCAATGCGCCTGACAATCTCGCCGGCAAGTCCGTAGAATGCCGCTGTCCTAATTGGTTCAGGATAATCATCACGCAGCGCAAATGGTAGAGACTCCCAATTATGCGAATTATCCGCACATGCCGAAGGTCGCCTACGTTCTGGGATAGGTTTGGCTTGAACCAACGCTTGGAACAAGTCATCGGATGATGCTTTGCCATTTAGCGTCCATTCGTTCATGTCTTTATATGGTGCGGGAATGTTGGCCCGCTTCACCGCAGCGTTGGTGTTCGCGCAAATCGCCTGTTGCCACTTTTCGCCTGGCCCATCGTTCTGCGTCCATGCAGAAATGGTGGAACTTGGCGGTATCAGACCGGCAACTAGCGCGCCATTGCTCGCGCCGCGCGTAATAACAACGCCGCTGCGCTCACCGCTCAGGTCCATGAATGCGAAAGCGTCCCATTGACCCTCGAAAACGTGGATAGGATCACCAGCGACCAATTCACCGATCACGAGAGGACGCGCCTTTGTGCCCTTCGGGTAGTATCGCCAATCGTTGTCGCCGCCCCTTAGCCGGTAATGTGCTCCAACTACATTGCCCGCCTCATCAAGCACCGGAAACGCGATGCAACCGTCGTATAGGCCAATAAGTTCTTGCTGCTTGAGCCAAGAACAAAACTCCGGGTTGTAGCCACGCCATTTTGCGAGCCGTTCAAGATGTTTGTCAGTGAGGGCGCTCACGCATCTGCGCCAGTCGAAAGCACTCGGCGCCTGCTTTGTCTCGTTAGGTGACGGAATGCACACCGCAGAGCCGTTGAGGCCGGCCAGCTCAAGAAAGCGTTTAACTGCATCGCGACGTGAAAGCTTCTCATGCAATTTTAGAAAATTGATTTCGTCGCCAGCGCCACAACCGGCGTGACACTTGAATGCCCAACCGTCGCCATTTTGCCAGACGGAAAAAGAATTGTGCTTGTCCTCGTGGAAGGGACAGCGTGCACTTTTCTTCGCGTGCTCGCCTAACCCTAACCGATGCATGAGCACCGGAAGCGGAAGCCACTGCTTTCCGTTTGCAATGTCGCCGCTCATGCCGTCCCTCCAAGTGCGAGGAGAAGTTGTTGCGGATAATCGGCGCACCGCAAACACCAAACCGGCCCAGTCAATGCGGATCGGCCGTCGTTGCCGCCGAGATTTCGGTTGGTTACGTGCGCGTTACACGCAACGCACCGCCGGCTTGCGGCTCTTGCGCCACTGAATATTTGCAGAGCCAGCGAGAGATGGTAGGTTGCCGACACTTCAGCAGTTTTGAGCGCGGTGTTGCAGCCGCGCTTTTCTTTTAGTGGCGGACTCATCGACCAGCCTCCCGAATTTCAAATCGCCGCAGCGCGGCGATTACGCTCGGCAAATGGTAGCGCACGCATCTGGCGCTCAGCTTTACGTACGGGATTTTCTTTTCTCGTTGGAGATTGTCGATTGTCCGAGGACTGACTGACGCAGCTCGGGCGACAACCTTTTTGGTTACGAGTCCTGCCGGATCATTTGCCGCTGATTCGGTTGCGGACAGGGGATTACCCTGCGTCTTTGCAATGGGTTTAGTCGAAACCATGCGTCAACATCACGCATGGTTGCGAAAATTAGGCCGAGGCCATGAGCCCGCGGCACTAGCTTTTTGGCGGATATCCCTCTACAAACAACAACTTAAAATCGGCTCCAATCGATTTGACAATCGGTGACTTGTGCTTGTGTAAGCCCATCTGCTTAACCGCTTCACTAATTGTCTGGCGATTGCATTTAATTCCAGGCGGCAGCCCTTTTTTCTTCCTCAGAAGAAAATCAGCAATCAGCCTATCTGGCATCAGCCAAAACAGGGCACAAACCCAGCAGCTGGCAATAATGGCGCGAAACCGGTTTAAGTCGTAGAACAATGCATTGCCGGTTTTCTGGTCGGAATAGTCTTTTGGCACACGCTTCTCTGCGTTGTGAAACTCTTCCGCGATTCGTTCACGGATGTTTCCAAAGAACCCATATTTGTCTGCAATCCTGATTGCTTCCTGGATTCTCGGATCACCGCTTTTGATTATACCTGCACGGATTTGATGCAGAAACACATCAAGCCGGGAAGTTTTACTGTTATGACCTGCCGCTGCTGCTTGGGTAGCAGCCCACAATCGATGCAAAGCGCTGACCACCGAGTCCCAGGCAGCTTTATAACCGGGTAACCCTGTTGTCCACGCATACTCCTTCGGGGGCCCCATTATTGCTTCGGAAATCTGCGGAACGGATTTATACTGGCCGGAAACCGAATCATAATAAACCGGCAAAACTTTTCCGCTAATTGCCACCTGCGCTGTCTCTTTGGCAATTGCAGCAGTACGCCGTTGAATTTTTGTTTTTCGCGGGGGCGCACCGGCTTTCTGACTCTTCGTCTCTGGCTCGTTCAGTAGGACCGGAAGGAAAAGCCCTAAAGCTTCTTCATCCGCCCCCAGATCTAAAAAGGAGCGACAAAGAAATTTGAAACGATTTTTGTCAAGGTCAGCCATTGAAGCGAACCGTAACGCATCAAACGTCAGCTATCTCGAATGATTTTACCAAAAAATCTGTACAACATCCTCGCGCACCTAAATCGTCGTGAGGGAGAGCCTATGGGGACGGGGGCTACTACCCTTGCCCCGGACAAAGAAATTCTTTCTGCCCCCCGTTGCTACAGCGTAAACGCGACGATCTGCCTGCCGCCAGATACAGGCACGATCTTCCAATACCGCTCAGCCTGCTTTGGTTTAACCAGTTGCCGGTAATGCTGGAAAACCAAGTTACTGTTAGTGTGTCCAAGCTCTAACGCCAAAGCAGCAGCATCGTTGAATCGGGCAAGGTGGTAGCTGGCAAAGCTATGACGCAACGCGTTCTGTGGCCAATCCGTGATTCCCGCTTTCTCACGCGCAGTATCGAGTAGCTCGCGATGGCCGTAAAAGGCCCGTGCCGGTTCGAGTCCGGCCATCGGCAATTTTTCTCAATTGCGGATTGCGGATCGCGGATTGCAGATTGAAGGTCGACATCAACTGCGACCAACATGTCAACCACGCCAGGACGGCCACTTTATATTCCGATTATCCTCGGGACCGCTCGTCAGGGGCGGAGAAGTGAACGCGCTGCGCGCTTTGTTTTCGAGCAAACCAAGAAGCGGCCAGACATCGAGACAGAACTGATCGACGTCTGCAAGCTTCCTATGAAACTCGATGACGCAGGCGAGCAAATGAAGGACCCAAAATTCTCAGCGACGATCGAGCGTTGCGACGGACTGATCATAGTAACTCCCGAATATAATCATGGTTACCCTGGTCTTCTGAAGCACGCCCTGGACATGAATCTGGAGGAGTACATTCACAAGGCCGTCGGGATCTGCGGTGTCTCGGCGGGAGCGTTTGGTGGCGCGCGCGTGATCGAGGCGCTATTGCCAGTCATGCGCGAGCTTGGCTTGGTAACAATTTTTTGGGACGTGAATTTCGGAAACGTGCAAAAGCTTTTCGATGAGCAGGGAAAATTACTGGATCAAAGTTATGTGCGACGCCTTGACAAATTCCTGAACGAATTGATCTGGATGGCGCGCGTACTTCGCTACGGGCGGGACAATATCCCGGAAGTTAAGACGGAGTAATAATTAGGCGAGAGCAATGTCGAAAGACGCGCTAGCTGAGCGAATGCAACGCCTTGGCGTTCGTGATTCCGATTTTGAGGAAACGTTTGCGCGATCCAGCGGACCTGGCGGTCAAAACGTAAACAAGGTCGCAACGGCTGTGACGCTGCGCCATCGGCCAAGCGCCATCAGTGTGACAACGCAGGATTCGCGTTCGCAAGCAGTGAACCGCAAGCTAGCACGGGAACGACTGCTGGATGCGATCGAGAGCGCTCGAAAAGAACAGCGTATGGCTGAAATTAGGAAGCGCGAAAAAGAGCGGCGAAGAAAATCGCCACGACCAGCTGCGCTCAAGGGAAAAATTTTGGAATCAAAGCGCAAACGCGGGGAGCTAAAGAAACAGCGCGCGAAGGTCGAAATTTAAGAAGAATTCTTCGCCCTAAATACGTCTGGCGATGCGATCTGCAACGAATCGTTTGTTGAAACAATTCACGCTATGAAAAGAGCAATCATACTTGGTTCGGCGCTGTCCGTTGTCGCTTTAATGCTGGTCTCCTGTTCAAGCGAACCCGAGACGACTACCACCACGACGCGCCAGACTACTGTCACAACAGTGCCGCCGCCGCCCACGCAAACGACGACAACAACGACGCACACCGGCGGCTACTAACCGAAAGGTTCGGGGTAGCGGCGATTCCTTAACTCGTCGTAGCCTTGGCAAAGAAAGACCAGAGCCGCTCGGATTGTCTGAAAACCTGAATAGTTTCGCGAGTAGTGCCGCTGCTGCTTTGTTGGGGCTATGATTTTTCCGCCGGCGCTTCTGCGGCTTGCGCTTCTTCTTCCGCCTGGCTGACGACGGGCGCGATCGCCTGAAGTTTTTCGCCGTTGCGAAGATCCATCAATTTCACGCCCATCGTGTTTCGGCCGGTCTCGCGAATCTCTTTCACCCGTGTGCGGACCATCTGGCCCTTGTTGGTGATGAGCATGATTTCATCAGTCTCGCGGACCGTGAGCGCGCCAACCACGTCGCCGGTTTTTTCGCCGGTTTTCATGGTAATTATGCCTTTGCCGCCTCGCGATTGTCGCCGGTAATCATCGAATGGCGTACGTTTACCGATTCCATTTTCGCCGGCGACCAGCAGCATGGCGTTTGGATCGACAATGGCGATGGCCACCACATGATCACCTTTCTCGGGGCGAATCCCCCAGACGCCAACCGTGTTACGACCCTGGTCGCGCAGTTGTTCTTCGTGAAATCGCAGGCTCATTCCGTCCTTGGTGATGAGCACGATCTCGTCATTGCCATTCGTTAGCTTCGCGTCAATCAACCGGTCGCCTTCCTCAATCTGAATGGCGATGATGCCGCCACGGCGGACATTCGCATAATCGGAAAGATTCGATTTTTTAACAATGCCGGACTGTGTAGCGAACACGATGTGCAGGTTTTCATCCCACGTTTGATCGACAGCGTTTGCTCCCGTGCCCGATTTTTTGGACTGAATTCGGATTGTCGCAGCGATTTTTTCATCGGGTTTAAGCTCGAGAATATTCGCGATCGAGCGGCCTTTGGCTGCGCGGCCCATCTCAGGAATTTCGTAAACTTTCTCCACGTAGGCGCGCCCCGCCGCGGTGAAAAACATCAGGTAATCGTGGGTGGTCGCGGTGAAAAGGTGCTCCACAAAATCGCCTTCCTCTTCTTCGGTGGCGCCTTCGCGCGTTTGCATGCCGATCACGCCTTTGCCGCCGCGCCGCTGTGCGCGAAACGCACTGACCGCCGTGCGTTTGATAAAACTGCCATGGGTAATGCTGATGATGCAACCCTCGTTCGCGATGAGGTCTTCCATGTTAATCTCGGCTTCATCGGGTGCGATTTCGGTCAGGCGCGGTGCTCCGTATTTGTCGCGAATGTCACGAAGCTCCTTTTTGATGATGGTCAAAACACGCTGCTCTTTGGCCAGAATGTCGCGAAGGTCTTTGATCGATTCGAGCAGTTCTTTGTATTCCTTATCGATCTTTTCGCGCTCGAGCCCGGTGAGCTGATACAGGCGAAGATTAAGGATTTCGTCAGCCTGCTGTTCGCTGAACGCGTAACGGCCGTTTGTCAGGCGGGCCTCACTGCGAATCAATATGCCGATCTGCTCGACCTGGCGTTTGGTGAATTCAAAGGCCAGCAACTTTACTCGCGCTTCATCGCGACTGGCCGAGCCTCGAATAATGCGGAGAAATTCGTCGAGATTGGCGAGCGCGATAAGGTAACCCTCGAGCGTTTCGGCGCGTTCCTCCGCTTTACGCAATTCGAAGCGCGTGCGGCGCAGCACAACTTCGCGTCGGTGCTCGATATAGCAGGCGTTCGCTTCCTTGAGAGAAAGGAGCTTGGGCCGGCCTCCATCGATGGCCAGCATGATGGCGGCAAACGAGCTCTCAAGGGCAGTGTGTTTGTAGAGGTTGTTAATGATGACTTTCGGATTGGCGTCGCGCTTGAGCTCGATCACGATGCGTGTGTTTTCGTCCGATTGATCGCCGACGTAGCTGATGTCGGTGAGCACTTTTTCGTTCACCAATTGCGCAATTCGCTCGACCAGCGTGGCGCGGTTCACCCCGTATGGAATTTGTGTGACGATGATTTGTTCGCGCCCGCCTTTGAGTTCCTCTACGCCGGCTTTGCCGCGGACTTTGAAACTGCCGCGACCTTTCTCCAGATACTGGCGAATTCCATCGGTCCCGCAGATGACACAGCCTGTCGGAAAGTCAGGCCCTTTCACGTTCTTCATTAACTCGTCGAGCGTGATATCCGGATCGTCGATTTGCGCGCAGATTCCGTCGATCACTTCGCTGAGATTATGTGGTGGGATATTGGTCGCCATGCCCACAGCGATGCCGGTTCCACCATTAACAAGCAGATTTGGAAAGGCAGCTGGGAAAACGGTCGGTTCGGTGCGGGTTTCATCGTAATTTGGGACGAAATCGACCGTGTCCTTGTCCATGTCGGTCATCAGCGCGGCGCCGAGATGCGTCATGCGCGCCTCGGTATAACGCATCGCTGCCGGTGGATCGCCTTCGATCGAACCGAAATTGCCCTGGCCGTCGACGAGTGTTTCACGCATCGCCCACGGCTGCGCCATGTGGACGAGCGTAGGATAAATCACGGCTTCGCCGTGCGGGTGATAATTTCCGCTCGTGTCACCGCAAATTTTCGCGCATTTGCGATGCTGTCGTCCCGGAAAGAGAGAAAGATCGTGCATCGCATAAAGAATTCTTCGCTGCGATGGCTTGAGTCCGTCGCGCGCGTCCGGCAACGCGCGTGAAATAATGACCGACATCGAGTAATCGAGGAAGGACCTCGATACTTCCTCGGCTACATTTACCGGTTCAACTTTCTCGTTTGGGTTTAACATGGGATACCGAAATGACGAATGTCGAATGACGAGTGACGAATGACGAATGAATGCGGAGACCTGAGGCTGTAGCCCCGTTGAAGCCGGGAGTTAACGAATTGAAAGCAACTGCTATTCATTTCCCAAGTTCACTAAGTCGATGCCAGCGCCCACGGACGCTCGGTAAGGAAGCGCTGTTCCCACATTTGGGAAATCTCGTCAGCCTGTCTGATCGTCACAGGAGGACCGATCCGAGCGTCGCGCGGCAGCGAAATTTTCAAGAAATTCAGCACACCGCGGATGGTTGCCTCATAATCCTGACATAGTTCTTCGTACTCGACTTGGAACGGATCAACGCCGATTCGCCGAAAAAACGTGAACCAGATCCTTTCCTGTCGCTCCGCTTCGCGAAGAGATCGCTCGATCAACTCCGCATCAAATTGCGGTTCTCGTGACGTGGTCTTTCCCTCCTGCACTTTCCAGAGACCGGTCTGAAGAGCGCGTGCCGTGGACAATGCCTGCCGCAGCTTGTGGCGCCGAACGATGTGCACAAAGCGAAGCCGTGGGAAGGCAGTTCGGAGCATGGTGAGATCGCTCGTTGCTGCGTCGCCAAAAGCATGAGTATCTCGCAGTCGGGCCAGGAAATCGTCCAGATACCAGCTCATTAGTTTGAAACCGAACACCTCATTGGGGGTTGTTTTTGTGTCGACGATCCTGCGCACGTAGCCCGGATAATCGGCGTCTGGATTCACTCCGAGCTCGACACCGTAGCGGGCTTCGGACTTTGGGAGAAAGAATTGTTTCGGCATGCCTGCTTGGCGCGTGGCGCGCAAGCCGTCCGTCAACAAATTACTACCCGAACGCGGAATTGTGCAGACAACGTAACAGCGTCGCGGATGGCGAAGTTTGTGAAACAGGCCTCCCATGATTCAATGACGAAGCACAAATGCCGAATGACGAATCAATGACGAAGCACGAAGGTTGTAGCCACGCCCCTGTGGGGCGTCTGGATTCGCAGCGAGGACTGGAAGACGGCGCAAAGCGCCGTGGCTACGGCCGTGCATATTTGTGAGATCGTTTGTTTTTCTTTCGACATCCGTCATTCTTCACACGTCCAGGTTGCGCACGTTTAGTGCGTTGTCTTCGATGAATTGCCGGCGTGGCTCGACGACATCACCCATTAGAATCGTGAACATTTTATCAGCATCGACAGCGTTATCGTCGCTCAGATCCACCTTCAGGAGTTTGCGTTTCTCCGGATTCATCGTGGTCTCGAACAACTCCTTGGCGTTCATTTCACCGAGACCTTTGAAACGCTTGATCTGCACTCCGCGACGACCAATCTCCAAAATCTTCTCCAGGATTTCGGGAATTGAAAATAGCGGATGCGAAACTGCTTTTTCGCCTTCGCCTTCGATCAACTCAAAGATCGGCTGGTCGCTGGTCGCGTAATGGGCGACTTTCAAACCTTTGCGGGCCAGTTCGGCTATGATTTTTTCGATCGCAGCCGATTCGTGCAGTTCAACGAGTCTGCCGCGCCTGCGGCTCCCCTCTGCCCGCGCCTGTGAATCGCCTAACGGAAGCAATTCCTGACCGATCTGCGTGTCGAACAAATTAAGATCGAGATTCTCGTGATGAAATTTGCGGACCGCTTTTTCGTCATGAAAATAATGGGCGGTCTCCTCGTTTCCCTCGCGTACTTTCACCAGATACGTTGGAAGCTTGCCCGACTTCGAGGTTCGTTGAGCAAGATAGGTTTCGAAATCACCGCCATGGCGTCGCACTGCTTCGCTTAACTTCGCGAGTTTCTCGAGCGATTCGAGAATATCCTTCAGTTGCGTCGCCGGGATTTCTTTATCATCGGCCAGATTTCTCAATCGCACGTCCTCTGCGCCCAGCGAAATGAGTATTTTATTTAAGCGGGCATCGTCATCGACATATTCTTCGCGTTTCTTCCGCTTAATTTGGTAAAGCGGCGGTTGCGCGATGTAAATCCTGCCTGCGCGCACCAGCTCGGTCATTTGCCGGAAAAAGAAAGTAAGCAACAGAGTACGAATGTGCGATCCATCGACGTCCGCGTCTGTCATGATAATGATCCGTCCATAGCGCAGCTTGGTAATATCGAAACGACCTTCATCTTTCCCGTTGCCATCTTCTTTGGATTTGCCGATTCCAGTGCCGATGGCCGTAATCATGGACTGGATCTCGTTGTTCTTGAGGAACTGATCTTCGCGCGCTTTTTCGACGTTTATCAATTTCCCGCGGATAGGCAGAATCGCTTGATAACGTCGATCGCGTCCTTGTTTGGCGGAGCCGCCAGCCGAATCGCCTTCGACAATGTAAAGCTCCGTCAATTCCGGATCGCGCTCGGAGCAATCAGCGAGCTTGCCAGGCAAACCGCCGCCCGTGAGAGCGCCCTTGCGAATTGTTTCCCGGGCCTTTCGGGCTGCTTCCCGCGCTCGCGCCGCGGTGAGCACCTTGTCGAAAATCCGCTTGGCGACCGGCGGGGTCTTGTCAAAGAAAGTCATCAGCCCGTCATAGACAACCGAGTTTACGATTCCGTCGATCTCCGTGTTGACGAGCTTCACCTTCGTCTGCGATTCGAAGCGCGGATTAGGCAGCTTGACGCTGAGCACACAAATCAACCCTTCGCGCACATCGTCCCCGGAAATCGACGGGTCTTTCTCTTTGAGAAGGTTATTTGATTTCGCGTACTGATTGACGGCCTTGGTGAGTGCTGTGCGGAAACCAGTCAGGTGTGTGCCGCCATCGGGATTCGGGATTGAATTTGCAAACGGCAAAATCTGGTCGTTGTAGCTGTCGTTGTATTGCAGCACGACGTCGACAAAGACTTCATCGCGTTGCCGGCAGATCACGATGGGCTTCGGATGCAGGACCTGTTTGTTCTCGCCGAGCTGCTTTACGAATTCTTCGATACCGTGTTTGTAAAAAAATCTTTCTTTCTTCGCAGGATCGGTCCGCTCGTCGGTGAGCGTGATTTCCAAACCGGGGTTGAGAAACGCCAGTTCGCGCAACCGCGTTGCGAGACGCTCGAATTTGAACTCGGTCGTGATCGTAAAGATTGTCGGGTCCGGAAGGAACGTGATGAGTGTTCCGGTGGTCTTTTTGTTTTTGACTTCGCCGATGACAGTGAGTTTGTCGGTCGTTTTGCCTTTGGCGAAAGCCATGTGATAGACCTTGCCATCGCGCGACACTTCCACCTTGAACCATTCCGACAGCGCGTTCGTGCATTTCGCGCCTACGCCGTGCAAGCCGCCAGAATATTTATAAGCGCCTTGTCCAAATTTTCCGCCAGCGTGCAGATTTGTGAGCACCAGCTCGATCGCCGGCATTTTCCATTTGGGATGAATATCTACGGGAATTCCGCGGCCATTATCGCGCACCGACAGCGATCCATCGACATGGACAGTCACTTCTATTTTTGTGCAAAAGCCAGCGAGATGTTCATCGATCGAATTGTCCAGCACTTCGAAAACCAAATGGTGCAGACCCCGTTCATCAGGATCGCCAATGAACATTCCAGGCCGTTTTCGAACCGCTTCGAGACCCTCTAATTTATCGATTTGCGCAGCGTCGTACTTTTGTGCTGCACCGATTCCAGTTGATCCCCGGCCTGATGCTTTTTCGACCGGAATTTCTTCTTGAGTTTTTAGCATAGATTAAGGCCGCAACAACCCTCGTGAGACGATATCCAAAATGTCCCGATAAACAACTAATATCTCGCGGGTGATTCTGGATTTTTTGCGCTAGGGATTGGGTCAAAGCCCAGGCCTGAACTCAAGATATTGTGTTCGCCGAGAGGAGCCAGGACGACTGGTTTCGACGGCTCTTTTTTCACTACTTGACCATGCGATTTTGAACCAGGAAAATGCGATCTCTGATGCGCTCGCAAACCCTTTTGGAGGCACGTACGATTCTTTTAATTTTGGCTCTGGCCGGGGTGGCGGTTTCGTTTGTTTCGGCTTGGTTGTCGTTCATTTTTCTGGTCTTGTTTCTCTTCACGATCGCTTTTTTCCGAGACCCAAATCGTCCGGTGCCGGCAGATCCGAGTGCGGTTGTTGCTCCCGCTGATGGCCGGGTCAGAGACATTGTTGATTTGGATGAGAAGGAAGTTCTGAAAATGAAAACGCGACGCGTAGGAATTTTCCTTTCAATCTTCGATGTTCACACTAATCGAGCGCCAATTGATGGGCGCATCATTTATCGTCAGCATCATGAAGGTCTCTGCCTCGATGCTCGCGATCCAGATTGCCCGGAGAAAAATGAAGCGATGACATGGGCGTTCGAAAATTTGCGAGCAACAATTGTCGTTAGGCAGCTGACCGGTGCGATTGCCAGGCGCATCGTGGCCTGGGCAAATGTTGGAGACGAATTGAAAAAGGGAGAACGCTTCGGGATGATTCGCTTCGGTTCGCGGACGGAACTATATTTGCCGCTCGAAGC
The DNA here is from genome assembly GCA_046725285.1 of Verrucomicrobiota bacterium. Lineage (GTDB taxonomy): Bacteria > Verrucomicrobiota > Verrucomicrobiia > Chthoniobacterales > UBA10450 > Udaeobacter. Next base: position 15,621 of record JBKOYG010000031.1, read on the forward strand.
TGAAATCCTTGTGAAAACAGGCGACCACGTTTCCGGAGGATCGACAGTCATTGCGCGTCTGCCCGACTGATGAACGAGCAACCATCCAAAATTTATCTCCTGCCAAATTTAATGACAGCGGGAAATCTGTTTTGTGGGTTTACGGCGACGCTGAAAATTCTCGAGGGCGCGCTGCTGCAAGCATCTAATCCCGACGCGGCCAGTGATCTTTTTCACACTGCCATCTGGCTTGTGCTCGGGGCATTCGTCTTTGATTTTCTGGATGGACGCCTTGCCCGTTTGGGCGGACATGAGAGTCCGTTCGGCCGCGAGTTCGATTCGCTCGCGGACATCGTGTCATTCGGGCTTGCTCCCGCATTGATGGTTTACCGGGTTGTGTTGCAGGAGTTCCCACGCGCGTGCTGGATCATTGCCTTTGTTTACCTGACCTGCGGAGCACTGCGCCTGGCGCGTTTCAATTCCGCGGCGGCGAAGCATGACAATCACCCAAACACTTTCACTGGTTTTCCCATTCCCGCCGCGGCGGGTCTGATTGCGTCGATCACGCTGTTTCTCCTTTGGCTCGCTGAAGGCGAACATCATCTTGGTAACTGGCGCTTCGTTCTGCCGCCATTACTGCTCTTTCTTTCATTCATGATGTTCAGCCGGTTTCAATATCCGAGCTTCAAAGCGCTTAATTGGAAAACGAAGAAATCGATCCCACGGTTTCTGGCGATCATTCTCATCCTTATCTTCACGGTAATGAATTACGAGTGGATGCCAGCGGTTCTGTTCCTGGCGTATTTGCTCTATGGATTTCTGCGTCCCTGGCTCTCAGGCGACTGGCGCCGTGAAATTGAAGAAGAAATCGGCGAAGAGCCCTCGGAAGAGGCAGCCGAACAGGCGCGCTGAGATCGGTCGATTGATTGTAGGGCAACCGCTCCGGTTGGCACGCCATGCGAGTGAGCGCATCGCAACTAGACGAGCCTCTAAAGGAACTGGAACTAAAAGTTCCGGAATCTCTTGGGAGACCTGTTACCGAGTCAGAGCTAACGAGAAGTAGGGCCGGAGTGCTCGTTGCGATTATAGCTCTTCCAAAACAGCAAAGCCGTCACGCGGTGTAGCGCGACGGCTGATTGCTAGCTGCGCCTTTTACTGGCCGACTCAGCGGGCAAACACAACGTGTCCGGTATAAGTGCCTACTCCAGACAAGTCGCATCCGGGCTCGGGAGCGCCCACGTCACCCTCAGCGGTTAGCTCTGCATATACACCAGCGAGATCGTCAGTCCCTTGTGTAGCCACAAAACGCAGGTTTTCGTGGCCGGTCACTGCATTGCCTATGCCTTCATAACTGACGAGCAACGTACCGGACCTGCCATTCACCGAACCCGTGAAGACGATAGTGCCATGGAGCGTTATGGAACCATCACGATGAACCACATCCAGCTCAGTGCCTACGGAAGATCCCGTGAAGGTGCCAGTAGCCGTTCCAGTGATATTGAAGCTGACAATCAAGTCTTCACCCACTTGACGAGGAGGGGCAGCGTAGTTGAAGCAGGGAAAAAAACCCCCGCTTGCAGGTTGGGGTGTGCCACCTTGAGCACTCGGCAACGCTAATAGCGCGCCGGCAGCTGCGAGCGCGAAAAAACTTCCGCGCAGGCGTGATAGCAGACGATTTCGATTTAAACAGGAGTAAGTTTTCATACTCACCACTAAAGGAACTGGAAACCAAAGTTCCGAAATTTTTCGGAAATTGCGTCGGGGCCCCGAATAGGATGCCGGGTGACACGAATTGCGCGAATTGCCGCAAATTTCATAAGGCTTGAGTCGCCTGCTGGGAAATCTCGGAATCATTTCGTGCGAATTCGTGAAATTCTTGTCTGGACTTTTGGCGTTCTTTTGCGCCTTTGGCGGAGTTAGCAACTGCGGAAGGTATTGCGAGCCGTCGGTCTGAAATGAGTTCGGCGCCGACGCATGGGCTCGGCTGCGCCGGCGTCAACTCGTACGTCCTCAATTTAAGGACAGTCAGGGCAGGTGCCTTCTAAGGACAGGCATCCTGCATAGTCCGCGACCAGCCGGCCGTTAACATTTCTAGTCGCTCCTGTCCCTCTATCTGTTCCGCAGCCGCTCGCTCCGAGGGTGCCGCCGGTGATCCACCAGCGCCCGAACCCAAGGGTATAACAAGTCAGATCCTCCTCATGGATAATGATCGTGCCGTTCGCTGTGCTAATGGTGACGTCGGCGTAGATATCGTCGCACTCATGCTGGGGCCGTGGCGTGACCACCGTGCCCATTGCCGTGAAGTTACCAAGAAGCGGCGAGTGTCCTGTTCCTACAAGCGTGAAGGACAGGTGATTGGGATCCGGCACTTGGATGTCGGTGATCTGGTACGCGATTGTGAACCGATGATCTTCAGCGTAAGTCGATGGCGCCGGGAGCGTGGCAAACAAGGCCACCGCCGCAACGGGGGTGAGCATGCCTGCGGTTGTGAAACGCAGATGCGATAGGAGACGATTTCGATTTAACCAGGAGTAAGTTTTCATACACATCACTAAAGGAACTGGAAACCAAAGTTCCGAAATTTCGCTCGAGGAGCGCTTCAATTTTTGTCACAAGCAGCGGCGTCGGCCCGCTTTTAGCTTGTAGAAGAAATAGAAAACGGTCACGCTACGGGCTTTTGAATGCGGAAGCCGAACCGCGGGTGTTCACCACCACGCGCTGGAGTCTCGTCCTTGCCGGGGCGAGTTCCGATGGCGACCAGCAAAGAGCTGCTCAAGCACTGGCAGAGCTTTGCCGGACTTACTGGCGACCGATTTTTTCCTACGTTTGCCGTCGCGGCTATTCGAATGAGGACGCGCAGGACATCACGCAGGATTTCTTCCTGATGATTCTAAAAACCAACTGGCTGCAGCAAGCCGATCAAGGTCGCGGTCGATTCCGCTCGCTTTTGCTCTCGTCGGTCCAGAATTTTCTTCACAACCTTACGGACACTAAGCGAACGCTGAAGCGAGGTGGGGCGGTTCAATTTGTTTCCTGGGATGCATGGATGGCAGAAGCGCCCTCGCAGTTGTCAATCTCGTCTCGCGCGCTCAATTCGCTTGAGCCCGAGAGGCTCTTCGATCTTCGCTGGGCTGCAACAGTCGTGGACCAGGCGCTTCAGCGTTTGCGTGAAGAGTGCGAAGGCAAAGGACGTCTCCGGCTTTTTGAGGGATTGCGCGATTATCTCGCGGCAGAACACGCCGACATCTCGTACGCCAATCTCGCTGCGTCGTTGGGCATTGCAGAGGCAGTCGTGAAAAAGCAACTACATAATCTGCGGCAGCGTTACCGCTGGCTCCTGCGCGATGAGGTCGCCCATACGGTGGCGAACCCCGGCGATGTGGATGATGAAATCCGACATTTGTGCGCGACACTAGCCGCTACAGCGTGATGAAGAAATCAACACAGCCTTCTCATTCCGCCGCGGACAGAATCGAGAATCTGGCGAAATGCCCACAATGCGGCACAACAACCCAACTAGACCACGGAGCCTGCATCAATTGTCTGTTGCGTGAGGGACTGGAAACTAAAGGCGAAGCCTCTCGCGAAACGTTCGAAAGCATCCTCGTAGAAGCAAACGTGACCGACACACAGTGGCGACTCGGCCATTACAAAATTCTGGAGGAAATCGGGCGTGGTGGGATGGGAGTGATTTATCGCGCACGCCAGCAGCACTCACGGCGTATTGTCGCGGTGAAGCGCGTCCTCGCTCATCAGGTGAACTCGCATGAGACGCTGGCGCGTTTTCGACGGGAGGCTGAAGCAGTCGCCAGCCTGGATCATCCAAACATTCTTCCAATTCACGAGATTGGTGAAAGCGAGGAGGGCCTTCCGTATTTCAGCATGAAATACGCAACGGGTGGGAGCCTTCGCACTGCGGCGCCTATGCTTCGCAATAAGCCTCGCGAATGTGTGCAGGTGATGGCGAAGGTGGCGCGCGCGATTGCTTACGCTCACTCAAAGGGAGTTCTGCATCGCGATCTTCAGCCGGGAAACATCCTGCTTGATGAAAACGGTGAACCGATGGTGAGCGACTTTGGCCTGGCGAAATGGCTCGATCAAGGTAGCGACCTAACAAGAACTTTAGAAACCCTTGGAACACCTGGCTACATTGCACCCGAGCAAACCGAGTGCCCAGCCGACAAGCTTACGTGCGCTGCTGACGTATATAGCCTAGGTGCGATTCTGTTTTATCTTCTTACGGGTCGGCCTCCGTTCGTGGGCTCGAATGTGCTTCATGTCATTCATCAGGCTGCCGCGAATCCGGCGCCGCGTTTGCGTTCACTCGCCCCGTCACTTGATCGCGATCTGGAGACAATCGTTGGTCGCTGTCTGGAGAGCGATCCTAAAGCGCGCTACCAATCGGCAGGCGCGTTGGCCGGTGATCTTGAGCATTGGCTGCGGCATGAGCCGATTCGAGCGCGGCACATCGGAGTTTTCAATCGCGGACGAAAATGGGTGCGGCGCAATCCAACTACTACGCTGCTGATAGCAGCATTGGTGGCTCTCGCGGCTGCCATTGTGGGAGTCATGGTTTGGAAGAGCGAGCCGCTGTCGTCCCCATTGTCCGGCGGAATTGCTGTGCTTCCGTTCGAAAATCTGAGCGCTGATCCACAAAACGCGTTTCTTGCCGATGGCGTGCAAGATGAAATCCTTAACGACCTGGCAAAGATCGCTGACTTGAAAGTCATCAGCCGGACATCGGTGATGCAATACAAGGGCGGAGTAAAACGAAATCTGCGCCAGATTGCGAATGAACTTGGCGTCGTGCACGTGGTGGAGGGAAGCGTGCAACGCGCCGCAAATCGTGTCCGAGTCAGCGCGCAGTTAATCGATGCGAAAACCGACAGGCATTTGTGGGCCAACAGTTATGATCGGCCGCTTGACGACGTCTTTGCGATCCAGAGCGATATTGCCAAGGCAATTGCCGCCCAGCTTCAGGCGAAGCTCTCATCGGCGGAGAAAACCGCCATTGAACAGCCACCAACAACTAATCTTGTTGCGTACGATCGCTACGTGCGAGCCAAGAAGCTATTAGTGCTACCGCGCGTTCCTGTGGATTTGCACGAAGCAATACGCTTGCTGAGTCAAGCGGTAGCATACGATCCCACCTTCTTGCTCGCCTATTGTGAACTAGCGAATGCCCATATCTGGCTTTACTTCAGTGCAGGCGATCACACACCCGCTCGTCTGGAGCTCGCCAAGGGGGCACGCGATATGGCTTTACGTCTCGGCCCGGATCGCGGTGAGGCGCATCTTGCTGCAGCGTGGGTCGCTTATAACGGCTATCGCGACTACGAAACAGCCCTCAACGAAGCTGCCATTGCCCGGCGCGCATTGCCTAACAACCCGTCAGTCTTCGGTATTACCGCTAACATTGCTCGCCGGCAAGGCCATTGGAAGCAAAGCATAAGCGATTTCGAACGCGCCGCGGAACTCGATCCGCGTAGCGTGATATATCCGGGCAGGGCTGCAATAAATTACTGGTGGCTGCGGCGTTTTCCGGAGGCGGCAGCTACTATGGATCGCACTATAGCAATCGAACCGGGCAATCCCGCTATGCGTTTTGGGCGGGCGATGGTCGATCTGTATTCACGCGCTGACACGCAACCTGCATACGAGGCCGTTCAGAGGATTATGACGGAAGATCCAAGCGGGATGGACAAAGTTGCTGACATGTGGTTTGAGCTTGCTCTTTGCCGGCGCGACGCCTCCGAGATGGCCAAGGCGTTAGCTTCGTTGCCCCCGGAAGGAATCATTCCGCGGACTCGCTCTTTCTGCGAGGGCGTGGCGGCGCGTGCCCGAAAAGATGTGAAAGGGGCCGAAACAGCATTTGCTGCGGCGCGTGTCGAGATGGAAAAGATTGTGCGCGAGCAACCCGACGACGCTCAAGCTCTTTCCACTCTGGCAATGATCGATGCCGCACTCGGTCGCAAGAAAGATGCGGTCAGTGAAGGCCGTCGTGCGGTAGAACTCTTACCGATTAGCAAAGACGCGTTTACGGGTGCCGGGCTGTTAAGTAATCTGGCGGTCATCTATGCCTGGGTAGGTGAAGAAGATCTCGCAATCAAGCAATTGGAAGATGTTTTATCGATTCCGAGTGATGAGATCTCCTATGGCCGATTGCGATTGCACCCCTACTGGGATCCGCTGCGGGGCGATCCGCGTTTTGAGAAACTCATAGAGGAATCGAAGAAACCAGTCGCGTTGGAATTACTCCGGCCGCTGCCGAGCGGGATTGCTGTGCTCCCGTTCGAAAATCTGAGCACTGACCCCGACAACGCGTTTTTCGCGGATGGCGTGCAGGATGAAATCCTGAATGACTTGGCAAAGATCGCTGACTTAAAGGTTATCAGCCGGACATCGGTGATGCAATACAAGAGCGGCGCGAAACGAAACCTGCGCGAGATCGCGAATGAACTTGGCGTCGTGCATGTGATCGAAGGGAGCGCGCAGCGCGACGCGAACCGCGTCCGGGTCACCGCGCGATTAATCGACGCAAGAACCGACACGCATTTGTGGGTCAACAGTTACGATCGCCCAGTGGGCGACCTCTTTGCAATCCAGAGCGAGATTGCCAAAGCAATCGCCATGCAGCTTCAGGCAAAGCTGTCACCGGCGGAGAAAGCCGCCATTGAAAAGCCACCGACAACCAACCTTGTTGCTTACGATCGTTACCTGCGAGCCAGGAAGCTAGGGGCAAGGCAAACAGGTCGTGTTCCTGGGGAGGCACGCGAAGTGATACGGTTACTGGAACAAGCTGTAGCATACGATCCAACGTTCATGCTGGCCTATTGCGAATTAGCGCGAGCCCATGAATATGCTTACCATCTTGGAGTCGATCGAACTCCTAGGCGTGTAGCGCTTGCGAAGGCGGCGCGCGACGCGGCTTTACGACTCGGCCCAGATCGTGCCGAGCCGCATCTCGCTGCGGCGTCTGTCGCCTTTCACTGTGATCTCGATTACGACACTGCGCTTAACGAGGTTGACATAGCCCGGCGCATGTTGCCCAATGCCGCGGACGTTTTTGCGTTGCCCGCTTACATCCACCGCCGACAGGGTCACTGGGAAAATTGCGTCGAGGATTTGGAACGCGCAGTCCAACTTGATCCGCGTAATGTGTGGTTGCTTCAGGATACCGCCCAGACTTACCAGTTCCTGCGGCGCTTCCCGGAAGCAGCTGCGGCTTGGGATCGCACACTTGCAGTTGCACCCGGCGATTCGAATACGCGTGTGTGGCGTGCGCTAGTCGATCTAGACGCCCGCGCGGACACGCAACCTATGCACGAGGTTGTGGAAAGGATCATAAGCGAGGATCCCAGCGCGGTGGACGCGATTCCCGAGCATTGGCTCTACCTCACGCTTTGTCGGCGTGATCCTGCCGAGATGGGGCGCGCATTGGCTTCATTACCGCCAGAGGGAATTGTTCGCCGGGACCTGATAATGCCTCGCTCGTTTTGTGAAGGCTTGGTGGCGCGTGCTCGCAACGATGCGACGGCGGCCGAAACAGCATTTACTGCCGCGCGTGTAGAGATGGAAAAGGTTGTGCGGGAGCAGCCCGATTACGCGCAAGCTCTCTGTGTCCTGGGGCTGAGTGATGCCGCGCTCGGTCGCGAGAACGATGCGATACGTGAGGGCCGTCGCGCGGTGGAACTTTTACCTGTTACAAAAGACATGATGGCAGGCGGCGTGGTGCTAGCAAATCTGGCGATCATCTACGCCTGGGCTGGAGAGAAAGATCTCGCCCTAGAGCAGCTAGCTAAAGCGATTCGGTTTCCTTCCTCTAATTTTCTCAGCTACGGTCAGTTAAAGTTGCACCCGTTCTGGGATCCGCTGCGTGGCGATCCGCGTTTTGAGAAGCTAGTAGAGGAGTCGAAGAAACCGGTCGCGCTCAAATAAATTGTAGGGGCAACCGTTCCGGTTTCCTTCGTCCAGAAATGGCAGGCGATGCACCTGCCCTACAATTTCAGCATATTTAAGCGCGCGAGAATCTCAGGATCGCGGACATCGGCCCATTCGCCGGTTAGTTCGAGCGCTTGCACTTTCTTTCCCGAATGCGCCAGATCGCGGATTGCATCCGTGAGTTCGTACTCGCCGCGCGGTGACGGCTTCAACTTCGCGATGAATTCGAAAATGCTCGTCCGAAATGCGTAGAGGCCTGCGTTATACCATGGGCTTGTCGGCTCACGCGGTTTTGGTTTTTCGCGAAGATCGACTAGCTCCATTTGCTCGTTCACAAAAACCGCGCCGCCTTTGCTGACATCTTCGCCGCGCGTCACTGTGATGATCGCTTCGAAATCATTCGGAAGATCGACCACGCGTTTGTAATTTGCCGGACTGATCAAAACATCGCCATAGCTTAAAATGAATGGCGACCCTCCAGTGAAGTTGCGAGCAAGATTCACAACGCGACCCGTACCATCCTGCACAGTTTGTGTGACGTATTCGATCGCTACATTGTGCTGCCGGCCGTCGCCGAAAAAATTCCGCACTGTTTCGGCATGATAACCAACAATAATTAGAGATTTGCGTACACCCGCGTCGCGTAGGCCTTCTACAATGTGCTGTAAAACCGGCTTACCGCGCACTTCGATCATTGGCTTGGGAAGATCATCAGTCAGCTCACGCATGCGTGTGCCGCGCCCAGCTGCCAGCACTACTGCCTTATCGATCTTAGTCATACCGTCTATTTGATCCCGCGCGTGATTCGTCACGCGATTAGATGGAGGGATGAACTCCTGTGAGTCCGGCGTCGCGGGAGCTCCGCCCTCCAATCACTATTCACTTTTCTTCGGCTGCGCGATGATCAACGCAGGGAGGTTAGCTTGCTTGATCAACTCGCTTACTTTCGGCACATCTTCAGCTTTTAGTTGCGCCCATTTCTTTAACTGCTCTTCCAACTGGTTGCTCAACCTTTGGAAAACGTTGAGTTGACCCTGCGTCGGCTCCGTGTCGCCAGACTCGATTGTGTGGCTGAATGTGTCAAAGCGTTCATTCAGCATACTAGGGAAGGCGAGGTTTCCTTCCGAGCTCTTCATGTTCACTTGAATAAGTTTCTGTTCGACTTCGGACATTTTCTTATCGAGCTCGTCGGCAGCAGTGAGTGCAGATTTTAGACGTTGATCGTCACCGAAACGTTTGTGCAAGTTTTGAATCTGCGACCTGAGATCGCGGATTTCGTTGACGGCTTGATGCAATCGCGACATGGAATCATTCACCTGTGTCGCCAAAGTAAATTGCTTTTGCAACGCGGCCTCTGCACCCTTGGTCCGTGGGTCAATCGCCAGATACAGCGGTGCAGTCTGCGATTTGCCACCGACAGTAAGTTTGACCTGGTAATTGCCGGGCAAAGCCAATGGCCCCTTAGGACCAGTGCCAAAGTAAAACGCGCCGGGTATCTGTATGGGATCATCGTAACGCAGGTCCCATGCGAACCGGTTCATTCCTTCGTTTGCTGGGATTGTCTTTACGCGCTCGACCCGATCTGGCCATTCCGGTGGTTGTTCGGTTTCTTTTTTCTCTTTGCTGGAAAGATGCCTAACGACTTTGCCCGAAGCATCGAGAATATCGAGCGAGACGTCGTCTTTCGGTGCAGTCTTGAAATAATAATTGATGATCGCACCCGCCGGTGGATTGTCGCCGACTGGCTGACGCTTGTCGAATTCCTCCGGATAATGCAAACGCACTGCGTTTTGTGGTTGGTAAAGAATCACATCTGACGCCGCGGATTGCGCGCCGAGCTGACGCAGTGGTGCAATGTCGTCCAGCACCCAGAACGAACGGCCATGAGTCGCCACGACCAGATCGTCATCCTTCACAACCAAGTCGTGAATGGGTGAGACCGGAAGGTTCAACTGGAGCGGTTGCCAACGGGCGCCGTCATCGAACGAAACGAAAACGCCGAGCTCCGTGCCCGCGTAGAGCAGTCCGCGTTTCTTGGGATCTTCTCGCACAGCGTGGACGTACGCACCTTCAGGAATGCCGTTTACGATGGCGCTCCAGCTTTTTCCCAGGTCGGTTGTTTTGAAAATGTATGGCTTGAAGTCGTCTAGTTTATGCCGATCCACGGCCATATACGCAGTGTTTGCGTCGTGCGGAGAGGGATCGATGAGGCTGACCGTGCTCCACTCGGGCATTCTTGGTGTGACATTCGACCAATGCTGGCCGTCATCGGTTGTGACGTGCACAAGTCCGTCATCCGTGCCGGCCCAGAGCGTCCCTTTTTTTACCGGCGATTCCGCAAGCGCGAACACGGTGTCGTAATATTCAACCGAGGTGATGTCCTTAGTCAGCGGCCCGCCGCTTGGCTGTTGTTTGGATTTATCGTTGCGCGTTAGATCGCCACTGATCTGTGTCCAGCTCTGTCCGTGATCGGCGGATTTGAAAACGCACTCTGCTCCCGTGTATAGAACCTCGGGATTATGCGGAGAAAGGGTGAGTGGCGTTACCCACTGAAAACGATGAACGACATCAGCCGCGCCGTGCCCGTTATTATCTACAGGGAAGACGCTAACATCCTGCGTTTCTTGTTTTGTCTTGTTGTAGCGATCGATGGAGTTTTCGTAGTTTGAATAAATGATGTGCCAATCGCGCGGATCAGGCACGACAAAGCCGCACTCACCACTGCCGACTACGAACCAATCTGCGGGCCCGATTGCGCCCCAATCTGTCCGGCTTGCAATCCCAATGCTCGTGTTGTCCTGTTGCGCGCCATAAATGTGATAAGGGAAGGCGTTATCCACGGAAACGTGATAAAACTGCGCAGTTGGCTGGTTATTTTGGGTGGTCCACGTTTTCCCGCCGTCGATTGAGATACTCGCCCCTCCGTCATTGGCGTTCGCGATCCGATTAGGGTTTTGCGAACCAACCCAGAGCCCGTGATGATCGCCACCCCGCGCTGGCAACAAATTAAAAGTTTTTCCGCCATCAACCGAACGGAACAACCCGGTGTTTAAAAGGTAAACCGTATCCGCGGATTTCGGGTCAGCATAGACTTTGCTGAAATACCAGGCGCGCTGGCGAAACCGGCCGTCATCGTTTACACGGGTCCAATGTTGCCCAGCATCGTCGGAACGATAAAGGCCGCCTTCTTTCGCCTCGATGATCGCATAAACGCGGTTGGAATCGGCGCCGGAAACTGCGATCCCGATTTTGCCCAGGATTCCTTCGGGGAGGCCGTTACCCTCGAGATGTTTCCAGGTAACGCCATTATCTTCAGATCGGTAGAGCCCACTCCCCGGACCACCGCTGGAGAAAAACCACGGCTGCCGGCGCGCCTGCCAAAGTGAAGCGAAAACAATGTTCGGATTGTGCGGGTCGAAAACGACATCGATCCCGCCCGTGTTTTCATCTTTGGACAAAGCTTTCGTCCACGTTTTCCCACCGTCGGCGGTGCGAAAAATTCCGCGCTCAGCATTTGGACCAAACGCGTGACCAAGCGCCGCTACCAGGACGACGTTCTCATTTCTTGGATCAACAATTAGTGCGCCGATTTGACGGCTGTCTTTTAAACCAACGTTCTGCCATGTCTTGCCGCCGTCGACGGATTTGAAAACTCCGGTGCCATAGGTCGTATTACCGCGTATGGCCGCTTCGCCTGTGCCTGCATAAATCACATTGTGATCCGATGGCGCTACAGCGATAGCTCCGATCGATGAAATAGGTTGTTTGTCGAAGAGAGGAGTCCAGTTCGCGCCGCCATCGATCGTTTTCCAGACTCCGCCCGCGACAGCACCAAAATAATAAGTGTCCGCCTCGCCAGGCACGCCTTCTATCGTTAAGGCGCGTCCGCCGCGGAACGGACCAATCTGTCGCCACCGCATTCCTTTGAACAATTTTTCATCAATAGCTCCCGGCGGGGGCGCAGCAGGGGATGGAGCGGCTTGAGCAGAAGATGAAAAGAATAATACAGAAGTAGCGAAAATGGTTTGAACTAGCCAAAGAGAACGGCAACCAGGCGTAATCATCCGCCTAAGGTGAAAAGCCTGCGCCTTCGTTCAACTGGAATCGCGCGTGGACGCGGCGACGCCGCTACGCAAGTTTTCGCAACGCCTTGGAGATTCTTTGCTAGGCGTTGATCGCAGCCATTCTCGTGGCGGGGGCTTCCAACGCAGTTCCACCTGGCTCGCCGCCGCCAAAATGCCGTGCGGCGTAATACGAGCCAATTACCAAAACCGCCGCAATAAACTGAGCAACGAGTGTTTCAACCGTAGGGAACACGGCGAACCAGAGTCCCATCCAAGGCGGCATGTAGTTTTTTAGAGAGGTGATTTCTGTCGTGGAAATCCAATGTGCCAACTGCATTTCCTGGGCTTGTTCGCCGACCATTACGAGCAACACGACTCCGAGCAGAATGCCGGTGGTAATCAGCATTTTCCGATACGGCAGACGTTGCTGAAGGACGAAGGTCAGTACGGCTACCATTCCCGTCAGAACAATGCCCAGCAGCGCGCCTTTCAGCACCACGGCTCCACCCAGCCGCAGATGATAGCTTTGCAAAAAAAGTACGACTTCGAATCCTTCGCGATACAATGAGGTGAATCCGAGCAGGATCAATCCAAACCAAAGACGCCGCTGGGAGATCTCAGCCGTGCGCGCATTTTCGAGTAATGCTTTGCGGCGGCGATTGTGGGCGCGAATCCAGCCCCCCCAATAAATTTTGTGAAAGAACCAGTTCATGATGACGAGCAGCACGATGACTGCGAGCAAGCCGGTAGCGGCTTGCAAATCGAGCGCCGACATGTTGTTGCTGAGCGAACCGACGATGCGGACTGCGATCAACCACGTGATCAAAGTGGCCATAAATGCGAACCCCGCGCCGAGCGCGACCGGCCGGCGATGGCCGCGTTTGGGCCCAGTCATACTGGCCGTGATCGCCGCCAGAACAAGGATGCATTCCAAGCCCTCACGAAACACAAGAACCCCAATGTCTAGAAACGCTACAGTCGGGCTAGTATTGGGCCGCGTCGGATCCGGCGCGCCATGTGCGGTAAATCCCTGCCACACAAGCATCGCCACCACGCAAAGCGCAGCTACGACAATGCCGATGCGCAAAGCTGGCTTCATTTCGCCTCAAAGTTTACCACATCGACAACGCGGCTGCTGCCGATTGATTGCTTTTTTTTAACGGCTGATTGCGACGCGTAATCAGTTTCGGCCAATCGTTTGCCGTTAGTCCCTCGGTGACTTACTCTCACCGCCGCATGCCGGAATATGTTCTGGGTCATCATTTGAAAGGCGAGGGAAAGCGACTCGCATTGATGTCGGAGTTACTCGATCCCATGCATCGCCGGTATCTTCAATCGCTCGATGTCATTAAATCGGGCGCAAGGACATTGGAAGTTGGCTGCGGCAACGGCTCAATTTCCGCGTGGCTTGCCCGGGAGGTCGCTCCGGATGGACGAGCCGTAGCCGTCGATCTCGATCTTTCCCTGGTTGATGTGCATTTGCCGAATTTGGAGTTTCGCAGGGGCGATATCATGGCCGGACCAGTGGAGCGAGGCGGCTTCGATCTCGTAACTGCTCGCGCAGTGCTTCACCATGTTGCCGACGCCGAGAGGGCGATCGCGAATCTCGTTGCAAGCTTGCGGCCCGGAGGCGCCATTCTATTGATTGAGCCGGATTTCCTTCCGGTCACTATCGCCGAACCGCCGGAAGTGCGAGTGTTCTGGAATAATTGGCTTTCATGGTCACGCGACCGAGGAATCGATTATCAAATCGGTCGTACGCTGGCGCCGAGATTGGGGGCCCTGGGTGTCGAACAAATCGGTGGCACTGCGGAAACAGTAATCTATAACGGGACCAGTTTGTGGGCCGATTATTGGACGGAGACAGTCAAAGAACTTCGTGAGGAGTTGACGAGTTCTGGCAAGCTTAATAACGCGCTGGTGGAGACTTTTCTCGGCTATTGCGCTGATCCCGCTTGGTGGACGCAAACGATCGCGTTTACTGCAGTTCGCGGTTACGCCCCTGGTCGCTGAGCAGATTGATTGGCCCCGTCTGCCGTGTCGCCGGGGTACAGGGTCGCGCAGACCGGATTTCTCCCTGCGGGCGCTATTGTGATTTACTGTGAAACGAGTAATTTTCGCCGGTGCAACAAGCCCGGGGTTTTACGTTGATCGAGATTGCTCTCGCGATTTTCATACTGATGCTATTGCTCATGCTGGCGCTGCCGAGTTTCAGCGGTGTGATCGCGAACCGGCGGCTGAAGCAATCGCTGGACGGCTTCAACAATCTTGTGCGCCAAGCGCAAGAGCGAAGTGTAGTGGAGCGTCGCCCTTACCTAATCGTTTGGAGCAAGAACAATGTCGTAGTGCGGCCGGAAGTTTTTGCAGAAGATGAGGAAGCTAAACCAAAAGCTGAGTTTCGTCCGAGTCTGGGGAGCACGCTGAAACTCTCATTGCCGTTAGCGTTGGCGGAAAAATATCCGGCTGAATGGATTTTCTGGCCATCGGGGACTTGCGAACCCGCAACCGTCCGCTTTCAAGGCCCCGCTGGCTCATGGACAGCCAATTACTCGCCGCTGACGGGGCGGCCCGAGATTACGAGGTATGCGGTTCGATAACGCAAGCTACGTTCGAGATTTTCATCACGCCTTTGCGCTATACGAGGTTCTCCTCGGCATCACGATTTTCGCGCTCGGCGTCATCGCGCTTGGACACGCGGTCGAAAATTGTCTGAATGCGAGCACGATCAACGCCGAAGAAGACGTCGTGCGGCAGATTTTGTCGAATCACATGGCAGAAATTCAGGCTGCGCGAGGTGTTCCCGATGATTCCAAGGAATTCAAGGTCGATAGCAATTACGGAGCGATAAAGGTTGTCCAAAAAACCGCAACTGCCGAACTCACAGAACCGGATAATACGCTTCTCAACGGCATCTACCTTGTCACGTTAACTGCTCAGTGGCAGCGGGGCGGTATTCCCCAGTCAAGACAGATTAAGTTTTATGTTTACCGTCCAGGGTAAAAGAGACTTCCTTCGCATCAGCGGTTTCACATTGCTCGAGATCATGCTTGCGGTGGGAATTCTGGGGCTAATGTCGCTGGCGATTTTCCGCTTTGTGCAATCGAACATGACCGCGCTGCGTTTGTCATCCGATACAGCCGCCAGGGATTCCCAGTACGACGGGCTGCGCGATCTTCTGACCGCAGAATGGCAAAGCTTGAGCCCTTTGCGTGCGAGGATGAGCGGAGAGCCGTTTAAATTGAACGATCGCGAGCGTGATTTGCTACGTTGGAACTGCAGCGCCGGGCCTGGACTCCTTACTCGCTATGCGCCGGGTGATTTCACGGTTACGCTGGGGTTACAGCCTGAAAGCGAAAAGAGCGACCGGCTCGACCTCGGCTTTTTGCGAAAACCGAAGGGCGACTCCGATGTTGGAGAAAAACACGAGACGTGGGTGCCCTTAATCAAGAACGTGAGCAGTCTTCAGATTAGTTATTTCAATCCGAACTTGAACACTTGGATCGATCGGTGGTCAAACACGTCCCAGTTGCCATGGCTCGTGAAGGTGACTGTGGGGCGGACTGATTCACCAGTGCCGTGGGAAGCGGTTATTCCATTGAAGCGGACGCCGTATTAAGAATGAAGGCTTTGAATTCGAAGTTGCGCAGTGGCGCGGCGCTGATGCTTGCGCTTTGGGCGCTTTTCTTGCTCAGCGCAATGATCATTTCATGGGCTCTTGACATTAATTCCCGCCTCGCGGTTTCCGGCAATGCAAGCCGTGTTTTGGATGCTGAAGCAATGGCATCGTCGGGCGCGGATCTGGCATTGCACCCATTGATCAAGCCTAATTCTGCGAATTTGCACAGACAAATGGGCAACGGGGAAGGTTATGACGTCCAGATGAGGGGTGAGTGTGGCCGCCTAAATTTGAAGTTCCTTACTCTAGGGGAGGACCCAGCGAAGCTGGCAATTCTGCGCCGATATCTCACGCTAAAGGGCGTAGAGCTGAACGATCTTGATACCATGATAGATTCTCTGCTCGACTGGGTGTCGCCTGGTCAAGGGATTCACCACTTAAACGCGTGTCCAGAGACCGATGATTATCAGCCATTGCACGCGCCGCTGACTTCTGTGGACGACCTAAAAAAAATCTGTGGGTGGGCTGCATTCACTTCCAAGCCGGGTTGGGACGAAGATTTTACCGTCTGCGACCAATGTAACCAGGGAATCGACGTTGCCTGGGCATCACGCGATGTGCTTCGTGCCTTGGGCATCGGAGACGATTACGTTGATCGGTTCCTTCAGTTGCGGGCCGGGCCAGACGGAGTCGATGGAACAGCAGACGACACGCAGTTCAATGATGCGCGAGACGCTTTAACTAGAGGCCTTGGCCTCAACAGCCAGCAAATTTCCCAAGTTCAAAATCTGGCCGGATTCAATTTTCCTGTGTTCCGCGTTGTGAGCGAGGGAAAATCAGGCAACGTTAGCCGCTCCGTGCAGATGATAGTATCAAAAGGCGTTGGCGTAGGTCGTCCTCAGGTGATTAGTTGGAAGGAGCTTTGATATCGAGCCGGGGATTCCATCTATTTTTATCATTCCAACCGCGCATGGATGGAATTTTCTGCGTTCAGCCACGCCCACATCGCCGCGCGAAGCTGCTGCGGGCAGGGTCGAGCAAAACGGCTCGTGGAACGTGCGGAAGCTACAGACGCTGGGCGAAGCTGTGCCGTTGCTTTCAGCGACTGACGATTTCGTACTCGGCTTGCCCGTTGCTGCCGTGCTCGCCCAACGATTTCGCCTGCCGAGCGTCGATCCGACAGAGTTTCCGGAAATGATTCGGATCCAGATCGAGAAAGTGTTGCCGTTTTCAGCTGAGGAAGTGACCACCGACTTCGAAGTGATCGAACAAGATGAAAATGAGAGCGTGGTCTCGGCTGTGGCGATCAGAAATGAACAGCTTGCCGAAATCGCTGCTCCATTACTCGATCGTGGTTTTATTCCGCGGCAAGTCACCGTTTATGCCGCGCAGCGCGCCAGCACTTATGCACCAAAGGGAAATGCGCTTCTTATTTATCCAGAAGGCGAGACGCTGGTTTACGCCATGACAGAAAACGGCAAACTTAGCCTTGCGCGAGTGTTTGAAAATGGCAATGGGGAACAACTGCAACTTGAGTTGCCGCAGTTGCGAATGAGTGCCGAGCTACAAGGCATCAATGCTTCCTTTCCAAATGTGTTGCTGGATGAAAGCTGCTACCAAATGCGCGATACTGTGCAAGGACTCCTGGCCAGCCCACCTGAGATAGTTGGGATCGAGCTGCCACCGGCCGCAGTTAAACTGAATCTGTTGCCAGAAAGCTGGCGCCGTCGTCGCTCACAATTAATCAGGCGGGCAGAATGGCAAAAGCGACTCGTATGGATAGGTGGTGCTTACGTTGCGCTTCTCTTTCTTTTGTTTGCGTATCTGGGCTTGCTGCGATTGCAGACAGGACTCCTTGATCGGCGCGTTGCACACGACGCTCCTGAGACGCAGTTCGTCCGAGCGACGGAAGCGAACTGGAAGGCATTGGCACCGGCGATCGACGCGCGTTATTACCCGGTCGAAATTTTGCTGCATCTTTTCGAAAGTCTGCCCTCTTCCGATGTGCGAATTACTGCGTATAACCAGTCGGCCCGGCAGATTTCCGTCGATGGGGAAGCGAACACAGCCGCTCTTGCTTATCAGTTCATCGATAAGATAAAGAAGAATCCGGATTTGCGAGTCTTTCAATTCGATATGGCTGCGCCTCGCATTCTGCCAAACGACCATGCGCAGTTCCGATTGGAGGGAAAACCGCGATGATGCCGCCGTGGTATCAGCGAATGAATCCGCGCGAGCGGGTCCTGTCGTGGGTAGCGGCCGGAACGGTGTTTGCGTTACTCAACCTTTTTATTTTGGATTGGCTTTTCGGCTCGCTCGCCAGCGCACAAAAGCAAATGGCGATGCGCAGGGCGACATTGGCCGAGCAAGCTCTTTACGTGAAGGAACGAGACCTGTGGACGAAACGCGACGAATGGATCCGCCAACATCAACCAACCCTCAAAGATCCAGCAGAAGCCTCCGCGCTGCTTGACCAATTAAAGGAAATAGCCGGCGAATATAATATTTTGGTCGAGAATCCCGCGATTGGCTCCGGGGAAACAACGCCGTATCATCAAACGGTTTTTGCTTCCATTGAAACAAAGAGCCCGTGGCCGCCCCTGGTACATTTTCTTTATGATGTGCAGCGGCCGGATGCCTTCATCGTGTTTGAAAATGTTAATCTAGCTATTGATGGCAACGATCCCACCATGATGCGCGGCAAATTTAAAATTGCCCGTTGGTTTGCTCCGACGCAACGGACAAAGTAATAATAACCTGGTCGATTTATGAAATATTCACTTACGTTAATGTCAGTCGCGGCTCTGGTCGGCGTGAATTGCGCGCAGGCCGAGGACGTTCTGCCTCCGCGATTCAACTATGATCGTTACTCAAAAATGGTAGATCAGTCGCCGTTCGCCATTGCAACGGCAGTGGCAGCGCCTGCGGCCACGCCTGATTTTGCAAAAGACCTTTACGTGGCCAACGCCGCGCGGTCCCCAGAAGGGGATATGGTAACGCTCGCTTCGAGTTCTGATCACAATTTCAAGAAATATCTTACCACTAGGGGACCAGTGGACGGCTACAGCATCGCCAACATTGAATGGTCGGAGCGTGTCGGTGCGACGAAGGTGACGATTAGCAAGGACGGAAATTTTGCGACAATCACATTTAATCAGGCGCTCTTACAGCAAGCTGCGCCGAACGCGGCGCTAGCCGCAAGAACGCTCACGCCACCCGCGCCTAACATCCCTGCTCCGAACGCAGTCTCACCGAAATTACCAGCCAACTTGCCTCCGGAGATGCAACAGTTGGTTCCGCCTGCGCGAGAGGTTCGGACTCCCCATACGCGGGGTATGATTCAACGGAATCCAAGGGGCGCATCGAAGGCGCCCGTTCCGGCACCGCCGACCAAGAATTGAGGCGGCCTGCTAGCTAGTTTAACCCCCGCCCCAATCGTCGTCTGCAGTGTCAGTTTGCCGATCCGGCCCTGCAGAATACAGGTCATAGCCGCTTGGGTTTTTGAGACCAGGGCAGCGATAAATGTAGTCGTTCCCCCACGGATCTTTTGGCAGTTCTTTGAATAACTGATACCACCGGGCGGGTCTCGGGTCCTTGTCCGGCTGGGTCACCAACGCCTGCAAGCCTTGCTCGGTTGTTGGATAAAAGCCGTTCATGCTTTCGTACAGCTGCAATTGTGTTTTGATCGCCTGGACGTCCGCTTGAACGCGCATCGCTTTTGCGATGGCAGTCGTGTTGCCAAGTTTTGAAATCGCCACTCCCAATATGATCACGATAATGCTCACTACGAGCATGATCTCGAGCAGCGTGAAGCCCTGTTGTTTTCTCTTCATTCTCATCTCGATAAAGGAGTAACCCCTTCCATTCTGTACGAGGTTACACTACGTTGCTCTTTAAGAATTTCTAGTGCCCCGCGCGCAATAGATAATCCGACTTGTCCCAAATATACTTTAACTGAACCTGCGTGGCGCGGATTGCCGAAGCTGCAGTGTCAGTGCCGTTGACAACGACCAAATCGTTGGTGCCCACTATTAAGCTCGCGGCTGGCACAATTTTCTGAGCGCGTAGCCATCCGGTGTAGTTAAAATGCATCTGCGTGGCGAGCGGTTGCACTTCACCGCGGTAACCGGGATCGGAGAGGTCAGGCAGCATTAGGGAAACTGGCCCAATGTCCTGGCCGTTGAGATAAACTTCCGGTGGAGCGTCAATGCGCGGGTTGGCGATTTCAAAAGTCAACAAGGCCGTCAGCGGTTGCGCTTCGATTGGAAATTGAAATGCAGCGTTCTCCTGGGTTTGTCCGTTAATCCGGATCGCTTCTGACGAGAGGGTTGCCGTAACGGTTCCAAAATTCTCAACGTCGTCAGGCCGCGCGTGCAGCGTCGGCACCGATGAGAAAGGTTCGGGAATCACATCGCGATGTTCCGCGTTCACAGGATGCACGACTTCACTGCTCGTCATCCAATCGAGATACGCTCCTCGCACCGTTTTGCCGTCGCCGGGCACTTCGATATCGATGGACGACGCGCCGGTCATCGGAATGAGCACCGAATCGGAACTCGGCAGATTCACTCCCGCTCCAAGCGTGCCAGAGCGCAAAACGTGTGTGCCAGACTCGTCCCAGGCGATTAACTCAGGCTGCTGATCTGCTTTGTCGTCAAAGAATAGTCGGAAAAAAAGAACCCGATAATCCGGGCCCGGTTGGGTGACGCGAATTCGAAACACGCTTTTGGACATGGGAGCGCCTTCTGTCGTTTCCGCCGGCAGGAGGGTGAGCGCTCCAACCCAAGCGGGAGCGTTCTGCGTTTTCGAATTTTGAGGCGCGTTTTGGCGCAGATCGAGCCAGGCGCTTTCCGGGGTTGGTTGCTCTGTCGCTGCGTCAACCGGAGAAGGGAGGGCTTCGCTCAACGCTTCCTGTGCGTAAACGCGGCAAATCGCGGCGAAGAATATCGCAAAGACGGCGCGAACTAACATTGAGCGGGCGAGATTATTCGAGCCCAAGCTTGATTGCAAGCTTTCAGTTTCAATGCGGTCTGAATTGCAGGCTGTGCGTCATCTCGAACACCGCCGACAGAATGCTGAAAACAACCAGACCGACTAGGACGGCGATCACCACGATAATAACTGGCGGGATCAACTGCGAGATCAGGCCAACAGTGCGGTCCAATTCGCGCTCATAAACGTCGGCAATTGCCTGCATGGTTTCCGCGAAATGGCCTGTCTGTTCGCCTACCGCCATCATGTCGGTGAACAAATCAGGGAACATTTTTTGCGCTTGCAGAGCGGTGGAGAGCGTCGCGCCGTCTATGACCGCCTTGCGGACCTCGCCCAACTTGAGTTCGAGGAATCGGTTACCCGCAATTTCAGTTACCAGATCGAGTGAGCGAAGCAAAGGTATCCCATTTTCGATCAAGGTTCCCAGCGTGCGCGAGAATTGCGCGTAGTAACGGTGTCGAATGACCCGCCCGTATCCGGGAATCATCAGCCGGAAACGATCCCAACCGATGCGCCCTTCATCGGTGCGAACAAGTGCACGGAAACCGATGATTGCGCTGATCCCTGCCAGTAGCCCGACCCACCAATACCCCGTTAATGCGTGATGAATGCGCAGCAGAATCCGTGTGGGCAACGGAAGGGCTCCGCCAGTTTGTGCCATGAATCCAGTCAATTGCGGCACCATGTACGTTATGAAAATTGTAACGAGAGCTGCGCCAGCAAGCGCGAGAAATGCCGGATAGATCAACGCCTGTTGCACCCTGTCTCGCAGCTCCTTGGCCTGCATCAAATGTTTGACCAGCCGGAGCAGAATTTGCGGCAGTGCTCCGCTCGCCTCGCCGGCAGCCACCAGGTTTACGTAGAGCGGCGGAAAAATCCGCGGCAGCTCACTTAATGCTTGCGAGAAACTGCGGCCGTCGATCAGCGACTGATGCAGCGTGTGCGTCATTTGCTGAACACGCGGCTGCTTCAAACGTTTTTCCAATACTGACAGCCCCTCGTCGAGCGTCATGCCCGCTTGCAGCAAATGGGCGAGCTGCTCGGTGAAAACGAGCAACTGACCGTGCGGAATTTTTAGGTTCTGCGTGGGAGGAGCTGGTGCGGCACCATCTCGTTGAGCCGCTTTTGGCTCAGGCCCCACTAATTCGATCCGAACCGGAATACATTTTTGCATTTCAATTTGTCGGATGGCGACTGCTCGATCTGCGCAATCGAGTACGCCCTCAACCAGGCTGCCCTGTGCGTCGCGGGCACGGTATGCAAACTGTGGCATCGGCGTGGAAAATTAATCGGAAACCGGAGATCGCAAACTCGAAATTGAAATGTGCGGATAAAATGACAAGACACCCGCCTTCGCCTTGCTACGGCGCGGCAGCGAATGCCGAATGACGAAGGAAGGGCGCACAAATCCCGATGCGCTGGGATTCAGTCTTCGTTTGTTCGGATTGTCATTTTTTGCCTAATTACCGTGATCGCGAAAAAATTTTGCTTGCCATGCCGCTTGATCTTGCTAAGACCGGCGGACATGAAGTGTGCAGCCGTGTTCGTAATCACGTCCGTTGCGTTTGTATCGCAAACATTCGCAGTTTTGCGACCGCTCTTTCCGGCAAAACCGGCGCCGCCATTTAACGGCGAAGTGATTGCCATAGGGGATGATTCCACTCGCCATCCTGGCTGGAATGCTCCGGCGCCAAAATAAGGACTGCACCCAGTCGCGAAGCGTCGGCTTTTTACCTTGCGGGTCATCGGAAGCGCAACGTACAAAGTTGCGCCACGATCATGAGAGCGCTACGCGAATGCCGCCTTTACGGCATCATTGATCTCGGTTACATCCGGCAACCTCGGGATTGCAATCGTGTCGCCGAACAAATGGTCACCGGTGGTGTCGATCTAATTCAGCTACGCGGAAAAGGAAAACCGATCGACGAGCTGGTCAATCTCGCGTCTGAGGTCCATGAAATCACTGCTCGATCTGAGACGCCGCTGATCGTGAATGATTATGCCGAGATCGCGGCGCGAGTTCCCGTGGAAGGCGTGCACGTTGGCCAGGATGACGATTCAATTCTTCTTGCACGCCAAAAAGCTGGAAGAGATTTGATTGTTGGTAAATCGACGCATAGCCTGGTCCAGGCGCACATGGCACAGGGCGAGGGCGCTGATTACATCGGATTTGGTCCGATCTTCGCCACGCCAACAAAACCGGATTACCCACCAATTGGGTTGGGTGGCATCAGGCAAGTCCATCTCGACGTCGGCATCCCGATTTTCTGTATAGGCGGTATCAATATCGACAATCTTCAGCAGGTGATCGATGCCGGAGCGAAGCGCGTTGTCATGGTCTCCGCCTTGCTCAAAGCACAGAGCATTGTTGATTACGCGCGCTGCGCAACCGATATGCTCGCTTGAACGCTGATATTCCCAATGAAGCAATTGCTTAGTTCGCCATTCGCCATTCGCTATTCGCCATTCTGATCATGTCTGTCCTCGTTGTTGGCTCGATCGCAATCGACACGGTCAAGACGCCGGTGGAGGAACATTGCGATTTGTTAGGCGGATCGGCTTCGTATGCTGCGCTGGGCGCAAGTTTCTTTTCACCGGTTCGACTAGTCGGAATCGTAGGCAGCGACTTTCCCGAGTCTGAATTTCAGTTTTGGAAATCGCGCAAGATCGATAGCGAAGGTGTGCAGCGCGCGAATGGAAAGACATTCCGCTGGTCTGGCGAATACTCCTGGGACTTGAATACACGCGAGACGCGCTCAATTGCGCTGAATGTCTTTGAAGATTTCAAACCGGTGTTGCCGGAGTCGTATCGTGAAACCGATTTTGTCTTGTTAGCCAACATCGCGCCCTCGTTGCAGACTCATGTGCTCGACCAGATGAAGCGCCCGCGTTTCGTCGTCGCTGACACCATGGATCTCTGGATCGAGACAGCACGAGCAGACCTCGATGTGCTGCTTCGGCGCGTAAATCTCCTCATCTTAAACGACAGCGAAGCGAGGGAAATCACCAAAGAGACAAGTCTCATCAAGGCGGGGCGTACCATTCGGAAAATGGGGCCGAATTACGTCGCGATAAAGAAAGGCGAGCACGGCGCGCTGCTCTTTGGCGAAGGTGACCAATTTTTCAGCTGCGGCGCCTACCCGCTTGAAGACATTCACGATCCCACTGGAGCAGGGGACACATTTGCCGGCGGAATGGCTGGCTATCTCGCGGGCACCGTGAAAAGGGTGCACTTTAATGACTTACGCAGAGCGATGATTTATGGCAGCGTGCTGGCCAGTTTTTGTGTGGAAGCATTTAGTCTGGAGCGTCTGCGCACACTCTCGGCGGAAGAAATTGCGAAGCGCTACGAGACGTTCAAACTCATGAGCCAATTCGAGGTGCCGATGTGAGGACGAGGCCCGAGCTGGAGTACCGTGCATTACTGCTTCGCACGTCGATTGCTGCGGCCTTCTGCATCGCCGCCGTGTTGATCTGTTACTTTTGGATTGATCGCCCGGTGGCGTTCTTTGTGTATCATCACCATATCAACAACGTTCAAGTTTTTCGGTGGCTTACCTATCCCCCGCTGGAAGTGCAGAATTGGTCGGCCCTTATTTTGACGATCTTAATGGTTCGACGGGCGTGGGGATTATTTCTGCGCTGGCAGCAGACACTGTTTGTCGCGTGCATAAGCCTGATTGTTGCTGATGATTTCCGAATCTCGTTAGGCGACGTTTTTGGTCGTTATTGGCCAGAGACTTGGACTCACGATAATCCATCGCTCATCGGCACCGGCACGTACAGTTTTCATCCATTTCAACGTGGCGATGACGTCGGCAGTTTTCCGTCCGGCCACGCTGCCAGAATCTTGGCCTTTGCTACCGTGTGGCTGATCGCAATGCCCCGCAGCCGAACCGTACAAGTCGTAGTCATCGTTCTCGGGGCTTCGATGCTCGTGAGTCTTGTAGCGATGAATTATCATTTCGTCAGCGACGTGATTGCCGGCAGCGTGTTGGGCGGAATCATCGCAATCTACGCGGCGCATCTGGCGCGGCTGCAAACGCCTTAATTGAATCGTGATGTCGGATATGATTTTCACTTGCAAATTCGCGACTGGGCAACTTACCCAACTGCGCCACAAGATCGGACTCCTTGCCCTTGCAATTGTCTGCGCTGCGCCGGTCGATGTTGGCGCACGCGAGTCTAAAGATTGGGTCGTCCTAGAGAATTGCCGCTTCATCCTCAATCCGGCCGACGATGGAGATAGTTTTCATGTCAGTGTTGGCACTCAGGAATACATCTTTCGCCTTTATATGGTTGATGCGCCGGAAACGGACGCGCTAACACCAGGGCGACTGGTTGAACAGGCGAAACATTTTGGGATCACTGTGCCCCAGGTCATTGAAGTTGGAGAAGCTGCGAAGGAGTTTACTCGGCGGAAATTGTCCGAGCCGTTTACTGTATTCACGCGTATGTCAGATGCGATGGGCCAGAGCAAGCTCGAGCGGTTTTACGCGTTTGTGCAGACTAAAGATGGTGATCTGGGCGAGCAATTAGTCCGTAACGGGCTGGCGCGCAACTACGGTTACAAAGCGGTCCCGCCCGGATTAAAAAATTCGCGACTGGAAGTAGAAAAACTTCAGCAATTCGAGGACGAAGCGAGGCAAGAGAAAATCGGAGGCTGGGGCATCGCTGCTGGGCGACTGAATGCACATCCACAAAAAGCGACTGCCTTTAGTTATTTTGCGCCCGGAGCGAAGCTGCGGCCAGGGGCAACGCCGCCGGCGAGCCCAACTGCCCGGGTTTCTCCAACCTCGACGCCCATTACGCCCGGTTCAGATGGTGATCAAAAATCACCGCGAAAGGAAAAGACGCCACTCGGCAAGATCGACATCAACACTGCGACAGAGAAAGAACTGACGACAGTCCCCGGGATCGGACATGTAATGGCCGCTCGGATCATCGCAGCGCGACCATTTCGCAGCGCTGATGATCTAAGGCGAGTGAGCGGGATCGGCGATAAAAAATACGCCAAGATCCGGCCGTATTTTCAGTAGCCCTATCAACTGTCCTGCGCAGTTGCACATCCCGCGACGCAGTCGATCCGCCCAAGTAACAACCGTGTAACTTTTGCAGTCGTTTTCACTAATAACTCTGGGCGCCTTCGTAGGGTCTAATTATTAGAAACCTCAATTATCTATGAAAACAAAACGCATGCTTTTCTTAATTTGCGTCGCAACCCTGGGGGTGACGGCGAGTGTTGCAGCTGCCACACATGTGGCACCAATGACGCGGCCCGCAATGACGCGGCCAGCGCCGCACTTTGCGCCAAGGACCACAACGGGCACGCATCGGTTCTTTAACAATCGTGATCATCATATCCGGCGTTTCCACAACCGAACGTTCATCTTTGTGGACACGTTTGGGTTCCCGTTTTTCTATCCGTATCCCTATTATGGGTACTATCCGTACGGTTACTATGGTTACAACGACTACGGATATGGTGATGCTGCGTACACAGTTGTAGAAGTGCAGCGCAGACTTGCTCGTGCCGGGTACTATCATGGACCCATCGACGGAATCCTGGGACCTCAAACGCGACGAGCAATTCGCGCTTACGAACGCGATCACAGTAGGCCTGCGTA
Source organism: Verrucomicrobiota bacterium (assembly GCA_046725285.1). Classification (GTDB taxonomy): domain Bacteria; phylum Verrucomicrobiota; class Verrucomicrobiia; order Chthoniobacterales; family UBA10450; genus Udaeobacter. The sequence goes on from JBKOYG010000031.1 coordinate 41,840, forward strand.
GGGCATGATCGATAGGCAGCTTCTTGCGACGATGGGTCTCGGTTGATCCAATTCTTCAGTTGCGCCGCATATCGAGTTGACGGCGGTTTCCCAACCGCAAAGGCGATGGGGAAGCGCCGCTTCTTGCTTTTCGGCGCTTGCACAACGCCCGATATTAAAAAAGCGCGCCCGTGGGGATTCGAACCTCAAACCTTCTGATCCGTAGTCAGATGCTCTATCCAGTTGAGCTACGGGCGCCCGAGAAGAGCAGCTAATTTGCGAAGGAACAGCATGGCGGTCAAATAATGTGAAAAAAATGCAAAATTTTCCGGCCGCTTTCGAGGTCAGACACGATTTGCTCACGCAGGGTTATGGCGTTGATCGCGCGAAATCATCCAGCCTACGATCCGCCTGCCTGCGTCGCTATGCGGAGCAGTGCGGGCAGGAATCGACCGGAGCGGAGTCTTCCGCTCCTATGTCCCCCAACTATAAGCTCACGTCTGTTCACTCGCGAAACAGCGCAACCGGAGAATAATTATGAATAAGCAAAGCTCGGATCGTCTTGACCTCAGCCACACTGTCACCCGCCGAAGATTTATCGGCACGACGGCGCTTGGCAGCGCCGCATTGCTAAGCGGAGGCCTTACTTCGCTCGTTCAACGCTCTGCTTTAGCCGCGGGCGGTTTTGACTTTATTGAAAAGAGTATTCCCGAGCTTCAGGACGCCATGGCTTCCGGTCAACTGACGAGCCGGCAACTGACTCAGGGCTACATCAGACGCATCCAATCGCTTAATCCGCTCCTGCGCTCAGTAATCGAATTGAATCCCAATGCAATTGCGATCGCCTCTCAGCTCGATAACGAACGGCGCCGCGGACAAGTTCGTGGTCCGCTCCATGGCATTCCGCTTCTCGTTAAGGACAACGTCGCAACTGATGACCAAATGCAAACGACGGCGGGATCGCTCGCAATTTACGGCAACCACGTGCCTGGCGATGCTGTGATTATTCAGCAATTGCGCGCAGCCGGCGCCATCATTCTTGGCAAAGCGAACCTAGGCGAATGGGCAAATTTCCGGGACGATGAGGCTGAGACCTATCCTCTAGCAGTCGGTTGGAGCGCGCGCGGTGGGAGTACAAACAATGCCTACGACTTAAGTTACACATCGTGGGGCTCAAGCTCTGGTTCCGCTAATGGTGCTGCGGCCAATCTCTGCGCGGCGGCGATTGGCACGGAGACCGATGGATCAATCACAGGGCCGTCGGCCGTTGAAAACATCGTCGGTCTGAAGCCGACACTCGGTCTTGTATCGCAAGACGGAATCATTCCGATCGCTCACGAGCAGGACACGGCTGGACCGATGGCGCGCAGCGTCACTGATGTCGCGAT
>JBKOYG010000048.1:0-30601 GCA_046725285.1 Verrucomicrobiota bacterium
CCGAATTATGGCTCCTGAGTGCAAGCATCGTCCTCGGCTTGCTCCATTTGATCGCAAGCTCGCATCTGATTAGCTGGCAGCGCGGTTACCGTTGGACAGCCAGCAACCGCGAAGGGGACGTCCCGCCACTTCGCGGCCTGGCTAATCGCGTGGATCAGGCCACCACAAACTTTCTGGAGACCTTCCCCTTCTTTGCAGCATTGGTGTTGCTCGCTCGCGTTACCAACCATCACAGTCTTCTGACTATCGTCGGTGCACATCTGTATTTCTGGGGTCGCGTCGGCTATCTTCTCGCTGCCGCGGCTGGCTTCGGCTTGCTCCGTTCGCTGGTATGTTGGAACACTGCCGTAATCGGGATTATTCTTCTTCTGGTCGCCATCTTATGCGAGATTCCTTGCGCCTAATCAGAGATGCATCCAACTTGCGCGGCCCAGAGCACGACCTCCTATGCAGTGCGCGAAGCGCGTTTCTTCTCTGGTGCGTGCCATGGTGTGCCTTTGCACTTGGCTTTCGCGAACCACCTGTCTTGAGAACGATCTTGTGGACAACGTCGCTCGCGTTCATGGGCATAGCGTGTCTGTTTAACGCGTCGCGCTGCGGCCGCGTCCACTGCTGCTTCACAGGACCGTTTCTGATTCTTTGCGCTGCTGCCTCGCTCGGATATGGGCTTGGACTTCTGCCGCTTGGGCCGTCCGGATGGAAATGGATTGGCGCCGTAACAATTATCGGCGCGGTCGTGCTCGCTTGCATCCCAGAACTCGTTCTTGGCCGCTATCGGCGAAATGGAGCCGATGCGGCCTAACCAATCAATCAAGCTCGAATCGCGTTGGATGTGCCGTCTAACCCAGCATTCAGCCCACGGCGCTCTCGATCTTGAAGCGCTGCGGCTGATGCCGCACGTTAGCCTTGGCACTATGGACGGCCATGGAATTAATTGCGCGAGATGAGCAGCCTTCGCGCGAGGCTACGGCCTGCCACGGGAGCATGACGTTCGCGATCAAAGCCGAGCTTAGCGATCCACGGGCAGAGATGTTCGCGTTCAGCGCGCAGAAGACCATGTATGGTGGCAAGCAGATCGCCAAAGGCGATACGATCTTCGTCTTCGCGAGCGAGAACGAAGGCGGGCCAGGTCTCATCGCCAGCGGCGTCGTTACCTCGGCCAAAGCGATCCCAAAGAAGCGCGGGATCGCCCGGCAAACGCCGCGGGTGGGAATCACCATCAGACGCACTGCGCTGGCAAAGCGCCGCCTGGGGCGGAGCGAGCTCAAACTTTTTTCCGACTGGAACGACGGTCGACCCGAGACCGAGCTCAATTTCAAATTCTATCGTCAAGCAACGAATAAGATCGCCGGCATCTCGGATGAAGCGGCAGCGTTCCTCCGTGGATTCTTTTAACGAGAAAATTTCGACATGAACACGATATGGCCTAACAAGGCTAGCGAAGCTACATGGCTGGAGAGTATGACCTCATCGGGCGCAAGCCTGATTCGACTGCGACTTACAGCGGACATGTAACGCTTCGAGACGAGAACGAAGTTCTACAAATCACACGAATCATTGAAGGTAAAACCGACAAATGCGCTGTGCGATTTGATACGGTGGCGGGCGACGATCGCATTCCCGTGCTAAGAATGCATTTTCACTTCGACGGCAAAGAATATGATGCCATCTACCGCTGGCAATCTGATCCCGATAATTACCCGCGATTTACAGGATACGTTTATCTTGCCGGCACCAAATCGCCGGGACTCGAAGCGCTTTTTCCAATCCATCGATGAAAGCAACGCTATCGGAACGCGAGAAGTGGTTTTAGGGCTTGCAACCGAGTTCGATGTGAGTCGCTCGCCACTATGAAGCCTGGTCTTACGATGCGAGTAGCCCGGCCGACTGATAACCTGGCCGCGGTTGCTGAGATGTACGCGAAAGGTCTTGGGTTCGCCGTGCTTGGCCAGTTTAAAGATCACCGCGGTTTTGATGGCATGATCCTCGGCCATCCGAAGCAGCCTTACCATATCGAGTTCACCTCTCAACGAGGACACAAGGTCGGCAAAGGTCCGACGCGGGATCACCTGTTGGTGTTCTACATCCCCGACAAGGGCGACTGGGAATCAGGCTGTGCACAAATGATATCCGCGATATCGTGTTGTCTTGCAAAATGCCGCGTGGACTGAGTGAGGCAGGAATGGAAACGCAACTCGACGACGACAAGAGGGAGCTAAATTGCTCCGTGCCGCTGTAGCCACGGCCCTGTGGGCCGTCTCCGCCGTTGAACAACCGCGCGACGCGGACCGGCCACAGGCCGGTGACTACAAATTGCGACCGAGAATGCCAGCACTGCGTGGTGCGCACAATGAATCCGAGCAGCAGGCGACACGCCTGGCACTACAGGGGTAAGCCGCTGGGATTTATTTCGGCGAACGTGCGTCGGCGTGCGTCTTTACGTCTCGGCGTTGCTTGTCCACGACCCGGCGCAGCTCGCGCTCCATCGTTTTGAACGCGTCGTGGATCACCTTGTTGAGCGGCTGGTGCGAGCCGTTGTCCTTCTGCCTTTCATCGGCGACCACTTCGTGGCCGCCCGCCACTGTCACATCGATGCGGCACCGATAAGGATTGCCTTTTTGATGCGTGTGATTGGTTTGCTCGATGGCCACGTCGCAGCGGTTAATGTGGTCGCAAAATTTCTCGAGTCGCGCCGCATAATCCAAAACGAGATTGTCGATCTGGTCAGATTTTTCCAGACCCCGGTACGAGATCTTAACAGGCAGTTGCATGATTAATTAGATACTAGCGGGCCCCCTCGCTTTGAGGGAACAAAAATCTGCGTCTTGGTTTCACATTTGCTGCAACGAACGAAACCGCGAAACGAGTTTCGCCGGTTCCACTTTTACCAAATCCGATTTCACATGTTCGACGATCCGGTCGCGGACAGCCACGGGCAAAAGATCGACAATCGCTCCATGAATTTCCGCCGGTGCGGCAAACGACCATCCCTCCTTTCCCTTGAGCGAAACGATTCTTGTAATTTGATCGGCGAGCTCCTTATGGATGCGACGGTCCATTTCTGTTGCCAACTGCGTTCGCTCGGCGATGGAACCCGGTCCATGATGCGCGCCCGCGCCGTTGGTGACCGGAAATCGCCCGGCTAAATCGCTCACTTTGTCCACCAATCTTCCATGTGCGTCGGTGATGTTGAATGCCTGCACGAGTTGCAGGCTCGGCCCACGCGTCGGCGTCTCATTCACCCGATATGCTTTTAACCCGCCTCGATCAGTGACGATAACAAGAGAACTTGGTGTCATGGCAAATCACTGACCAAAAAATTGGTCGCGCATCAAACACGCGCTTCACATTTCTATAAACTAATTCGCTTCTGGCGACAAGACTGCGTTGCACGAATTTCTCTCGGATTCGACCGGCTAATCGTGGCGAGCGCGTTCTTCCTCTGCGCTAAGCGGAGGAAACTCGACGTGACGTTTCTTCCAAGATTCCTCACGGGCCTGCGCTTGCGTCCCGCTCACGAGTTGGAGCAGGCAGCAAGCGCGACCGCCAAGATCAACGTCGTCGCCGGACGCGAATTTTCTCGACTCCGCCAGAAAACCGTTTGGGTCCATTGTGTCGAGAATCAATTGCCACTCGAGATGCTCCTGACCGGGCAGGACAAAGGGGATCGGTTCGTAATGCGCATTGATCAGCAGGAGAAATGTTTCGTCACGGATTGGCTGGCCTTCGAAACTGAGAACGTCGCTGGTATCGCCACTCAGCAGCATCCCAATACAACGAACGAACGGCGACGCCCATTCTTCGTCGCTCATTTCGCTGCCGCCGGGATTGAACCACATCACGTCGCGAATCTCCGAACCGCGGATCCGCCGGCCCTGAAAAAATTTCGGCCGGCGAAACACTGGATGCGCATTGCGAAATCGAATCAGCTTTCGGGTGAACTCCAGGAACTGATTTTGCTTTTCGTCGCGGGTCCAATTGAACCAGTTGATCTCGTTGTCCTGGCAATAAGCGTTGTTATTGCCGTTCTGGGACCGTCCCCACTCGTCTCCGCCGCCGAGCATCGGCACGCCTTGGGAAAGAAAAAGAGTGGTCAGAAAATTCCGCCGTTGGCGTTCGCGCAACGCGTTGATCTGCGGGTCTTCGGCCGGACCTTCCGCGCCGCAATTCCACGATAGATTGTTGTTGTCGCCGTCTTTGTTGCCGTCGCCGTTCGCCTCGTTGTGCTTTTCGTTGTAGCTGACCAGGTCGTTGAGCGTGAAACCATCGTGCGCAGTCACGAAATTAATGCTGGCGTAAGGGCGTCGCCCATTGTGCTGGTATAGATCGGGGCTGCCGGTGAGCCGGTAACCCATCTCGCCGATTCTGCCTTCGTCGCCTTTCCAAAAGCTACGAATTGTGTCGCGATATTTGCCATTCCATTCCGACCACGGCACAGGAAAATTTCCGACTTGGTAGCCGCCCTCGCCCACGTCCCACGGTTCCGCGATCAGTTTCACGTTCGAAAGAACCGGGTCCTGCTGGATTACTTGAAGGAAGGGATGCAGCATGTTTACCCCTTCGCGATTGCGCACAAGCGTGGCCGCTAGATCGAAACGAAATCCGTCCACGTGCATGTCCACGATCCAATAGCGCAGGCTATCGATCACCAACTGCAACACGCGCGGATGGAGCAAATTAAACGTGTTCCCGGTCCCGGTGAAATCCAGATAGAAACGCGGGTTCTCCGGATGCAACCGGTAGTAAGCGGAGTTGTCGATTCCGCGAAAGCACAGTGTGGGACCGAGGTGATTTCCTTCAGCAGTATGATTGTAAACCACATCGAGAATCACTTCGATACCGGCGGCGTGCAGACTGCGCACCATCGATTTGAATTCGATGACTTGTTCGCCCGTTTGCCCGCTGCTGGAATACTGCGCATGCGGGGCAAAAAATCCGATTGTATTGTAGCCCCAGTAATTCGTTAGGCCGCGATCGATTAAGACCTTGTCCTCGATGTGGGCGTGAACTGGCAATAGCTCAATCGCCGTCACGCCGAGCCTTTTGAAATAATCAATGGCTGCCGGGCTGCCGAGCGCCGCATAAGTACCTCGCAATTCCTCCGGTCCGTCGGGCCAAAGTTTGCTGAAGCCTTTTACGTGCACCTCATAAATCACGGAACTGTGCAACGGGATGCCAGGCCTCTTGTCGCCTTGCCAGTCGAATCCGGTGTCGACGACGACCGACTTCGGCACTCCCCACGCGTCGTCCCGGAAATCCTGAGTCAAATCTTCCTTCTTGGCCCCGATGGCATAACCGAACATTTCATCCGCCCAGCTCACCTCTCCGGCGATCGCCTTCGCGTAAGGGTCGAGAAGAAGCTTCGAACTGTTGAAGCGCAGGCCGCGTTCCGGATCATAGGGACCGGAAACGCGGAAACCGTACAATTGTCCTGGACCCACATCTGGCAAAAACACGTGCCAGACCTGATCAGTGTGTTCATTGACGGGAATACGAATGTTTTCTTCGGTAGCGTCGGTCTTGTCGAATAAGCAAAGCTCAACGCTGGTGGCGTGCTCGGAAAAGATCGCGAAGTTGACCCCGTTCCCCATCCAGGTCGCGCCCAGCGGATAGGCGTAGCCGAGAAAAGTCCGTACCGAAGTCATAAATGCGCCGCGCATTTATCCGGCATCGAGTGCCCGTTGGCAATCCGAATGGTGAGATCAAGTACGATCGCGGAGCGATTTAGGAAATTAGCCGGTGGTGCATACCACCGGTTGTCGGTATAAAAACAGGCCAAGCCCCGATAGGGGCGTCGTAATCAATCCGTATGTCATCGACGCATCTGAGCCTTCATTATCATATTGTTTTCGGAACGAAAAATCACGAGCCGCTGATCCAACCGGCATGGCGCGGGGATTTGCACGCATATCTTGGTGGAATCATTCGCACGGCAAATGGAATTGCCGAGAGCGTTGGCGGCGTCTCCGATCATGTGCATCTACTCATCGGACTGCGCGCAACACACCGTTTGGCGGATGTCCTTCGCGAGCTAAAGTCCGTTTCTTCCGGTTGGGTACATGATGAGATCGGACTTCCTGAGTTCGCATGGCAGGAAGGTTATGGCGCGTTTACGGTAAGCGCTTCCCAACGCGACGCGGTTCGTCATTACATCGAGCAACAAGCGGAGCATCACCGCACGCGCACGTTTCGCGAAGAGTATCTGGAATTGCTGCGCCGCAGCGCCGTGGAGTTCGATGAACGTTATCTTTAATCCGACGCCCCTGCGGGGCTGGTGATTTCGTGATGACACATAACCGGTAATTTACACCACCGGCTAATCTCCGAGCGACCCTTCGGGTCTGCTTGCCCCTCCAGGCGAAATCGCTGAGAAATGATCCGGTGTGACTCGTAAAATCATCCTGGTATCCGTCGCTATCTGCGCCTTGGCCCTTTACGTTTACGCCCATCACAATTGGGATCCGTTACCCGCGGGAACAACAATCGATCGGATCGTCGTGGAAAAATCGGCGAAAAGATTGTTGATTTTTCGTGACGGCAACCAGATCAAGAGTTATCGAATCGCGTTAGGCCGGAACCCAGTGGGCGCGAAACAAGAAGAGGGCGACATGAAAACACCGGAAGGAATCTACAAGATCGATAGCCGAAATGCGCAAAGCAGTTTTCACCTCGCGCTGCATGTTTCTTATCCGTCGGATGAGGACAACAGGCGTGCGGCCGCGCGTGGTGTCTCAGCGGGTTCTGACATCATGATTCACGGAATTCAGAACGGGCGCGGCTGGATTGGCGCCTTTCATCGTTGGAAGGATTGGACTGCGGGTTGTATCGCGCTCACTGACGAAGAGATCGAAGAACTCTGGCGTGTGACTCGGGATGGAACGACGATCGAGATTCGCCCGTAGTTTCAAGGCGGGCATCGCTCATCAACGCAGAACTGCAGCCGGGGTCTGCGACCCCGCTAGCATCACCGATGCCGGCTACAACGGTGCACCTCACAAATCCTGCAAAGCACGCTTCGCTTTTTCAACGTCCGATGGCCGTAGAATGATCAGACCCTTTCCCACCGCTCGGCTACCGGCGAGATACGCGTATTCGATATTCACGTCGGTTTCTGCGAGGCGCTCGGCTATTTTGGCGAGCACGCCTGGTTGACTCGCGGTTTCGATCATCAACACTTCGGTCTCGAGCGCGAGAGTGCCCGCCTCGCCCAAAAGCATAAGCGCCTTGGTGGGATCGCTTACTACCATGCGCACCACTGTGTGATCGACCGTATCTGACGTAGCCAGGGCGTGGATGTTGATTTCTGCTTTCGCCAGTGCTTCACACACGCGCGCAAGCGCCCCGGGACGATTTGCAAGAAAGACTGCGAGTTGGGTGGCCGTTTCGATGGACAGCGAAGGGTTCATGGCGCATTCAAAGTGATGCTGGGAATGGCTTCTGACAACTCAGGAAAATCTGGAGATGTGATTCTGCTCTCATTCTAAGCCCCTACGAATTTCCGACCGCGACCAGCACGTCGCGCAACCTCATTCGCCAATCATGAACTTCAACGCCACTTCGAAAGAATTCGCCAGTCCCGATAATTTGGGGATTGTCGATCCAGAGATGACCACAGTTGCTGAACCTCGTTCTGTGAAGTCGCGACTTCCGCGACGGACAATTGGGTTCGTCACCGCGTGTTCCATCGTTATTGCCAACATTATCGGCACTGGCATCTTCACCAGTCTTGGTTTTCAACTGGCAGACATCCAGTCGGGGTTCCCCCTGCTCATGCTTTGGATCATTGGCGGAATCACTGCCCTTTGTGGCGCGCTTTGTTATGGCGAGCTCAGCGCGGCGCTGCCACGCTCCGGAGGCGAATATCATTTTCTATCGCAGATCTATCATCCCGCTCTCGGATTTATGGCGGGATTTGTTTCCGCCACGGTCGGCTTCGCTGCACCCATCGCGCTCGCCGCCATGGCGTTTGGGAAATATTTTGGCGGAGTCTTCGGCGTTGGTTCCCCGGTCTTTCTGTCGTTCGTCGTTGTTTGGGTGGTCGCGCTCTTTCATCTGCGGAACCTGCAGGTTGGCAGTGTGTTTCAGAATCTCTGGACGATCGTGAAACTGCTCTTGATTAGTGCGCTGATCGCAGCTGGTTTTCTCGTGGAACCAAAACAGGCGATCACTTTTTTGCCACAGCCCGGCGATACGACGTCCGTCTTTAGCGGCGCGTTCGCGGTCGCGCTTGTCTACGTCATGTATTCCTATTCGGGTTGGAACGCATCCAGTTATATCATCGGTGAAGTCAAGAAACCCGAGAAGAATGTTCCGCGCTCGCTGCTCGTGGGAACGCTGATTGTGATCGCGGCTTACGTCCTCCTGAACGCGATTTTTCTCGCCACAACCCCGCAGGAGGAAATGCGGGGCCAACTCGAGGTCGGCCTAATCGCAGGCAAACATATCTTCGGAGCAAACGGCGGGCGCGTCGCCGGCGCGGTAATTTGTCTCGGCCTGGTTTCCGCAATTAGCTCCATGACATGGATCGGGCCGCGTGTCGGCATGTCGATGGGCGAAGATCATTGGTTGCTACGACTGCTTGGGCGCAAGAATCCTCACGGCATTCCCACCAACGCCATTGTGCTGCAGTTGCTCATCGTGAATGTACTTTTGCTCACACGCAGCTTTGAAAGCGTGGTGCAATACACCCAATTTAGCTTGCTGCTCTGCTCGCTGTTCACTGTGGTGGGCGTGATGGTGTTGCGCCACACGCGGCCGGAAATCCCCCGGCCTTACCGGGTGTGGGCTTATCCAATGCCCCCGATTATCTTCGCCGTCATCACACTTTGGATGATGTTTTATCTGCTGCGCTGGAAGACCATCGAATCGCTGGCGGGACTCGCAACCGCGCTTGTTGGCCTGCTGCTCTACTTTTGCGCACGAAGGCGCCCACAACGAGCAGCATGAAAACGCAAGCTTCGTATCTGTTTAGCGTTCGTTCGCTTCTCTCCTTTCGTAAAGGGGAGAGGATTGAGGTGAGGGGTTGTTCGCAGAAGAGTAACTATCGGAGCGGAACCCTCACCCTACCCTCTCCCTTGAGAAGGGAGAGGCGAGAGACAGCGCAAAGAGACAAGTTACAGAGCAGCATCGCGTCGTTGGCGGCGATCGTGCTCGCGAGTGCGGTCAGCGTTTCGGCGCAGGAGATTCCTCAGGTCGCGCCACGCGCGATCCCAGTTAACCCAGTCAGCACTGGACCTAATGACATCGCGCGGTTCCTTGCCGGGATGCCTGTGCCTGAGAATTCCCCGCTCGCGCCGCTCACACGCGATCAGGCATGGCAAGCGCATTCCGCCTTTTTCGAGGGCGAGTTCACCAAGCTCTACCAGCGTCAACTCCAAAAGCTGCATGCGTGGGAAGCCACCTATCTTCCTGAGGTGACGCAGCCGACTCCGGTCACATTTTACATGTTCAGTGGTCCGGACTTTTTGTACGTCGATCAATTTTTTCCCAACGCTTCGGTGTACGTGCTTTGCGGAAAGGAATCGATGGGGCCACCGCCCGATCCGTTGCGGATTCCGAATCTCGCTGGTGCGCTGGGAAATCTGGAAAATGCAATGAAATCCTCGCTGAACACGACGTACTTCATCACGAAGGACATGAAAGTCGATCTGCAACAACAGAACCTGAACGGCGTGTTGCCGATTCTCTATGTTTTCATTGTCCGTGCCGATAAATCGATCACGAACGTGACGTTTGGCTCGCTCAACAGCAACGGCGCATTTGAAGAGGCCGCGCTGGGAAAGAAAGGCGGCAGCGCTCCCGGAGTGCGAATCCGTTATACCGACAATCAATCGGGCAATTCACAAACCCTGTATTATTTCAATACTGACATTTCAGATGGCGGCATCAAGTCCGCGCCCGGTTTCTTGAAATTTTGTCAACGACTTGGGATCGGCTCGAGTTTTCTGAAATCTTCGTCGTATCTGATGTTCGAGCAGGGGTTCGCAACCATTCGCAATTTCATTCTCGAACATAGTACCCGAATCGTGCAGGACGATTCCGGAATTCCCCTGGCTTATTTAGATCCAAACAAGTGGAACTTGCGTCTTTTTGGCGTTTACCTCGGCCCCCTCGATATCTTCAAACAACATTATCAGCCCAGGCTTCAGGAACTTTTTCGGCAAGGCAATCCGCCGCCGGTTGACTTCGGCTTTGGTTACCGCTGGAACTACAAGGAAGCCAATTTGATCGTGGCTGAACGCAAGTGACTTTCGCCCAATTGTCATTCCGAGTGGAGTCGAGAATGGAGCGGCTGGGAAGCCGCGACATAGACGGGAAGGCCGGAGGCTGAGTGAGCGAATCAAATCTCTGTTTCTCTGTGGGCGTGAGGCCCAAAACATCCGGAGATGTCTCGACTTCGCTCGACATGACAGAAACCCGAACTCCTGACTACTAAAACCTGCTAAACCACGAGTAGGGAAAATCGTCTCCCGGGCAATCGGTCGGCCACCGCGGTGGATTCATTTCACGGTGTGGCCGCACAGGAATCGCGCCCCTGTCGGTTTTGCCGCAACGTTCTCGCAGATAACGGATGAGTTCCTCGCATGAGTCAAGCTGTGCGCGCGTTGGTTGGTCGCGATTAAAATCGCCAACCAGACAAATGCCGAGTGAAATGTTGTTCAGATAATCACTGTGCACGTGCCCGCCGTTGATCTGGCGGCGCCAGCGGTCGCCCACTTCAACCTGCCCGTTTCCTGTGGATGTTCCGTTCCCGATCACAAAATGATACGCGAGCCCATTCTGCATCCGGCGCACATGCCGATGGTAATAATCGAAGACGCGCGCGTTTCCCTGCCGCGTGCCGCTATTATGGACAACAATAAATTGCCAGCGGCGCCGTTTCACCGGTGCGCGTCGGATCGCATCAATTACGGATCGCGTTAGATAACGATAGTTGCCCGAACTGCGAGACCAGGGCCAGAAACCAAATTTGCGCGGGGGAGGCGACGGCGGAGGCTCGAGGCCCTGGTCCTCTTCCAGACCAGATTTTTCGATGACAACCTGAGCGCGCTCGCCGCTTGGAAGCGCGCGTGGAACTTTTGGCTGCGCCGATGGCGCTGGTGTCGGCGCCGCAACCCCGAGGGCTTTCGGCGATGGTGTTGAGGTTTCTGATACCGCGGCACGCTCTTCGGTACGAGGCGCCGGTGTCTTCTCCGGTTTCAGTGTTGCCTCTTCTTTTTGCGCCGATTTGGATTTACCCGCTTTTTTGCCTTTCCGTAAAACCTCCTTCTCGTGCGATTTCTTCTTCGCGGATTTCATTGTGGGTGTGTGGCGCGCCTTTGATTTTGATGGAGCGCGGGGCTCGGGCGTCTCGCGCGGCTTAGGCGTTGCCTCTTCTTCTTCGTCAGATTTTTTCGCCAGCTTTGCCTTGCGAGGGCGCGGGGATTCCTGTGAGTTCTGCGATTCGCTATTGCCGCTGGTCGATTCTTCTTTTGCGGCCTTTGCTTTCGGGATTGGCGTCGGCGATTTTTTTTCTCTCGGAGAAGGATCTGTTTTCTTCTGCGACCCTTCGTTTGCTAATTTTGCGTGGGGAATCGCGGCTGGTGCTTTTTCCGGAGTTGCAGAAGCTCCATGTTTCTTTGCCGATTTGTCCTTCGACGCTTTGGCTACCGGGCTGGGAGATTTTTTTGGCTTGGGGGACGGCGAAGCGTGCGTCTCAATTTGCTCAGACTCATCGCGCCGGCTTTTCTCTTCGTCTCCGACTTGCGCACGGAGGAGACTTCCAAAGATTGCGCCAGAGGCGAGCGCAGTTGTGAGCCAAATGCGAAAGCGCACCACTGCGACGGAGCGTAACAGAGCGCGAGACGCGATCAACCCCGAATGCTTTCGGGGTCAATAAAATCGTTAAAAAAGTACAAAGGTTGATCCCTTCTTCTTTTTTAACCTATTAACCCCTTTAAGTTTTCAACTCGTCGCCGCAGGCTCGGACGCAGCGGATGCAGCCACGCGCATTTTTTCGCATTCGCGTCGAAGAATGGCGTTCAACTTACCGCCTAGCAATAGAAGCAGACACGTCAGATACATCCACGTAAGCAGGACCACGATAGACGCCAGCGCGAGATACGTCGGGTTGTAGCGATCGTATCTTGCCACGTAGAGCTGAAAGAGTTTCGTCGCGATAATCCAGCCGACCGAAAAGAAAATCGCGCCGGGCAGCGCCTGACGGACGGTCAAATAATTTTCCGGCGTCAGGAGATAAAGCGCGAGCGCGAGAATGACCAGCGCCACAAAGGTGAACGGCACATTCAGTGTCGCAATCCACGCTTGCAGCGGAAAGGCCAGCTGAAAATTGACTTCTGCAAGACCGGCCAGCCGTTCGCCAAAGACGATTGCGTTGAAGCAGAACACAATGATGATCCCAAACCAAAACAGCATGAAAAATGAGATGATATACTTCGACCACCAATGGGGATCTTCCCGTATTCCGTAGGTATGGCTCAGAGCACGTGAGGTCGTCGCAATGAAGACAGTCCCGCAATAAATTCCCAGAATGATTCCTGCGTTCGCGAGCAGGCCGCTCGAGCCTGTCACCACTACATTCGCCATCGCAGAATCCAAAATGTCCTGCACTTTCGGGTCCGGCGGCATGAAGCTTTTCAAGAGAAGAAACATCCGATGCAATTTAGTCGGGTCGGTGCCGAACAAACCCAGCAGATGCCAGAGAAACAGTGATCCGGGAGCCAGCGCAAAAAGAAGCAGGTACGCCATCTGTGCGGCCAGCCCGGTCGTGGTATCGGTTGCCGTTTCCCAAACCAGCTGCCGCAAGACGCGCCAGAGGAATCCGAGATATTTCATCTCCACTGAGAGTTTACTTTGCCCGATGTAAATATCCATTAAACTCCGGATGCTTCGGTAAACCTCGTCCTCTTTACCTCCTGAGGTGAGTTTTCCAAATGGGCGTTACGATGGCCTGACAAACTGTGAAAAAACGAATCTTGATCCTCACCGCGAGTTTCGGGGAAGGTCACAACAGCGCCGCGCGCGGAATTCGCGATGGTTTGGCCCGCGTCGCCCCGGAAGGGATGGAGGTAGAATTGCGCGATTTGTTTGCCGAGGCCTATGGGCCCGTTAACGAGTTGGTGCGAAAAAGCTATCTGGCGGTCGTTAATTTCGCCCCTGGCGCATGGGGTGCCGTTTACCGCTGGCTCGATCACAAGAAAGATTTCGATACAGAATTCGCGCGCTTCTCGCGGCTCGAGGATCATTTCGCCGCATTACTCGAGCATTTCCAACCGGACGTGATGACTTGCACGTTTCCGGCCTACCCGAATGTACTCAGGCAAATTCAGAGACGAAACGCCGAATGCTCTCGGCCTTGCAAGATTGTGGTTGTAATTACGGACTCGATCACCATCAACGCGGCCTGGTACCGCTGCGCCGCCGATTATTTCCTAGTGGCGAACGAGCAGAGCGCCTCCGTCCTGCGACTGGCCGGAGTTGCCTCGGAAAAGATCAAAGTGTTTGGTTTTCCTGTAAATCCAAAATTTGCTGACTCCGCAGGGTCGAATCGCGCGCTGCCTCCAAGCAACTCTAAGCGCCGCGTCTTATACATGATCCATGCGGCCACCCGCGGCGCACCGGTACTGGCGCAGCGACTCGCCGACTTGGGCGTTGATTTGACTGTGACCATCGGCCGCGCTGACAGACTCATGCCGGAGATCGAAGCTGCGGTTAGAGATAAGGCAAAGGTCATTTGCTGGACTGACGAACTTCCCCGCATGCTTGACGAGAGCCACTTGCTCATCGGCAAAGCGGGAGGCGCCACCGTGCAGGAAACGATCGCCGCTGGCTGTCCCATGATCATCAATTACGTCGTCGCTGGGCAGGAGGAAGGCAACGCCCGGCTAATCGTGGAGACGAATTCGGGCGTGATTGCGGATTCACCACCGGAGGTCATCGCACAAGTACAACGTGCGTTTGCCGATGGCGCCAAGCAGTGGCGCGAATGGTCCGCGAATATCAGCCGTTTAAGCAAACCACGGGCTGCGCTCGATATCGCCGAGTTTTTGCTGTCGATATAGTCCTCTTGAACCGCGAATCGACACGAATAATTGGTGTTCAGTCGTGGTTAGGGAGAAATTTCCTCGCCGCCGACGAACGTATGCGAAACCTCCAATTCTGGCGAGAGCACGACCAAATCTGCATCTGCGCCCACCGCCAGACGGCCTTTGGTTTCGAGGCCAACGGCACGGGCTGGGTTTTCCGTTGCCATCATGACGGCTTCGTGCAGCGGAACGTTTACTTTTATGACCATCGTGCGCAAGAGGTCAATCATGCGCGAAGCGCTGCCTGCGAGTGCCGATCGGTCTGCAAGCAAACAAACGCGACTTTCCACAACGCAATCCCTTCCAAAAAGCGAGAACCGCGATTCATCTGGCAATCCAGCCCCGGCGGTTGCATCGGTTACAAGACAAATCCCGCCAGGGCCTTTTGCGCGATATAGCATTTTCATCAATGTCACGGAAACGTGGTGACCGTCGGCAATCAGTTCGCAACTGATCTCTGGCTCGCTTAACGCAAACTCAAGTAAACCGCCAACCCGATAAATGCCGCGCCGGCGCGCGCTCGACATGCAGTTGAAAGTGTGGGTTACGCTGCGCATGCCACGCGCAAAACCGTTTTGCGCGTCCTCATCCCATGCATCGCTATGGCCGCCGCTGACGCTAATCCGGTGTGTGTGAAAATTCTTGATCGCCTCGAGCGCTCTAGGCAGTTCCGGCGCGATCGTGATTCGTTTAATCAGGTCCGCATGGTCGAGTAGTTGCTGGACCAAAGCCCTCGACGGGCTTTGAATGAATTCGGCGCGTTGCGCACCGCATTTGGCCTTCGAAATAAACGGCCCCTCGACGTGAACACCCGCAATCCGGTTAATGGAACAGCGACAATCACGGACAGCGTTTAGAACATCGGTAATGCTATCGAGCGGCGCGGTCGCCGTTGTCAGCAAAAGCGAAGTCGTGCCGCCGCTGGCATGGTAATCGCAGATGGCTCGAAATGCTTCCGCAGAAGCTTCCATGGTGTCGCGGCCCAGCGCGCCGTGCACGTGAAGATCGATGAAGCCGGGCGCAAGATAATTTTCGCTTAGATCGACAACCTCTTTTCTTCGTCCGTGGGTCTCCTCTCTGATTGCGGCGATTTTTCCTTTTTCAACGACGACCTCAAGGCCATCGCGAATTCCATCGGGAAAAATCAAACGCGCGTTCGTAAGAATCATGGCCGACGACGCTACCAACCTTCAACGCTCAAACCGCCTCCGATACTAGCGTTTAATTGGATCTGACATCCTATTCCTATTCTTACTCCTGCTCTTGCTTCCCTTTTTCTGTAGTGTCGCGCGACGGTAGCTCCCTGGCTCTTCAAAAATCCGCACGTCAGAATTTGCCCGAATCAGTCCGAACAGCATTGACACGATTTTCACGAGCATCGCTTTGCCTTCTTGCACTTCAGCCGCATTGACGAATTTTTTGGCCACCATCACATCAAGACACGCAGCTGATTCCAACGCGGAGCCGCGCGCGTTATCGAAGAATCGGCAGCGGTCAGGGGAAGTGAACTTTCCGTTTCCTTCTGCAATGTTCAAAGGAACCGACGTCGAGGCGCGATCGAGTTGATTGCGAACAGATGCACTCCCGGGTAATCCCTCGAAAAAAGGGATCGTCCATGTGATGAATTCAAGGGAGGCTTGATAAACTTCGAGCTTTTCGTGGTCAAGGGACGTATGCATCGGAAGAAGGGGATTAGGAATATGAATAAGAGTAAGACTTAAGATTTATCGGTTACTTGGTCACGTCGTTTTTTTAATCTTATTCCTATTCTTACTCTTACTCTGTTCCTCCTTTCGCTCTACGGATTCAGCAGTCCCGCATACCAGCGCAGAAACGTATCGCCAAAAAACATCCAGCTTAGCGCGCCAAAGGCCAGGTAAGGTCCAAACGGCAGTTTCGCTGACCAGACCCGTTTTCCGACGACCAGCGTAATCAGTCCAACAATCGAACCGAGAAGTGATCCAGCGAAAAGGCTAAACAACACCGCGCGCCACCCGAGAAACGCGCCAATTGCAGCGAGAAATTTCAAGTCGCCCCGTCCCATTGCTTCGCGGGGAATCACCAGTGCGCGCGTGACGCCTGAGATCAGCGTTACATCATCGAGCATGAACACGTGGCCTTCGACCGTGACGCGATCGTAGCGAAAGTCCAGCGTTACGGTCTCATATGCGTGGTGGTCGATCCGGGCTTCATCGCATTCGAGCAACAATCGATCCTTTTCCCGGGCAAAATAGTCACTCCACAGACTTTCTTCGGTGCCTACCACAAGATCGGCGTCATCCTCGCGTTTCGTCCAGGTGAACGATGTCGGGGCGTCGAATTCAATCCGTTTTTTTCCAAAAGCGATCTTGGCGGCTTCGAGAATAATCAACAAAATCACGTAACCCAGCGCAGCGGCCAGAAGAGAACGAACGCATGCGGCAATCCGCGAATTCGTTTCCATCAAAGCTGGCACTGCCACACTGCAAACAACGCCCGCAGCAATTCCGCCGATGGTTACACGGTCTGGAATGATGAAATGTTCGAGATCGATAAATGTTCCAACGATCAGAAGCGAACCAAAAATCCAGTAGGCAATTGCCATCTGCCAGGCAAAGCTCTGCCAGGTCGCCAGGAACAGCAGCGCCGTGATCAATTCCACTGCGAAATAGCGAAAGGCGATTTTCGCGCCGCAATTTGCGCAACGACCGCGGAGCAAAATCCAGCTGACCAACGGAAGATTTTGATGCCACGGGATCGGCTGTTTGCACGCCGGGCAAAAAGAGCGACGCGGCTTGTTAATCGAAAGATCGACAGGCCAGCGATAAATGCAGACGTTCAAAAACGACCCGACTGCCGCGCCTAACACAAAAGCAAACACGCGTAAGAGAAACTCGTAAACAGAATGGTCCACGCGCGATTATTTGGTGATCGACCTAGAACTGCGGCGCTCCATTAGCCACGCAATCCAAATGCAGCTTTCGTAAAGCAGGCACATCGGGAGCGCCATTGCGATCAAGGTCAGAATGTCGGGTGTCGGCGTGATGATCGTCGCCAGGATAAAGATCAGCACTACGGCATAGGGCCGTGTGCGCGCCATAAACCTGTAAGTAATCAATCCGAATCGAACCAGCGCCAGGACTACCACAGGCAATTCGAAAGCCAACCCGAAGCCGATCGTAAATCGCGTCACAAAGGAATAATATTGTTGCACCGTCCAAGTAGGCGCCCAGCCGAGGTGCTCGGTGTCGCGGAAGAAAAAGAGAATCGTTTTCGGCAACAACCAAAAATAACAAACGGTCACACCGAGAAGGAAGAGAGCGAAGCTAACGAAAATAGCCGGAAACAAAAAGCGCTTTTCTACGGCAGTGAGCGCAGGCAGAACAAACTCCGCTACAAAATAGAGCAGCAGCGGAAAGGAAAGGACGATACCAGCGTAAAACGCCAGATGAAACGAGATCACGATGGAATCAGTGATGCCGAGCGCCTTGAGTGTTCCGATTTGTGATCCGACATCACGCAGCGGTGCCTGCAGTATCCGCACGAGTGTCGAACGGAATGCAAAGCAAACGATCATTGCTGCCGCGAGGGTGATTGCCATCTTCACAATGGTCCACCGCAAGTCTTCCAAGTGCTCCAGAAACGGCTTGGAAGTTTCGCTCTCCGGTAGCTCGCGAAATTTGAAAATGTCTCGGAGTGCCATCAGGTCGAAAATTCGAAATCTGAATATCGAATGTCCAGAGACTAAGCAGTTCCGGGAGAAAGAAGATCACGCGCCCAGAGCCGCGCCCACATGCTTAACGTGTTGGCATCCCGAATCTCGTTCTCGGCGATCATTCGCCGAATTTCGTTTACGCTAAATTCGCGGCAATCGAGAATCGATTCTCCTTCGTCTCCGGCCGATGCCTCTTCACACTTCTGTACGGGGCGCGCCAAAAAGAAATAACCGCGTTCATCCGTAAAGCCCGGTGAAGTGAAGTAATGGCCGAGCGCGATGAGTTCGCCATCCCTGACAAGCTCATAGCCCGCTTCCTCGCGAAGTTCGCGCAGCGCGACTTGCTCGAGCGTTTCCTGGGCTGGGCCGTCGATCTGACCCGATGGCATTTCCCAGATTGCTGTGCGAATAGGGATGCGTTCCTGGCGAATGAGCACGATTTTGCCCTCTCGCGTGATCGGCGCAATGATCACGGCAGCTTTACGGTGCACGACTGTCCACAGCCGTGGCAGCGAACGCGAGGGTGTTCGCACATGGTCGGTCACAACTTCAAGATGCGCATTGGCGAAATGCCGCTCGCTCGACACGGTTTCCCAGCTGTTTTGCATAACGCGTGAAGTCTAGTGGCCGCTGTCCTCAGCGGCAAACTGGTAGGGGCGGTTCACCTGAACCGCCCGCGGGCGATTGAGGTCAATCGCCCCCACCCAGATCCTTGCGCCAGCGTTTGATCTGTGCCGCGATATTCTCAGGTGACGGAGCGCCTATCGCGCGCCGCCGTGCAAGCGAACGGCGAACATCGAAAATCTTCACTACGTCATCGTCGAAGTGCGGCGAAAAAAGTTTTCATTTCCGCGACGTTCGTCATTCCAAATTCGTGTTTCGTCATCGTTATCTGCCTATTGGTGTCTCTTCGTGGTTGTTCCTGGGCTGCCATTTGTGTCTGGCTTTCAACGCACGGATACAGTGCGCGTTGCTGTTGCGGAGACATATTTTGCGTCGTGCAACGGGTACTTTCGCAGTTCGACCGTGACCTTTTGCACGGGGAAAGTTTTCAGCAAATGCGTCGCTAACCGGTCCGCGAGTGTCTCGATTAGATTTGTCGACTGATCTCGCACGAAATTCTTCGTTTCCTCGGCAACGATCGAATAATTGACTGTGTTATCGATCTTGTCGGCCATGTCGCGCTGGTCGCGATATGGCCAGAAAGAAATGCTGACAGTTAATCGCTGCGGGGTGGAACGTTCTTTTTCAGGAACTCCGATGCGCGCAGAAATTTCGAGTTGCTCAATATGAATCCGATCGGAAAGCGGATTTGGTTCGTTGGGCATTGGGCAAGATTATCGCGCTGCGAATTAGAGCAACACTCGTTTCGTTAGAGTCAGCAGACCTACTTAAATTATCTTCTTACTACGAAGGCGAACCAAGTCGGCGCCGAAGGCGGCAACATTAAGTACTACCATTATCAGTCCAAAAAGATAGAGACCCATCATAACTGCAATCGCGGCATGCATACCGATGATACTGCCAAGCCAAATTGCTCGTGTGCGTCGAGGCCAAATGAAAACCGGATAGCTGGTCTCAAGGAAACATATGATTAACCCCAGCGGTATGAATAGATATTTGCCATAGCTAAGTACCGCGCTCGGGACAATATCAAAGGGCGGGCGAGTCAATGCCCGCCAGAGGCTTTCCCCGTTCCACCATCCACTACCAAGAAGCTTGGTAATGCCGCTGAAGAAGTAAATGACGCAAACGTGCACCTGAAGAACGCGTCGCCAGAAACTATGCAACCGCGCGCTTTTCACCGACCATTTCCGCCATCTTCGATCAAGAGATAGATGATCTGGTAGCGGTGAAAGCACCAGATAGAACAACCCTATCGATGTGAAATTGTCGACGCCGTAAGAGAGCAACGCGCTACTTTTAATTGCAGAAAGGTGGAAAAACCAGGCTACGATCGCGACACTGCGGCAAAATAATCCGGCGATCAGGCAACTACCGGCAACTAATAGCGCGATCCAAACAATCCACAGAACGCCGGGTTCGGATAGCCCAACGGATTGACCTGCCGAAATCAACCAGCTCATCCGCGGAACCAGCGCGGTACCGATAGTGACGATAGCCTCGGTTATGTCCCGCGTT
Source organism: Verrucomicrobiota bacterium (assembly GCA_046725285.1). Lineage (GTDB taxonomy): Bacteria > Verrucomicrobiota > Verrucomicrobiia > Chthoniobacterales > UBA10450 > Udaeobacter. Next base: position 19,921 of record JBKOYG010000048.1, read on the forward strand.
ACGAAGCTTCCAGGTTGTAGTGCGAACATCCGATGCCAATCGGCGCGCGACGTAATGCAATACAGAATAAGTTCCAATCCAAGTCCGATGCGTAGCGTCGCCAGCCAGTTGTCCGAGGTGCCGCCGAAGAACCAATCGTTGATTTTGCGCGACTTCTGCGAAAATGGCTTCAAGGTGGCGGTCGCTCAGTTTCAGTAAAGCCAAAATCGTACGCGCAGATTACTGTATAGGTTGCCTCCTGGCCGCGACGGTAATCGTTGATGGATGGTGTAATTACCGTGCCGAAGACAGCCCGAATCTTTAACGCATCGCGATGTTGTTGCCAGACAGAATAAGCGAGCATTTTCAGAATTAACTGTCGCAAAGGCTCGTATCGATTGGCGGCAATGAAATCGAGCAGAGTTGGAAGACGCCTGCCCGTCTCAGTTGTTGCTACACTAGGAAGCTCAAACTGGGTGGCGCCACTAGGGTAGATTACTTGGAATACTAGCTTGTAGCTGTACGGAACATTAGGCGCGAAATAACCGTAGCCCGCTTCGATTCCTGCCGCGTGCAGGTAAAGCGCGATGGCCTCGCGCGCAGGATTATTAGCCGGCAACGTTTGACCGAGCATCGTAAAGGTTGCGTTCTCCAGCGCGCGCCACTGTGGCTCTAACGAGGCCGGGAGATAACTTGACCCATCGGCCAGCACCGCAAACAGGTCGCGTAAGGCGACGGTAATTATTAAAATGAAATGTAGGGCGAAACCTACCAGGTATGCGCGCTGGAAGCGCATCAGATTGAGGTTTCCCGCAGCCCAACTTACTGGCTGTATTTGCGTAAGATGGGCGCGACCTTGGAAACTAGTTCGCGGTTTGTTGCCTCATCGGCCGGCGGTACGGTTGTAGGATGGGACGGACTGCCGCTTGGTTTGGCGCCCGGGACAGTTGTCGGATGCGATGGACTACCGCTCGGCTGTGGCGTCGGGCTAGGTTGAGCAGTTGGATGCGACGAAGAGCCTATCTGGATTCCCCATCCCGAAAGAGAATTTTGTTTCGCATCGCTCGCCACCTGCGCTACCGTCGCCGCTCCGATGATCTCACTTGGAAGAGCGCCGTGCGGTTTGCCCGAAGGGTTGCCGTCCTTGTAAGCCTGAATCTTGTAAAGCGACCTCTTGTAGTGGCGCAAAATGGCCAGGACCGAATCCTGGTCAGCCTTCGAGATGGATGTACCCGGAATAAAAATCCGCTCGTCTTCGATCACTACCTTTTTGGGCTTGTTACCCATCATTGAACTGCATGCGCCCACTGCGACAAGAGCCACGCCAATGCCAGCAAATACGATCGATGCCACTGCGTTAGTTTTCATAGGGTTTACCCGTTTGCTCCCACCGGGGCCCAATAGCAAGCATAAAGTTCGCGAACAGGTGATCTCCTCACACGCAACCATCGACCCTCAATCTTTCAGGCGGCCTTCTGATTACATATCTACCGTTGAGCGAAGGCGGACGGTTTCCGTAAACCTTTTGGAGAAGCTGCCTCTATTTCGGCGCCAGCGAAGCGACGATCTTCTCAAAGCGCGGATCTCCGCGCAGCGGGTCCCACTCCGGGTGGAGCCGCAGCCAACCGTAGTTTAATGAACTTGGCAGGTGCGCTGCCTCGGCCAGTTCCTTTAACGCGAGATCCTTCTCGCCTGTCCAAGCGTAAATGACCGCAAGATTTAAGATCAGATCAGTGCCATCGATGGCGTCTTTCGAAACGGGCACAAGCTCCACTGCGCGCCTTCCTTCCCGGATGGCGTCGTCTTTGCGGCCAAGACCGGCATCGATCATGCCGAGGGCTGTGAGCCCTTGGGCGTAATCGGGCTGGTCGCGCATAGTCTTTTCAACTTCGGCGCGAGCAGCGGTGAATGCGGTGTGGGCAACGGTGGCATCACCGCGAGCGTGGGCAGCCAGGGCCTCAAAATAGGCGCGAGGCCACCAAGTGTTGCCTGCACTAATCCCCTCAGGAGGAACAACAGCCAGCGCGCGAGAGATGCCGAGGTTGTCGCGCTCGCACCGGGCGACGTAGAACCATCGTTCGGCAATCGTTTTGGCAGCCGAAGGGTCCTCGGCAACGACAGCCTCAATGGTTGCATGAGCCGGTCTTGGGTCTGCTCGCTCTGCTAGATCGACCTCTGCTCGCGCCACCCGCGTGTCCGGGTCGGAAGGAGCCAGTTTGAGCGCCTGATCCAGAACTGCTGCGAGCTCTTGATAGCGCCGCTGATATGTATAAGTGAAGGACAACTGCTGGAGGAAAAAGAGGTTGCGCGGGTCCAGCTCCAGGGCGCGCTTAAGGTTCGTTGTGGATTCTTCCCACCGCCCTTGCCGTCGAGTGATGAAACCAGTTAGTTCGACAACCTGCGGATCGTTCGGCAATGTACGGCGGGCCAAAGTCAGTTCAGCGAGAGCGTGTTCGTGGTCTCGATAACCGCGGTAGAGATGCTGCGCCAAGGCGAGGTGCGCTTCGCCAGAGTCGGGCTGCAAGCGCAAGGCGGTCTCGATAGTCATGTTCGCCAGCGCCAGGCGCGCAGGCGTGTGATCACTACCAAAAAAGTACATGAGGTCGTGCGCTTCAGCTAATCTGCAATAGGCAAGGAAAAACGTCGGGTCGCGTGCGATTGCCTGCTCAAGCAAACGCACGGCCTCGAGAAGATTATCCTTCAGCTGCGCGTTGAAACTTATGGTGGCGCGAAGAGCTTCGGCTCGCACATAAAGTTCAAAGGCCACAAGATCGGCCGTCGGTCGTTGGTTGATGCTGGCTTTTTCCTCCGGGGAGAGCTTCGCGTGTAACTGATCAGCGATCGCCTGTGCAACTTCGCTTTGGATGGCGAAGACGTCATCAAGTGGACGATCGTAGTGCTCCGCCCACAAGTGGGCGTCCGTGCGCGCATCGATCAATTGCGCGCTCACGCGCACTCGGCCGCCTGTCCGCTGCACGCTTCCTTCCAAAACATGTGCCACACCGAGCTGCTCGCCAATTTCGCGCAGGTTACGGCTCATGCCGCTCTTGTATTGCATCACCGAAGTGCGACTGATGACTTTGAGATCAGCGATTTTTGCTAGGTAGGTTAAAATCTCCTCACCCACGCCTTCGGTAAAGTAGGCGTTCTCTTTGTCGTCGCTCAAGTTTTCAAACGGAAGCACGGCGATACTCTTTTCAGGAATAGACGCCGCTGCCCCGGCAACTCCCCCGGAAAGGGTCTGTTCGATCGACTGTGACCCCCGACGGAAAAGGATTGAAAAACTGGTTGCCAAGGCAATAGCCGACACAAACAGAGCAGCGATAAGCGCAAACCTGGGCCAACGACGTGCACTGATCGGACGGGCCGCAGCGCCAGGTGCCTGTCTCCATCTTCGTCCGCGCTTGAGTTTTTCGGGAAGATGTGGATTGCCGAGACCATCCTTGTAGAGATTAAACAAGTGCAGGCGCAGCCCGTACTTCACCTCGCACTCGCCCAGATCGTGCAGGTGCGGCTGCCAATGGCGATACTCGGCCAAATCTTCCGCCACGTGTGCAGACAAAAGAATGTGTCCGGCGTCACCGCAGTCCAGCACTCGCTGCGCAACATTGATTCCCGAACCCGCTATGTTGGTTTTCTCGTTAACATCGATAACTCGGTTGACCGGACCGCTGTGAACTCCCATCCGCAACCGCATGATCGGATGATCTTGCAACGCTTTGCTAATCTCGAGCGCACACCGCGCCGGTTCTTCCGGACTGTGGAAGAAAACCAGCGCCATCCCATCGCCGGTCGGCACTCGGATGAGTTCATTCCTTTCTTCCGCAGCGTGGCAACTTTCGCTACTCCGCACGATTTGCTTCAACTCTTGCAGCAATTCAATCTGCTCGTTCACGAGCAGCTTTGAATAACCGACCACGTCGATTAGTAAGATGTAAGCGATCTCGAGTTGGAGATCCGAGCTACTGTCGGCGGAAGTATCCTGGGCGTTCACCCCTTTTGCGAAGGCTGTCCCGACTTTTCAACATCGTCGAGAGTAACCAAGGCTTTCGCAGGTTCAAGAGAATTCGTGTCAACGCGCCGCCAGGGTTGCCACCAATTTATGGTTACCGCAGCGCTGGCCAGAGCAACAACGGGAGATTTAAACACAAATACGCCTTCGTTACGGGGCTGCGGCGGGACGGGTGGACGCGAATGAAGCAAGACAATGATGAAATCCGAATGACCAAGCTCAAAGTAACGACGAACGATCAATAAATGCGGGGTTGTTATGGCGCTCCCCTCAAATGCCGTGCGCTCGATAGTGCAACGTCGGCGCGATGATAGACTGAACCCGCATAATGGTTGTCGTGATCCGATCGGAAAGCGGATTCGGTTCGTTGGGCACCCGCGAATCTTAACCACGAATGGACACGAATAAACACGAATAAGAGAGCAAGACGGGCTTCTAGAAGGCAAGCCAGCCAAACGTCTCCTGGCGCGTCACCACAAATTTTTGCGCCGCACTTTTTGCAAACTCTAGACACTAATTTCACGAATTTGCACCAATTCACTGAAGGCTCTTAAAATTCGTGGCGATTCGTGTAATTCGTGTCTTCATCGCTGCTTTTCCTCGCAGAGCTTTTGAAATCGCGGATCACCGCGTAACGGGTCGAACATGGGATCGAGCCGGAGCAGCGCAGGAGTAAGCGGTGCGCTTGGGCCGAGCGGGCCCGCATACGGTGTCGTAATAAGCTTCTGCAAAGCAGCGATAGCGCGATCGGCATCTCCCAACCCTGCGGCCACCCGAGCTAGAAACTCAATCGAAGCGGGGCCATCCAGGGCGTCTTTCTCGATCGGGACCGCGGCCATGGCCCGTTCTGAGAGAGCCAATGCGGCGGCCTTGTTGCCAAGACTCATTTCAGTGAGCGCGAGATCGCCAAGCAGACTGTAATTGTCCGGCTGTTCTTTAAGGAAGGATTGCAGCTCGCGACGCGCCTGTTGCCAGCTTTCCACCGCGGAAACACGATCGCCGACAACTTCCTGAGTCCAGCCTAACCAAAATCTCAGTTCGCCATTGTAAAAGCCCAGCGCTGGATCGGGTTTGGCTAGTAGCTCCTTGAGGCGCGAGATGATTGGTGCATGACTGCGCTCCAGGATTGCTTGGTAAGCTTGTGTTTCCAATGCGTTGCAGTTGTCGGCCGCGGGTTGCGTCGGAGCCAGGAGAGCCGCAGCCCGCGGCAGGTCGCCCTCGGCTTGCGCGATCACCGCCTTCTCCATGATAGTATCCAGGTCATCCGGCATAATATTAAGGATCTGATCTAGTTTTCGTACGGCTTCCGGGAAGAGACGGCGATCTTTATAGGAAAGGGCGTGCTGGGTAAGAAGGGAAACATTGCGCGGGTCGAGCTGCTCGGCTTCGTTGAAGTACGACTCGCTCTGGTCCCACTGACCTCGCCTACGCGTAAGATATGCGAGCAATTCAGGAATCCGGCTACTATTCGGCAGAAGCGGACGTGCCTGTTCAAAGTAACTCACTGCGGTGTCGTAATCCTTGAGGCAGGCGTAGTGGTAAAAACCCTTAGCCAATATGGCCTCGCCTAGATCCGGCTCAAGAGTGAGCGCGGTGTCAGCTGCCTGCCGTGCTTCTTCACGCAGGGCGACCGTGGGTTGAAGATTCTGTGTGCGATACGCACGTGCGTCCACGAACGACAGCAGCGCCCAACTAAGCGCGAACTTCGGATCCAGGCGCACCGCTTCTCGGAGATATTTCTGCGCGCCAAGAGCGTTGGCGGTTGTGTTGGCTGTCTTGAGACTATAAGCCAGGCCACGCAGGTAGGCATCGTAAGCCTCCGGGTTACTTGTTGGTTTAACTGCCAGCCTTTGCTCCTCGCGACCGGTTAGCTTCGCTTGCAACGACCCGGCAATGCCTTTGGCGATCTCGCTCTCGACGGCAAAGATATCAGTCAGCTTCCGATCATAGGTCTCGGCCCAGAGCTGAGAATCGGTTTGCGAGTTAACCAACTGCACATTAACGCGCACCTGATCGGCCACTTTTTGCACGCTGCCCTCAAGAATGGTCGCCACGCCAAGCTGCTTCGCGATCTCGGCGAGATTGCCAGGCTTGCTCTGATATTGCGATGTAGAAGTGCGCGAAATCACTTTTAAATCTGCGATGCTGGCCAGCCGCGTCAGGATCTCCTCTTGAATGCCGTCGGCAAAATAAGCGTTGGCTGTGTCTTCACTCTGGTTTTCGAAAGGAAGCACCGCGATGCTTTTTTCCGCAATAGGTAGTCCTACAGCAACGGCTTTCATCGAAGAGGAGCGTGCAACTGCCGGTGAGCCTCCTCGGTAAAAGACTGAAAAGCTGATCGCCAAAGCCACAGCTGAAACGAGCAACACAGCGGGAAGCACATACTTGGGCCACCGGGGCGGAATGACCGGACGCACGCTAACACCGGACGTCTGCTTCCACCTCCTTCCCCGCTTGAGTTTCTCAGGCAGATGTGGATTTCCGAGATTGTCTTTGTAGAGATTAACCAGGTGCAGCCTCAGCCCGTACTTCACTTCACATTCGCCAAGATCGTGCAGGTGAGGTCGCCAGTGTCGGTACTCCGCCAAGTCATCAGCCAAATGTTTCGACAAAAGAATGTGACCGGCATCGCCACACTCCATCACCCGCTGCGCGATGTTAATCCCAGCACCAGCTATGTTTGTCCTGTCGTTAACATCGATAACTTGATTGACCGGCCCGCTATGAACTCCCATCCTCACTTGGATGTGTGGGTGATCTTTCAACGCCCGGCTAATCTCCAGCGCGCATTGCGCTGGTTCCTCCGGGCTGCGGAAAAAAAGTAGCGCCATCCCATCGCCAGTGGGCACCCGAGTGAGTTTGCCCGTGCTTTCTGCTGCCCGAAAACATTCGGTGCTTCGCACGATTCGATTCAGTTCCTGGAGTAGCTCGATCTGCTCATTGACCAGCAACTTCGAATAACCGACCACATCGATTAGTAAAATGTGCGCGATCTCCAGCGGCAGATCCGGCTTAATCTCGGTGGATGTGTTTTGCGGGTTCACCCTCTGTGCAGCCCAACAATATCTTTCACGTCGTCGGGAGCAACCGAGGGTGGCGCAAGCGCTAATGAACTTACGGCAAAGAGCTCAAGATTCCCTGCTACTTATGAGAAGAGTTCTTGTGGCTCCGCTGATTGTCTCGTTGCCAAATGGAGCAACACTCGTTTCGTCGGGAACCTGCTTCTACTTCGGTGCGAGTGAGGCGACAATCTTCTCGAAGCGCGGATCGCCGCGAAGCGGGTCCCAGTAAGGCAGCAGTTTCAATTGACCATAGCTAACGGTGCTAGGGGGACGGACGGCGATGGCGAGCTGTTGGCAGGCGAGGTCTTTATCGCCGACCCACGCAGCGATCATTGCCAAATACACAATCATGACCGGGCCATTGATTGCATCTTTTTCTACGGGAAGAAGCTCGACCGCGCGCCGGCCTTCGCGCAGTGCTTCCTCTTTGCGCCCGAGACCGGCGTCGATCAAACCAAGCGCGCACAGCGCCGGACCATAGTTTGGTTGAGCTTTGACGATTTTCTCCGGCTCTGCACGCGCAGCAGTGAAAGCCGAGCGTGCTTTACCCCCGTCTTTCGTCATGCGAGCGAGAACGCCCTCTATTACCGACCGGTTTAAGTGAACAGCGTAATCGGTTAGTGGCGTTTCGCCGAATGCGTTCAATGCATCTTTTGCCGCAGCGACGTCGCGCTCGGCCAGTGCACAGCTCAGCCAATCATTGGCGACAGCCGGCAGGGCGTCGAGATTTGTAGCCCGAGCTGAATCGATTGTTTGATGCAAGAGCCGGGTATCGGCTTTCCAATGAAAGTCCACGGAGGCGCGCGCTACTTTGGTATTGACATCGTTCGGGTCGATGGCCAACTCGCGATCCAACACGGATGTTTGTTCAGCGTAGCGCCGGAGAACTCCGTAACTGATCCCGATTTGCTGTAGCGTGAAAAAGTTGCGCGGGTCGAGATCAATCGCGCGCTCCAGGTTTTGTGTGGATTCTTCCCAGCGTCCCTGGCGACGCTGAATGAGACCCTTCAGCTCGAATACCCGGGAATCATTGGGCAAAGTTTGGCGGGCAACTCCCAACTCAGCCAAAGCGCCGTCATAATCGAGATATCCCCAATAAAGATTCCGCGCACGCGCGAGGTGCGTTTCACCCGCATCGGGACGAAGGCGAGTTGCCGCCTGAACGGCTGCTTCAGCTAAGGCTAGACGCGCGGGGGTATGGTCGAAGCCAAGGAAGTAAAGCAGGTCATGCGTGTAGGCAAGTTGGCAATACGCCTGAAAAAACGAAGGATCATGCGCGACAGCCTCGGTCAGCAAATCGGCCGCTTGGAGCAATTTCACTTTCGCGGCACTACTAAACCTCGTCAGAAGAAGATTCCTGGCGCGCGTGTAGAGATCGAACGCCGCGATGTCGCCCGTCGGTGGACGTTCGATTGCGCTCTCTTCACCTGGCGAAAGCTTGGCCTGAAGCTGCTCGGCAATTGCCTTGGCGATTTCACTTTGAATCGCGAACACATCCGCAAGATCGCGATCATAACTCTGCGCCCATAATTCTCTGTCAGTGCGCGCATCAACCAACTTGGCGTTAACGCGCACGCGATTGGCCGAGCGCTGAACGCTTCCTTCCACGACATTCGCAACCCCGAGTTGCTGGCCAATCTCGCGCAGATTCCGTGCGACCCCGCTCTTGTATTGCATTACCGAGACGCGGCTGATCACTTTCAGGTCCGCGATCCTGGCCAGGAGCGTGAGGATTTCATCCTGCACGCCGTCTGCGAAATAAGCGTTTTCTTTCTCAGCGCTGAAATTTTCAAACGGTAGGACCGCGATGCTCTTTTCGGGAAAAGCAGACGCAGGAGTCGCTATTGCGGTTGCCTTGGGTGAGACGGATGTAGTCGTTGGCGATGCTCGATGAAAAAAGATCAAAGAACTGGTCACCAAGGCGAGGGCCGCTGCAACTAGAGTAACTGCAATCAGGAACTTGGGCCAACGCGGCACATTGATTGGTCGAACCGGTACAGCAGCCTGCTTCCACCTCTTCCCTCGCTTGAGTTTTTCAGGCAGATGTGGATTTCCGAGGTCGTCTTTGTAGAGATTAACCAGGTGCAGCCTCAGCCCGTATTTCACTTCACATTCGCCTAGATCGTGCAGGTGAGGCCGCCAGTGTCGGTACTCCGCTAAGTCATCGGCCAAATGTTTCGACAAAAGGATGTGACCGGCATCGCCACAATCCATCACCCGCTGCGCGATGTTTATCCCAGCACCAGCGATGTTCGTCCTATCATTGACATCGGTAATTTGATTGACCGGCCCGCTGTGCACTCCCATGCGTACCAGGATATGCGGATGATCTTTTAGGGTTCTGCTAATTTCGAGCGCACATCGGGCCGGTTCTTCCGGACTGTGGAGAAACAGGAGCGACATTCCGTCTCCAGTCGGCACTCGGATAAGTTTGCCCGCTGTTTCTGCTGCCCGAAAACATTCAGTGCTTCGCACGATTTGATTGAGTTCCTTCAGAAACTCAATCTGCTCGTCAACCAGCAATTTCGAATAACCCACCAGGTCGATTAACAAGATGTGAGCGATCTCAAGTTGGAGATCCGGCTTAGTCTCCGCAGATCTGTCTTGGGCGTTCACCCTTTTGCGAGCATTAATGTTACGCTCGCCTGCCGCCGAGAGCAATAGGCCGGAACTAGCCTTTTCCACAATGATACGTCAGAGAACCCTCGCTGAACCTTACAATCATTATGTGCTTCGCACGCGCCCCAAGAGGCGCCAATGGTCGCCCGCAGGAGTCCTGTGACCTTCGATATCAGTTAGCTTCAATTTAGCTCGTTTTGTTAGGAAGCTGCTCTAACTACTTCGGTGCCAGTGCGGCAACAATCTTTTCGAAGCGCAGATCGCCGCGCGACCGGTCCCAGCTTACCCGCTGTGCGGCAGCCACGCGTGACTGATTGTGTCCTCATCCTCATCGCCGAGCACACCAAGCCCGGTCCACTCTCCAGAAGATAAGCCTGGCAACCTTCTCGTGTTGCGTCACCGGAGATTTTGCTCCGTACTTTTCGCAAACTCTAGACACTAATTTCACCAATTTACACCAATTGGTTCAAGGCTCTTAAAATTCGTGACGATTCGCGTAATTCGCGTCTTCACGGCTGCTTTTCCTCACAGAGTTTTTGGAAAGCGGGGTCGGCGCGCAAAGGGTCCCATATCGGATCGAACCTAAGAAGTGCCGGCGTAATCGGTATTCCGTAAATTCCCCCCTCCATATAGGGCGTTTGTAACAGCTGGGTCAGAGTTGGGATCGCACGGCTATACTCGCCGAAGGTCGTCTGAATTAGCGCCAGATTCTCTTCGAAGCCAGGCCCGCTAATCGCGTCCTGAGCACGGGGCTCAAGCATGATTGCTCGCTCCGCTTCCTTCAAGGCCGAGTCCTTCTCCCCGAGCGCGGCATTGGCTAGAGACAAGAGTCGCGCAAGGTAGGCGCTGTCTGGTTGATTTCTAAAGAACTGATCGAGTGTATTGCGCGCCTGTTCAGCGGTAATCTTTGCGCCAGCCCTATCGCCAGCAAGGCGCTGCATGAAAGCCAGCAACACCTGAGAAGCGCCCTTGAATAACTCAGAATCAAAATGGAATTGAGCCAGTCGGG
>JBKOYG010000071.1:0-27728 GCA_046725285.1 Verrucomicrobiota bacterium
CTTCGGCGACGTTAGTAATGGCTACGGACAAAGCCTTCGCTGGAGTCCAGACCTTGCCCGAATCGATATCGCTGTAGCCTATCGTTTCACATCACACACGCAGTTGAAATTGCAGTATGATTACCAACATGAGACAACCGGACCTGGTGACGACAATCATCTGCTGGGTGCACAATTTACGGTGCGTTTCTAATCATTCACTCTCCTTTAAGAATCCGTGCATATCCTGATTGTCGAAGACGAAATCCCAGTGGCGCGTCAGATCGCTTCGGCGTTGACCGAGGCCGGCCACGATCCGAAGAGGGTCCACGACGGCGAAACCGCCCTGGACGAAGTGCGAAAGACGCCTTTCGATCTGATCGTGCTCGATATCCGCTTGCCTGGAATCGATGGCTTCGAGGTGTTGCGACGTCTCCGCGCGCAACATCTCGCCAGTCGTGTGTTGCTGCTGACGGCGCGCGGTGCAGTCGATGATCGGGTAACCGGGTTGCAGCTCGGCGCTGATGATTACCTGCCCAAACCATTCGCCATGCAGGAGCTGGTGGCGCGTGTACGCGCACTTGGGCGCCGTTATCCTGAAGAACCGATCATGTCCTTGCGCGTCAGCGATCTCACGCTCGACCTGGCCACTCACGATGTTCATCGCCGCACACAACGCATCGAACTTTCTCCGAGGGAATTGATGTTGTTAAGGGTGCTGATGCGCGAGCCCGGCCGCGTCTTCACGCGCACGGAGCTCTGCGAACGCGTTTGGGAACATGCGCATGAATACGACACGAAGCTCGTCGAGGTTTTCATTGGCCGGTTGCGAAAAAAAATCGGTGATCCGCCGCTGATTCACACAGTCCGCCATGTAGGCTATACGATTCGCGAATCATCGTAGTTTCCGCCCTCGCTTCGAAGACTGGCTGCTGGGGGAGAAGGAACCTTTGACCGGTCACAGAGCTGCGCTTTTGGTCACGCGCTCTGACAATCCGTAGAGGTAACGGGCGCGTTACTTTTGCAGCGTCGCATGCGGCAGCGAATCGTTTAGAATTTTCACGCTGAAGTATTGGCGCAATGAAAAGATCCTCATCCGGCATTATGGCAGCAGCGGCAATTATCACTTCGCTTGTGACTTTGTGCCCACCCGTTGCAAGCGGTACCACAGTCACAGTAACAGTTGGCAACGGCGGGTTCTTCTTCACGCCTTCATCGGTGACGATCCGCCGAGGCGATACAGTGAGGTGGACCTGGAGCTCGGACGGTCACAGTAGCACCTCGGGTACTCCCGGCCATCCCAGCGGGCTCTGGAATTCTGGAATCCTTAACCAAGGGGCGATTTTCACTCACACCTTCAACACTGCCGGTTCGTTTCCATATTACTGCACCCCGCACGGGGCATGCTGCCATATGGTAGGCACGGTCACGGTGACGAATCCGACGCCCACACCTACACCCACTCCCACACCGCATAGCGCAGGTGACTTTAACAACGATGGCCATCCGGATTGGGTGCTCTTCAATGCCGGAACGCGTCAGACAGCGATCTGGTATCTGAACAACAACGTTTTCCTCGGCGGCGCGTTCGGCCCTACTCTTCCGGCCGGTTGGGGACTGAGAGGTGCGGCAGATTTCAATGGCGACATCCATCCAGATTATGGCTTGTTCAACTTAGCTACTCGCCAAACAGCAATTTGGTATTTATCAGGACCAACATTTATTGGTGGCGCTTTTGGACCGACGCTACCGAGTGGCTGGGTGCTGATGGCTATAGCCGACTTTAACGGCAACGGGAAGCCGGACTATGTGCTTTACAATGTTGGTACGCGTCAAACAGCGATCTGGTATTTGAACAACAACGTCTTCGTCGGCGGCGCGTTTGGCCCCACTCTTCCGGCCGGTTGGGAACTGAGAGGTGTGGCGGATTTCAATGGCGACCGCCATCCGGATTACGCCTTGTTCAACTCGGCTACTCGCCAAACAGCAATCTGGTATTTATCAGGATCAACATTTATTGGTGGCGCTTTTGGACCGACGCTGCCGAGTGGCTGGGCGTTGGTGGGTACGAAAGACTTTAACGGCAACGGGAAGCCGGACTATGTGCTTTACAATGCCGGCACGCGCCAAACAGCGATCTGGTATCTGAACAATAACGTTTTCGTCGGCGGCGCGTTTGGCCCGACTCTTCCGGTCGGCTGGAGCTTGGTCGCGCCGTGAGCGAGGTCGCGTTCGCTTCGCGGTCCTAGCCGCGGCTATACCTTCTCGCTATGTAGTGGTCCGCGGCGAGAAGCAAACACAGTGTTAATCAGCGGATTTCTTTCTTCTTCTTCGAGGTAACAAGTCCGTAACTCTTGTGCACTCGTCGTCGCTCCCTTCCTACCGTAAGGAATTTTCTGTCAACTCGGAGGAGACGATGAGAATTTCGCAGATCTTTTTCTTTATGGTTGGGATTGTGGTACTCGCGGCATTCGGTCACTCGCGTGGCGATGCGACAGAAGCAGGTTCAACGTCTCAAAATGGATCACACCTGCCCCAAACGCAGCGAAAAAGAATCCGATCGCGCCAACGCGGACCTCCCTTGTTGCGGGACACAAGATCTACCTGAAGCATTGCGCCTTGTGCCATGGCAAGGACGGGGACGGCGATGGCCCGGGCGTCATCGAGCTTGACATTCACCCAGCGAAACTCTCTGACTCGCACATGGAAGCGCAATCTGACGGTGCGCTTTTCTGGAAGATTACAACCGGAAAAAAGCCGATGCCGTCATATGGCATGCGACTCTCCGAAACCGATCGTTGGAATTTGGTGAATTACGTTCGAACGCTCGCCAAGCAATGAACAGGAAAGATTAAGAAGTGAATTTCTGGACCATACTACACGACCAGCTTAGCCGACCTGAGTATGTGCATGCGTTGATTAATCCGCTGCCAGTTTACGGCCTCGCCATCGCTATGGTGGCGCTGATCACCGCACTGCTGGCACACAATCGGGCTGCGCTTGTTACGGCGCTCGTTCTGATCTTGCTTACCAGTTTGTCGGCGTGGCCGACTTACGTCTACGGCGAAGCCGCTTACGACCGGATCAAGGCGATATCAGACACAACCGGCGAACGCTGGCTGGATCAACACATGGCTCGCGGTGAGAGATTCATCGTCATCTTTTATGTTCTGGCCGGCCTAGCCTTCATTGCAATCGTTGCACCTGTTAAATGGCCGCGCAGTTCGTTTCACTTAGGGTTTGCGATATTACTTATGGCGATCGCTGCACTGGCCATCGGCGGTTGGATCGCTTACCCGGGCGGTCGTGTTCGACACAAAGAGTTCCGATTCGAAGCCCCGCCTGCCGAACCCAAAATAGGAACGGCATCGCAGTGATTAGGATTCTCTTTCTGTCCGCGCCGTCTTATTGAACAGGTGCGATCGAATGCGCAGAAAAATTCCTCCGCTCATTCACACCGTGCGCCACGTAGGTTATACGATCGATTCGCGCGAGCGTCGCTGAGATAGCACCGCGGCACGTCACGGACACAGCGCCCCCCGGGAAAAGTAACAAAAGCGTTACTTGTCCGATACGCTACCGAGCGTTGGTTGCGCTTGACAAAACGAAGGTCGCGCTTCTAGCCTGAGAACATATAAAATACGGAAGTACTAAACGCCCACAAGCTGGTACACCCTGTTCATCCAAATTCATCAAAATCTATGAAAACTTCTCGCAAGCTTACTCGCTTCTCTTCACTTTTGCGCATCGCAAGTGCGAGCGTACTCGTCTTCGCGGCAGGGGCAATGGCTCTCCTCACGGTAACCACGCCCACCACGTCCCTCAACGCTGATCAGCTCGACGGAACAGTGAATGGAGTGGTCAGTTTTTCCAACACCCCGCTGCTGCGCGACGATGGCGACAGCGAGCCTGCCATTTCCATCCATCCGAACGGCACTATGGCGATGACGGCGCTGTCGTGGCTGACGTTTGGGACCAATCTCTGGTCGGGCCCCTTCGGCTCGACTCCAACCTTTCGCGGTGTGGTGGATTCGGCACTGCAGCTTCCCGGCCGGCGGCTGGTCTTCGGCGGTGGCGATGCCGACGTTGACTTGGGTTCGACCGGAACCCTACACGCCACCACTTTGATTTTCCTGACGCCGCCCACGGTCAGGTCGTTCACCCTGGGCGTTTCTGCCATCACCTGCCCCAATGGGACCTCGGCCACGCTCGCGGTGCCCGGCGATTGCACCTCACAGATCATTGACACAGCCGGGGCCGACCGCCAGTGGATCACTTCCGATGGCCGCACGGTTTACATCTCGTATCACGACTCGGGCAACAGCACGCTCATTCACGTGCAGCGCTCCGATGACGATGGATTCACTTGGACGCGCGTCCACTCGCCCATTCCGGGACAGGGTCGTGTCACCGGCAACGCGACCTTCAACAACGACCAAGGGCCGATTGTCGCCGATCCGGTCACCCATAACGTTTACGCTATTTACGCCGCCGGTGAACCCAGTATCCAGAAAGGAACCAGCGCCGACTTCAACAACATCTATGTCTCACGCAGCACCGACCGTGGCAAAACGTGGAAGGCCAATCTCGTCTTTCATGCACCGTTGTTCACTGCATTGAACAACGTCTTCCCGGCATTGGCAGTCGATCCCACCAATGGCAAGCTCTATGCCTCCTGGTCGGATGCACACACCGTTTTCTTCTCCACCTCCAGCGACCAGGGCTCGCACTGGACGCCCGCGGTCGCGGTGAATATTGCGCCGGCCAACACCGCGCTCTTCCCCTGGGTGGCGGCCTACAACGGCACGGTTGACGTGGTCTATTACGGAACTCTGGCCGCGAGCAAGGACGACCCGACCGCGGTATGGAACACATATATGGCGCAGACCACCGACGACGGAGTTAATTTCGTGCAAAGCAAGGTCAGCAATACGCCCAATCACGTGGGCGTGGTGTGCACCGAAGGCACGGCCTGTGCACCAGGCACCCGGAATCTGCTCGACCTGTTCGAAGTGGCGATCGATCCGCAGAACGGCAGGGCGGCGATTATTTACACCGATGACACACTGACTACGTCCAGCGACCCAAACAACTTCGCCTGCTCTCCAAACCAGCTGCCTCCCTGCCCGCTGCCTCAAGTCGTTCTCGCACAGCAGAACTAGGATGAACGCGGTTGCTCGCTGATGCCGGGTGGGACTAGAAAATTAGAGAGCGACCGCGACGGGGTTGCGTGCCGCCTCTTGTGCAATCGCGGCCAGAAAGTTTCGAACAACTAATCTGAAATTGGCTCTTCGCCAATACGCGCCGGAAAACTATCCCGGTGACGGTTGTGGTGGATCATTCATAGCGAGGGGTTGCGACGACGGTCTTCTGAGCTCCTGATTCTCCAGTGCTCATTTTGTCGCACTAAGACAAACGTTCTGATGTTGTTGCTCGTTCTCGTGCGTGATACCATCGGGTGTGGTAAACGTGCTCATGCGGCTGGTGACGGTAACGAAACCGACATACGGGCTTGCAAACCTTACCGCCATGTCTTCGGTTCGTATCGGAGACACCTTTCAGAAAGGTACTGTGCACCTCCTCCAATTCTTTTAAGCGCGGCGTCTCGCCCGCGCGCCCATCGGCTTTACGACCTCGCGCACTGGGTTCTCTTCGCTTGCAGTTTCAGCAAACGCGTATTGCATGAGCTTTGGAACGATAAGACTGAACAGCGCGATTTTCATAGGCCTAACGAGAACAAGATGAGCTGTTGCGAGCGAGAATACGCTCGCTGTGACTTCGGGCATTGAAGTCATCTAACGCTGAGTAATACGGCGGTTCGCGGTCCCCGCAATCAAGTGTTCTATCGCCCGATGCCACTGGCGTGTGTGGCTATTACGCGCCACTCCGGCCGAACCTCTTATATATCCTCGTCACCCGGATGTAAGCTGGATCCTGCCTATCACAGCTGCGGCTACGAAGGTACAGAAAAAGTAACAACATTGTTACTTTTCCGATGCGCTACCCGACATGGATCGGTGCGATTCTGCCGATACAAAACCAATCATCAAACCTATGAAAACAACTTATCTTTACATCAAAACTGCTCTGCTTCTATTTGCAGTAGCAACTCTGACGGCCCCGAAAGTTTTCGGGGACACATATTCGTCGACAAACTTCCAATCCGACATCGCCGGTGTAGCCCAGCACACCGATTCAAATCTTGTTAATCCCTGGGGCATGGCGGTCTCGCCAAGCGGTACAATCTGGGTCAGCGACAACGGCACTGGTGTTTCCACCCTCTATCATCAGGATGGCACAGCTGTTTCGCTCGTCGTAACGATCCCGACGGCTGCCCGCAACCGCGACGGAGGAAATCCCACCGGCGTCGTCTTTAACGGCACGCCGTTCTTCCAAGTGACAAAAAACGGAAACTCGGCTCCCGCCTTTTTCATCTTTGTCAGTGAAGATGGTTCCATCTCAGGTTGGAACCCAACGTTGGATCAAACGCACGCCATTATCGCCGTGGACAATGGCACGAACCTTGGCGTTAACCACGCCGTTTACAAAAGCGCGACCCTGGGCGTAGCCAACGGTCACAATTTCCTGTATGTGTCGAATTTCCATACCGGCCACGTCGAAACGTACGATGAGAGTTTTAATCAGGTTAATCCCAACGGCTTCGCCGACCCGACTCTTCCGGCTGGTTATGCGCCATTTGGCATCGGAAATATCAACGGCGAAATTTTTGTAACTTATGCGCTGCAGGATCAGGCCAAGCACGACGATGTTCCCGGTGTCGGTCATGGCTTCGTCAACGTGTTCGATACCAGCGGCAATTTCCTGAGGCGGCTAATCTCAAATGGGAACCTCAATTCTCCCTGGGGTCTTGCTCTCGTAGAGGACACACTGTGGGTCGGCAATTTCGGTGATGGTTTTATCAACAATTACGATCCTAACACGGGCACTTTTATCGAGACGCTCATGCGCGCTGATGGAACGCCACTCCAAATCGATGGCTTGTGGGCCCTTCTCCCTCTGGGCGACGGAGTCTTTTTCACGGCTGGAATCGCCGACGAAGAGCACGGCCTCTTCGGCATCATCACGGAGGACTAAGTGCCGGGGGTACGCGCGTATTGGAAACGCAGCACGCACGCTACGTGCTGCGTTTCGCATCCTAGCGAATACTGGCCTTCACTGTAAGAGCTGCAAATAGAGGCCCGAGGTTGTGCCCTCCTTAGTGGTTTGCTTACATCAAACAGTAGGCGTGAACCTGCCAGCCAGTCATTTGCCACGCAGCGCCCGGCGTGCTAGCCCATTCGGTCTTGCACAGCGGGCTTACTCACTTCGAGCTGTGCGCTCACTTTTTGCAGGCCTACAGATTGAAATTTTCCCTAAAGTTTTTTTGATTTTGCAAAGAAAGTATTGACGAAAGTTTGTGGAATGTTACTGAGGAGAACTCTCGCGCTAGTTCCGAAAATCAGAAACACACAAACTCCACAATATACAAAACCACATTTAGCGCGCAGAAGGCGCGTCAGCCTTTAAAACGATATGAAAAGAAGACGCTCCACTCGTTCCGCATTCATTGTTCCGCGAATTTTAATCGGCCTCTTGCTAAACAATAGTTAGTGTACTCCTTGCGCTGTTCGCGTTTGGGCTCACGCCGTTCGACAGTAGTAAGTCGCAGACCGACAATCCCGGCTGGTTTGACCGTTTGGCTTCAGCTTTCGGCCTGCATCTAAATTCGCAGAAGTTCGCCGCTCTTGAGGTTCGGAGGCGCGGCGGCGGCGCACCTACGTCCAAGCGATCAGGAGACCCGACCCAGGCAGCAGCGCAGAGCACCACTAGCCCGGCCTATACGGGTCCCAGGAACAATCTGCGTCCCGTAAGCAGCGTTCGTACGCTTCCCTTGAGGAACATGCCGGCAATCCCGCCACTCCTGGCACCTGTTCGGATTGAGCGAGAGCCGATTCGTCCGCAACCTCCTACCGATCTGACGGGAGTTGATCGTGCGGCGCAAACTTTTCAAGGAGCCGTCATCTCGGCGCCAACCCCTGCAGGAGTGAGTTTTGAGGGCGTGGGAGTTGGCATCCCCGGGTTTGTTCCGAGCAGTATCCCGCCGGACACGAATGGCCACGTCGGCGCGATACAGTACCTTCAGTGGAACAACACCAGCTTTGCCATATGGGACAAGAGCGGTAGGCTGCTTTATGGACCTGTAGCGGGCAACACTCTGTTTCAGCCGCTCGGCGGCGCGTGTGCTACGCATAACGACGGTGATCCGGTGGTTGCGTACGATATCCTAAGTGGACGGTGGATTCTCTCCCAATTTGTAGTCGGCGCGAGCCCTGACTTCTCGCACCAATGTGTCGCTGTTTCCGCTACCGGGGATGCTTTGGGATCGTACTATTTGTACGACTTTGTCACGGACTCGACGAATTTCGTTGATTATCCGAAGATCGGCGTATGGCCGGACGGGTATTACATGAGCGGCCACGTTTTCAACCCGGCCGGCACGAGTTATCTCGCTGGAAGAATCTTTGTCTTTGAACGGGATAAAATGCTACAAGGGCTACCGGCGCGGCAGCTTCAAGCCGACCTAAGGAAGTATAGCGGCCGAACGCAGTACGGATTTCTGCCATCGGACCTTGATAGTCTTACGCCACCGCCCGCAGGTGAAGCGGCGTTTGTGATCGGGCCTGATCCTGTCTCAAACAGGAACCTCGATTCCACCAGAGTCGCAGTGACGTGGGGAAACACACCCAGAATCACACTAACCGAGACCAAGATCGCCGCGACCTGGAGCGTTCCTCCTTGTGTCGGTAGCCCTTCAAACGCGGATTTTAATTGCGTTCCGGAACCTTCACTGGCTACCGCGGCTGACTATCTCGATAACCTTTCGTTCCATCTCATGTATCGTCTGCCGTACCGGAACTTCGGCGGCAGTCCCGTGCAGGAATCTCTTGTCGGCAACATCACCGTGAAAGGCAGTGCAAGCCAGCCCGGACATGGCGCGATTCGCTGGTACGAATTCAGAAACGCCGGAAGCTCGAGTACCACTCCTACGGTTTTTCAGGCCGGCACGTTTGACCCGGATAATGCGTATCGCTGGATGGGATCGATCGCTATGGACAAGGACCAGAACATTGCGCTCGGCTACAGTAAGTCCAGCCTTTCTATCAATCCCGGTATTTACGTCAACGGTCGGCTAAGCACAGACCCTCCCAACACGATGGGCGCGGAGATCACAACCATAGCGGGAGGCGGCGTGCAAATAGATGGCTTCAATCGTTGGGGCGATTACAGCGCGATGACACTCGACCCGGTAGACCAGTGCACCTTCTTTTATACCAACGAATACCATCCCACCAACGGCGACTTTAACTGGGCAACCCGCGTCGCCACCTACAAGTTCGGGTCTTGCGCGTCGGCACCGGCGTGGGGAACCCTAACAGGCACGGTGATTTCCTTACCGAGCAGAGCGCCACTTTCCGGCGTCTTGGTTACTCTCAACAATGAATACGCCGGCGCTACTAACGCCAACGGCGTTTATTCGATCTTAGTGCCCCCCGGTAGTTACACTGCCACGGCCGCCGACCCCGATCGAAACTGCACCAGCGCGTCGCCGCCGTCGGCGAACATCGTCATCAGCAGCGGGGGAACGGTGACCCAGAATTTCTCGATGACCGGCGGCTCAAACCTTGAGTCGAATGGCTTCACCGTTGATGATTCGTCGGGCAACCATAACGGCGTCATCAACAGTAACGAGTGCGTTAATCTGAACGTGGCTCTTAAGAACAACGGATGCGCAGACGAGCGAAGGATCTCAGCAACTCTGACTACCACCACTCCTGGAGTGACGGTAACGCAGGGGAGTTCGAGTTATCCCAACCTAGACATTGACGAAAGTGGCGTCAACAATGTGCCATTCCAGATCCAGACATCGGACTCGTTCGTTTGTGGCACGAACATCGAGTTTAGTCTGAACCTCACTTATGCTAGTGGAAACAAGGTGGTCACCTTCGCAGTGCCAACCTGCACCGGCGGCCCCAACCAGACGATTCCTCCAAGCACACTTACAACGTCTGATTTGACGCAAAGCGACAGACTCGGCCGCGATGGTCAGCCGAGTGGATGCGCTGGCAAAGGCTGCCCAGGTGGTGGGTTTGCCGGAACGAAGTTTTACAAGACCTTTAACTTTAGAAACGACGGCGGCGCGCCTGCGTGCTTCACTGTGACGATTGACGCTGCGCTTGGTGGTCCAGGCGACATCGAGAGCGCCGCATATCTAAACAGTTATAATCCAGCGAACCTATGCCAGAATTATCTTGGTGATAGCGGAGTAGTTGGTTTGGGCACCACAATTCCGAACGCAACGTACTCGTTTACCGTACCTGCAAATTCGGATTTCGTTGTCGTTGTCAACACGACGGGTACGACTACCTCATCCGAATTCTCTGGTACCGTCTCGGGCTTATTTGACACCACCCCTGGACCTGGTCCCTGTCCCGCACCGTAGCGTTTACAAGCGAGGTTCACCGCATCTTGCTAATCCGGCGAATCCGGCCCCTCGCGAGGCCGGACGGATCGTCCTGTGGTAAGAATGCCTTTTTCGCCATTTTGGCGAAGGGCCATGGTAAAATTTGAGATGTAACGCCTCTTCGCCCCTACAAGTCCTGACTTTGTCCGGGAACTTCGTTGCGACTTTTCCGTAGAACGAAGTGACGAATGAAAATACCCCCCAGCCGGGGCGGCGATGTGCTGCGCGGTCAACGGCGAGAGCCGAATAAGGAAAGAAAGCCGCGCATGAGAACAAAACGCCCACATTTTAGTAATTTGGTCGCTCGTCATTATCCCGCTGTTTACAGATTGGCTTCTCGACTGACCGACGATCCTCTGGAGGCAGTCTTGTTAACACACGACGCATTCAACAGCACTCGCAAGCTCCTGCGGAGTGGTCACGATGAGGTTGCCGTTGTGACAATCCTTCTAACCGCTGTAATCCGGACGGATCTTATCGCTGCTTGATTGACATCACACAGTATCAGGATCGGCGGCAACGCGTTCGCAAACGCCTTCACGCGCTTCCGCATCTTTCCGCATAACATCGCGCTGGATTTCCGGCAATACATCAGTGGAGATCCAAATTAGAGAAGGCCAAAACAATGAAAGGAAATTAGTTTTATGAAAAATGTTGGAACTTCTGTGAAAGTATTCCTGGCAACGAAGATGAAGTATGCAGCAGTGTCCACACTCATTTTCCTTGCGTTTGTATCGCAAGCATCCGCGGTTTTACGACCGCTTTTTCCAGCCAAACCCGCGCCGCTATTTAGCAGCGAAGCGATCGTCATAGGAGACGATTTGGTGCGGGGTTCTGCCAAAGAAGCGTCTGGTACAAACACGGAGGTAAAGACCGTGCCAGTCTTGAGATGCAACCCTATCGTTTACGATGAAGTGGCTGTGATTGAGACGCACAAATAATCAGCCGGTTGCATGGAACCGTGAGTGTTACGCGCGCGAAGCCAAAGAGGCCGCGCTTCGTTTAGAGCGATGATGAGTTTGCAAAAAAATCTCGCGCGTTTGCCAAGACAACCCGGCCCGAGTGCGGATCGCCGATTCGAATTCGGAAGAAAACGGTCAACTTTCATCGGCGCGCACAACGAAACCCTTGCAGGCAAACTCGTTCGCGGGGCCGATGAGTTTGGCGAAGCTTGCGTCAAATATTTGGAAGATGGCCCCATTTCAGAGGTAGGGCGCGATCCGTTCCTGCGATTTCACCCGAACAAGAAATAAGGTCGTGGTTGCCACCTTATCGCAGCAACGTCTTTTCAACTAACAGTGCGAGATCAGCATCCTCAGGGGGCAAAGGATAACCGTGATCCTGTCGCCACCGCTCAGCAGCATTAATATAATCCTTGCCCTCTTCTGGATTAATATTAGGAGCGTGTTTGACGTACTTTAAAAAAGACAGCCAATCCTTCTCTGGGACGTATCCCGGCGATATTCCCTCAAATGGATGATCGTATCCCGCCGCATGGATTAGTTCGCAAACCTCAGCAACTTCCTGATTAGATTCCAATCTGTGTCCCTCCGCACGCGATAGCGCGTGAAAGGACAGTATGATCGAAGGGTGTTCTTTTAGGATCGCCGCGCTTCGCTCAAAACAGGCGTGGATTGCTTTGGCGCGTTCCTCCTTCTTCGTGTCTGTTAGCGCATCTAGCGTCCTTCGCACCTGCATATAAATCGGATAGGGAGAAACAAACCACCGAACGAGAAATGCACTCGCTCCAGCCAGTAGCGGAACCATAACGAGGACAAATGCGTTCATTCGATCCGAGATGTGGTCGTGAAACCACCGTGGATAAAACCACAAAAGAACCGCTAGCGTGGCTCCAACAATGAGAGATACCCATCCACAAACTGCGCCTGTCCCTTTTGATGCCCATTTACATCTTTCTGAGAGGTAAGTGAGAAAACTGCGCATCCTGAAAAATCTAGTGTTTTGAATCTTCGCGCCGATTTCGATGTGACACAAGAAAAGCGCGTTTAGGAAGTCCGCCCG
Organism: Verrucomicrobiota bacterium; assembly: GCA_046725285.1. Taxonomy (GTDB): domain Bacteria; phylum Verrucomicrobiota; class Verrucomicrobiia; order Chthoniobacterales; family UBA10450; genus Udaeobacter. The sequence continues at coordinate 12,524 of JBKOYG010000071.1, forward strand.
CGCAAAGATCATCGCGGCATGCTCTTGCCCGAAGAGTTTGCGGTGGAATTCGAATCGTCAGTTGGTTCAGCGTTGACGTTACAACGGAGCGATCGTTAGAAAAATTCAGCGGCGTTTGTCGCGAAGAAACAGTGCAGTCAACTGGCGATTTCAAAGAATGCCAGGTTGATTTGGTCCGTCTTGTGCGCATTTGTACGTACATCAACTGGGTCGCGCAACCGAAGAAAAACCTCGCGGTCCATTTTCCCTAGAAATCAGTATGAAGCGTGGGAGGCCCCGAATACGCACAGCGGACTACTGGCGAGAGTATTACACGCGGAAACAGCGGGAATGGCGCGCTGCACATCCCCGAAAAAGAGCAGGGGCGAGAACAAAAACAAAGCGGCAAAGGACCAGGCCCGAGCAAATCGGTGACTGTATGGAGCTATGAGCGCGCGTTGCGCCACCAAACACTGGAGCTGAACCCAAATCTGGTTATCGCGCATTAGCGCTATGCATGGTGCTTGTCTTCCTTTGGACGGCTAAATGATTCTGTCCGGAAAATCAAGCGAACCCAGGAGCTCGATCCGCTCTCGCCTACGAACAACACAGCTCTGAATGATCCTCGCTTATGCTCCGCAGTTTCCAGCCTCTCTCGATTACTGTTACAGGGCGGCGGAGTTGGCACCCAACAGCGCGTGGCGAGAAGGAACCTGCGTTTGAATGGTTCGCCAAAGCGCTGGAGACAGGTCAGATGATAAGCTCTCTTATCAGATACAATCCTCAATTAAATGCGCTACGCTCGGACAACCGGTTTGCGGCGCTGCTATGGCAGAACAACCGAGCTTCGCTCCTCGAGACTCGTTAAGACAGCAAAGTCGCTATAGCCGAAGAACGGTGCAACCGGTCTTGGCCTTCCACGGATTTTTACACTGAAGGCCCTGCCTGCGCATCGGTCCGATGAATGCACCCATTCCTCCCTCACAGCCCTGCCACCAGTGGCCCTTTTAACTACGGCTCGTGCGCTTACCCTGCGCGTAAGGCGCTTGCACTGCTTCCATGTTGCGTCAGGACTTGTTACGTTTGGCTCAATCCACTGCCTGTCGATTCAACAAGCTCACGGTAATGGAGGTTGCGAGGCCCATTGCCAGTCCAGCTGATGCTTCCATTTCTCACCTCGTTCTAAGGAAACTCAGGAAAAAGTTCCCTAAAAAGCTGAACGGCGATTATCTGCAATTTTTGTGACTGTCCGGGGGTGACGAGTCGACGCTGCAAAAATATTTGAGACCTTCGCCCTACGGTTTCCGTAGATGTCAGCATGAACAAGAGCCGATCACTGAGAATGGTCCTTCCCGTAACCCGAAAACCGTCTACGGTCGGCTGGCGACGCAGCGACAGCGGTTCGGGCTTTTTCGAGAACTTCGCCCTACAGTTCCCGGAGAAAGCAAATGCTGAGTGCCACCGCGTCCATCACAAAGAGCTCCTTGCTTTGCTAGTAATTCAGCAACAAATGACGAAGGATCTTTGAGCAGTGGGAGGATGTGGCCATGATTGCGGTGATGAGAAAACAAAACATCTTTGGGTCCCAAACAAAGTGCGAGAGAGGCGCCGACAGCCTCTTGCCCCAAACAAGAGTGAAATGTACCTCGAACTTTTCCGCTTTTGACATAGCTAAGTAACTTCTCTTCAATCAGTCGTGTGCGCAACACCTGAGCCAAAAGCTCTGTGTGAGATGACGGACCAAAGAATTACGGAGTCATGGCCCACTTCGCCGCTTTGCTTTCACAGAATAAAGAGTTACCAAGACAAATCACTTTACTCGGGACAAAATCTTCAGTGATTCCTGCTGCTACAGACCTTGAAGAAGAAATTTTGGTTTCTGTTGGCGATATTTTGCAATGCTGCCGTGAGATGGAATGAAAAGTGAAAATTGATGTCTTAGTGCCACAGGAGTTTCCACAAGACAACCAGGTTCGCGTTGTTCGTTGGTTTAGGCGGCATGGTGAGCCTATTAAGAAAAACGAAGATCTTGTTGAGCTTGAATTTAGCAAGGCTGCCATCACTTTGTCTGCAAGCACTGATGGAATTGTTGCCATCAAGGAAACAGCTGGCAGTTGGTTATCTCCAGGAGCCAGTTTGGGCTGGATTCAAAGTCCGGATGAACTGCTGGAAAATCCTTTGAGCCCCGCCAGAGTGTCTAGCTATTTAGGACAAGAGACCTCCACACTCACAGTCCGCCTGGATGCTGATGAGATTCTAGCAAGTATGGACAGTCTCCATATTCAAAGGAAAAAACTTTTACCAATTTTGTTGCACGAGGTTTTCGAATATTTTTCCGAGGCTTCAGAGTTTCATCAGGTGTGGCGCATGGAAGGATATACCAAGCCTGAAAAGGCCCTCATTGGGATGGCTTTTTTCTCCCGGAGGCAGGTACTCATTTATCCTTATGAGGGCCCCACTCTGAGTATTGCTAACATTGAGCGGTGGATTTTAAAGTCCGCCATTGCTGCACAAAAAGAACAACCAGCCAAACAATCGGTGACACTTACTATCACAAGTCTTATTGATCAGGACATAATGACCTTCACTCCACTCTTAGCCCGTGGGCAAGCCTTCACGCTTGGGATAGGGGGAGACCTTCACTGCCGACGTCCTTCCATCAGCTTTCAAGGAAGCTTCGATGCCCGGGCTCTTAAAGGACTTCATGTTGCAAAGACTCTTCAAGCATTGAAAATAAAAATACAGAACCTAAAAAATCCGGACAAACTTAAGAAATTTGTGGAGTAGTGCGCTTGGGAAAATTGTGAATCAGTGCGTCTGAGGATTTCGTCAAAAAGTAGTATCCCAGCCTAGGTCACTCATTTTTTTTGCGTTCTTGTATTGCCCTTTTGCCATACCCTGCGTCAGCGTCAATTCTTCATCCGCGCGCACAATTAAATGCTTTCCGTCGCCGTGACGCACGTCAGCAACTAACATCATGGCGCGATGGCGTCACAACGCCTGGGAAAGTTGGCTTGACCACCCAGGCGGATCTTGCTACACGCAAGAGCCCGGACGAGAACCGTAAATGAAAAACAATTCCTTCGTGTACCGTGTCGGATTCCTCCCGCCTGTCAGGGCGACGATTTCTGTCCACAACTAAGCCAAAATCCGACGCGGCACTCGGGGGATGTGGGCGCAAAAATGCAGTTAGGTGATCTAGCCGAGAACGAGCGACGATCCAGCAGAAGCATTGTCTCCGGAGGCAGAAGCTTGCGAATTTTGGTCGTCGAAGGTCACCCCAACATGTTGAGAGTATTGGCCCGCTTGCTCGATCATTTCGGCGTGAAGATCCAATGGCTTTTTGTTTGCCGCTTCCTCCTTCTGTTCGCGAGCGTCGCTTACGGCGCTGGCTCTTATCAGCGCACGAGAGACGGAAAAACGCTCGTCTGGAATGATTCACCTAAACGTGGCGAGGAGGCAATGTGGTCCCGGCAAGCGCGACAAGAATGGATTCGCCGCTGGCTTTGGTACATTGACCTGGTATCAAGTTGAGCCAACAATCGTCACTGGCTCGAATATTTCGGATGTCAGAAGATACTCGGTTGTTATCAACCGTTGTTCGGGCAAAATGGCGCGAGGCAAATTCAAGGGAGCTGTCACTTACGTCGATGCCAATGGAAGATGGTTAACGGAGGTAAGAAACCGGTGAATCCGCAGCCGTACAAGCAAGCGGACACGCCGACTCCAGAGCGCACCCCTGCACCAGCCAGAACGACCCCGACACCAGCTCCAGAGCAGAACCCTTTGCCAGCCGCATAAGAAACCCCGACCGCAGTCCCACAACAGAGGGCCACCCTGGCGTCGGAGCAGGTCGCGATCCGAACGTCAGAGCAACAAGCCAGGCAACCTGATGCCCGTAGCACAGTCGTACCAATACCAAAGCCGCGTGACGATTCTCTAGGTCCGCTCACCGCGCCGTAATCGGCTTTACCGAAGCCGCCGCCAACTGTGGACGCACAAACTGTTGCCGCGTTAGATACTGTGTACCAAGCGGCAGTTAAGGCCAATGACATCGCAATAATGCATCAGATTTTGGCCGATGACTTTCTTTTAGTAACAGATCGCGGTGTTTCTTTGACGAAAGCCGACTTGATCAAGGAACCAAACTGCGACGCAGTTCCGAAGTTTATATAGAGGCGATTATCGCCATTTTTTGCCTGATCCATTTGCCTCCGGATTTACAACGCGGGGAACAATTGGAGCAGGGCATGAAACAGCTAATTACAGCAGTCGGGCTGGTGTTGCTTTTCGCGTGCCAACCCCTCACCAGCGAGCGTTCAACCCTCGCGCGCGTCACGGTTTACTGGCGTGGCGAAGGTTCGGGCGAGCATGCGTCTTGGAACGGTGAACGGCTGCGCGAATCGCATTGCGCCGTCGATTCAAAGAAAATTCCCTACGGCAGCAAAGTTGTTCTTCCTGATGCAACATGTGTGGCCGTCGACAGCGGACCGGATGTGGTCAATCGCAAAGCGGCGCGCTCGTGCGGGCAAAATGCGGCTGAGCGTAACGCCATCGTCATTGATCGTTTTTTTGATACGAAACAGAAGGCGCTCGCTTGGGCAAAAGCGCATCCACATTTTATGACGGTGCGAATTCTGACACCCGGCACCAGGCAGGGTACCAAACTCGTAGCCACAAAACATCCAAGGTCATCGCCGAGGAATATTGCTAGCAGCGCTAAGGCAAGTTGGGCAGGACGGGCCGAATGATTTCCAGCGAGTTTGTGGTCAAATCGAAACATCTGACATTTCCTTAATCCGCTACCTGGCGTGCCGCGCATGCAAAGATGGTAAATAGCATCCTCGCACTCCCACTCGTAGCGGCCGGGCCATGCCAGACGGCTATCAGAACCCGGCTCGAATATCAAATGTTGAGACCTTCTCTGAAAGGTAGTGTCAAGCAGTGAGCGCGTGTTGGAGGGGTGTTAATGATTTGTAGTTATGATTTCTCTTTGTCTGTGCGGATGGGAAGAGGCGTGATCAAACTTCTCTTCGCGTCAAAAGCTGCTTTGGGTTAGCTTACGCATGTTAGTCGATTAGATCCCCGGTCCTCCATTCTGACCCAAGACGCGCCCAGCTTCTAGCTTGGGCCGCCAATTCTCAACACGGAGCGGCCGGGGAATTTGTGGGGTGGTGGCAGCGCGGAGTAGTCGCGCCCTTCGCGCAACAGCGCCAGGCAATGCGGCACATCCTGCGGGCGACGATGGTGATGGCGGTATTGGATTTTTTGCCGCGCGCTTTGTGTTGGCGGTAGAACGCACCGAAGTAGCCCGAGCAGCCCACTGCTACCCAGGCCGCTTCGATGAAGGCCCAGCGCAGCCACTTGTTGCAAAAAGGCAGCATACGTCCGTGCCAGGTGTTGCCGCCGCTGGAATAAGTGCTCGGTACCAGCCCAGCGTAGGCGCAAAGCTTCTCCGCGCTATGAAAACGATCAATGGAGTCGATCTCTGCTGCGGCCACCGCTGAAAGAATCACACCCATGCCGGGAAGGCTTTGCAAGCGACGACTCATTGCATCGTGCTGATTGCCTGCTCCAATGCGCCTCTCTTGCTCTTTGATCTGTCGAGCGATCACTTCCAGTAACTCCATATCCTCGCCCAGCAAAAAGGCATCCGGCTCAGCTAACTCCAGCCGCCGCAGGAAACACCTGCCCCTGGCGCCGAAAAGATCGCTGCACTGCGGTAAGCGGAGCGCGTGCTGCCGATCTAACAGCGCGTGGGTGCGATTGCGGATGCGGGTGCGCAGCCGTGCCCAGTAAAGACGCTGCCGCAGAACATTCTTGCGTGCCCGTGCCCGCGCCTCAGGCACATGCACCGGCACAATGAAGTTACCGCGCAAAAGCGTGGCCAGCCCATCGGCATCCAGTTTGTCGGTCTTGATCTGTGCATCGGCAATCAACCTGGTCTTGTACGGATTAGCAACCAGGATCGCTTCTACTTGCTCCATCCCCTCGAGCAGCTCGTAGAGCTTTTGCCAGTTCCAGCAAGCCTCGATTACCACCCGGCTCTTACCACCTAAAGAGCAAAAAAATTGAGCGAAACCAGTAGCCAGATTGCCTTCAATGCGCGCTTCACCTAGCGGCCGGCCTCGCTCATCTTGTGCAACACAAACACTGTAGCGTTTGTGAATATCGATTCCAACGTAATTCATGATAGCTTCTCCTTTCGGTTGCCCCAACGCTCCACCGAAAGAGTGACGCTTTCATGCTACCTGACCCCTTTTGCCCTGTAGCCAAGCCAGTAACCGAAGTAGTCGCTACCGTGTCGCCACTCGCTCATCCAAGGAACGCGCAACGTCGGCAACGCTTTCGCAATGATTTCTATGCGCGCGGGAAGCTGCGCAAAAATAGGATTTTTATTCCCGCCACTGTTCCGAGAGCCCTACCCACCCCAGCCAGACTGTAAAGCGACGGGCTAATCGTGTTGTAATTTAGATTAAGGTGGACAGAACAAAATTCGCAATCTGCGAAATTCGTATTTCACGCGAAAATTTTTGCTGACAAATTTTCGCGGCGCTCGTAAAAATGTCTCTACGTACATCCGACGTTTCTCAACGCAACTTCGAGCCGAGCTGAAGAAGCTCATGCGGCTGGATCTACGTGAGGGCCGCCGCTTTGCGCGATTACCGGCGAAAGAAAAATAAACACGAACTACAACGACGAATAATCCTATGAAAATTTATGATCGCACCCACGGGGTAAACCTCCCAACCTCAACTGCTGCCAAGCCTAGTTTAATTAGAGCGAATGCCGCCATAGCTGCCAAGCTTGTCTTGGGTTTAACTTTGCTTGCCTTGATCCCGCTAGCACCTCGAGCTTTGGCGAGTTCCTTTTTCTTTTCCACGGGATCTCCCGATGGGTTGATCGGGACGCTGTCACGTCCTGCCAGCGCCGGGCTGGTTGAGACGGAGACAGCCGATGACTTCATTCTCAGCCAATGCGTGGTCATCAATCAAGCGACCTTCACAGGGTTGCTTCCGTTGGGAGCGCCGCCGGAAAGCATCAACAGGGTTGAAGTCGAGATCTATCACGTTTTCCCCGTTGACTCTGACACAAGCCGCACGCCCGTTGTGCCGACGCGAACAAATTCACCAAGCGACGTGGAGATAGATGATGCCACGAGGGATAGCCTCGACGACAGCCTGAGCGCCATCGCGACGGTGGTAAACCCCACTTTTAGCGTCCTGAATTCCGTCGTAAACGGAATCAACGGCCCGAACCCATTTACCGGGGGCGAAGGTGCCGTTACCGGCACTGAGGTGACCGTTACCGTCACTTTCGACCCACCAATTTTTCTTCCGGCCGATCACTATTTCTTTCGGCCCGAAGTGGGGTTAACCAGCGGCGATTTTCTATGGCTTTCTGCGCCCAAGCCTGTTAATCCTCCGATATTCGTAGGCGACCTGCAAAGCTGGATACGCAATGACAATCTTGAGCCGGACTGGCTGCGTATCGGGACCGACATCACCCATCAGGGGCCATTTAATGCAAGTTTTTCGCTGTCCGGTGAGACGGATGCCGAATCCATCATCGATGCACTGGTTCCGTGCAGTGGTCCAGCCTCGGGTGGGACCTGGAAAAATCACGGCCAGTATGTGTCCTCCGTCGCGCACGCGGCACAGAGCTTGGCAAACCAGGGCTGCATTAGCCAGCAGGAGATAGGTCAGATTGTATCGCAGGCCGCGCGTTCAGACTGCGGTAAGCAGGGGAAAAACCATCAAAACAATCGCAAGAATCACAAGAATCACAAGAAGCATAAGAATCACAAGAATCACAAACAACACAAGCATCACTCAGACGAGATGGGTGGGTAAGTGATGCCGGGGAGCTTCGCAAGGTCTTCTACACGCGCCAGAGGGCAAGCCAAAGCAGGGACATTGGGGGAGTTTCATTATAAGCTCCACGCGAGCGTGTGGCTGACGACACTTCGCAAGAATTGGGTGAATTGGGGGTCGGATCGTTTCGCATTGGCTCGATAGCGGCGCAATTGCTGGCTTACGTTCGCTGCGCTGCGCATATAAAGCCGTTGTGCCACCTACTGTTGGGATACCATTGTTTGCTCCCAGATCGTGCGCGCGATAGCCACTTTTCGGGCGTCTGAACCCTGAGAGACCCGATAACTCTCGCCGATCGAGGTTGGCCGCTCGCAATCCTTCCTGCAACAACTGCTCGGCCATCGAAGCGTCGTGCGCACGACGTTCCAACTTCCTACGATAAATCCGATTCCGATCGCGCTGAAGGTCCCGCTGCTGCCAGTTTAAGCATCTTCTCTCCGAAAGCCTGACTGCCCCAATACCCGCCTCACCGCAAATGACTGCAACGCGCATCCACTTCTTCGGGCAACGGAACCAGCCCGCACTTGCTGAAAATCGGGGTCAAATCTAAACATTTAACATTTCCTTAATCAGCTTCCGTGCGGTAACTTCGTCGTGACTGGATCGTGCTCGACGAATCCGCTGGGCTACCGCAGCATACCGTTCATCGAGGCAAATTGTTTAGCGTACGTTGCCCCGCGCGCACAGGTGATAGATCGCATCTTCAAATTCTACACGTAAAGGCCGCGCCATTTCCTTCGCATACCTAATCGATACCAATGTCAAATGTTTAGATTTGATCCCTTCTTCTCTCCCGAGCAGGCGGGCAATTTCAAAGAACGGTAGTGCTTGAGGCCAGGTGTGACGCTCCTCCAGAATACTTTCCAGTTGACGAAACCAGCCGCTCTCAATTCAACGCGGTTCTCGGATTACATCCACTTTGTATTCGTGAACCGCCAGAATGTAATCCATCTTTGCTATCTGTTGGCCGGTCAATGAGTTCAAGCTTTCTAAATAGACCATGAGCGAATGGTCATTCCAGAGCAACTCGGCAATAAAAAGCGGAAGCCAAGCTCCTCCCGCAGGAGCGTCTGCAAAAGGATTATCCGTCAACAGGATCTTACTGCCAGGCTTAGGGCGAAGATTCAGCGCGCGAAAGGCTTCAACTACGTGGGCTTCTTTTTCTCCAACGTGAAGCAAATGGCGGGTCCAAAGATGATTCTGCCGCTCGGTGTAAATTGCCAGAGTGAATGCCACAATAAGCATTGCAGCAACTCGAAAGATTGGGGTTGGCAACCTTACCGCCCCAGCACCTGCGGCAGCCCCGATCACCGCGGCACTAGCGTGACCGGTTGGTGTGCCACCAATGATTGCACCGATCGTCGCGCCTACCACGGATCTTTGTTCAGTTACTATCGAAGAGTTGGATGTTAACTTAATTAAATCCGATGCGAGCTTCGCAAAAATCATAGCCCAACCAAAAAGAACAAGAATTAAAGGAGCGCCGCCACGAATGGGAACGATAAAGTCCAACGGAAGAGGGGTGATAACAACCCAAAACGCCATTAATGCCAGCACGCGGTCACGTCTCAAAAAAGCGTATAAGAAGACCAAACCCCACGCCGCGAAAACCATCCTTGCTGGCATAACATCATCCCGAGCTAGATAGATCAGCTGGCTGAAAAAATTCGCATTCGCCTTCCCAAACGCGTGCCAGGAATAATGGGGCATGTATGCTCCGCGTCCTTGAGGATGGACGTACAATCCATCCGGGCCGTACATTTTGGCGTAGCAGTAAATCGCGGTAATCAGGCCCGCGACCAAAGCTGGCGAAGCGTCGCGCCAGATCCAGTGAAAGAAGTTTTTCCGCTCTGGTTCGTGATAGTATTTCAGCAGCTCATAAATTAAAATGATGACTGGCAGCGTGACCGCCATCTCCTTTGAACTTAACGCGCAGAGGTAAAGTACGAGACACCCAAACAGCTGCAACGGACGGAGAGGTTCGCCTTTTTCACGAATACTAACGTAACATGCAAGCGCAGCCAAATAAAAGAGGCTGCATAGCACATCATAAATAAAAGCATCGATAAACACCAAACTGGCCAGCCTAGGATGATAACACCATGGAACAACTGCGAGAAAGGCAACCGACCGCGAAGCACCGAGTGATCGAGCCAACGAGTAAGCGATGGGTATCCCGGCGCCCACCAGTGTAATGGTTACTACCCGGTAGGGCTTGGGATGGAGATCAAAAAAATATATAACGGCAGATAGTAGAGAGCTGCAAGGGGACGTTCGAACGAAGTCCAAAAAAATAGATTTGCACGACTGGCCTTCAACGGACCAACAGACCAGTAATGGAACATGTTCGTCATGTCGTCGCCTCGGAAATGCGCAGGCAGGGACTGAAGCGCGAAGTGAAGGAAATATGCAATGAGCAGCGCGACCAAAAGCAAATCGGTCGCGATCGCTCTGGGCAGGCCGAATCGAAAATCGGGGTCAAATTTAAACATTTAACATTTCCTTAATCAGCTTCCGCGCAGCAACGGCATCGTGACTGGGTCGTGTTCGACGAATCCGCTGGGCCATTCTACGAAGCGTAATCATAGAATAGCTGTGCAGTTTCCCTAATCACGGTCTCATTTTTCCAGTAACCAGTATGTGCGCTCTGCGGCGTATCTCCAACGTCTACCTGGATGTCCATCATCGCATCATTGGGGCTGTACAGGTTGCGACTTGAGAATCCGAGCACATCATCAACATCATAGAAAAATTTCACTTGTATTCCCGTTGAAATGACGCCGATGTCGGCGGGATCAAGCCCCTGATGGCTAAACAGCTTATCAATCATCACCTGCTTTCTCATTACCATCAACGGAAGCTGTGATGCTGCTAAAGCCACGCCTCCGACAGTCAGCTCCCCGGTTTGCGCTTTGTCACGCCACTTTTGAAATTCTGGGCTTGTCCACGGCCCTCCCTGATTGTGTTTAACAAAATCTGGTTCATGATCCTTTTTGAATAAGCCAAAAAGAAAATCATGAACAATGGTGACACCTAAACTGTGGCCGAAGAGGTGGATTTTCACATTTGGCTCAGTGAGGTACTGTTGCATCGCGAGCAATACTTGACTGTAAACATGTGCTCGCACGCGTGTTTCACCATCGTCGGAACAATAATAAACTACATCTGTGAGCCCAAACGAAACCACGCCTTCGCGCACGTTTGTTACTACCTGTCGAATACCTGGGATACCCCAATCAGAGATGATGATATTATTCGGCCCACTGTGATGCTCTAGGTTACGATAGGACACTTGATCGTTCACGAATCGTTCCACTTCGGTAAGCCTGTGGTCGTCTCGCACAGGGTCTTCCTTGGGTGACAGCTGATGCCCCCATTCGACTTTGATAGCGCCATTAGGAAACAGATCTTTCAGCTCAGGTTTGCGCGCCTGCAATGCTGTCCAAAATTGGTCGTACCTACCCCCCTGCTGAGTTGGATCGCTCGGTGCGACATCGGTGGTCATACCGTGAACGAAAACTAGGACATTATTTTTCATAGTATTGATCCCTCAATTCTTCTGTTCGACTGGCGAGTTGTTTTCACCAGCCATCGTTCTAACGATATTCTGAATCAGAATTATTCTAACGAAGAATAAATTTGCTTGTTTTTGGCCAAAATTCTTGCACCTAGCGGCTCAGGCCCAGCAGACAGTCTCCTTCTTGCACCCAAAAACTCTTGTAGCGACCTTGAAACAGATGAAAATGATTGCCCATTAACACAAAACACAGAATCGCGGGCTCAAAAACGTTGCGCCGATTCTCCGAGCAGCTTTAGGAAGCGAACGTAATCGCGTTCATCGCGGAAAATCATCTGGCGTGCATTACCCCGCGCGCACAGATGATCGACGGCATCTTCAAATTCTATATGCAAAAACCGCGCCATTTTTTCCGAATGGTAGGTTCCAGCGCCAATGTCAAATGTTTAGATGTGACCCCTTTCCCTTTTCCCATTGCCGAAGCAATCCTAGCAACTCTGACTTAGCGTTGTCTTCCTATGGTCGCTTTGGCGGGGGCTTGTAATTCGCCTGGATTGCGTCTTGCTCGGTCATGTATTTGCCCCTCCTCGTCGTGCCGTAAAAACGCGAGCCTTCCCGATGGTAAACACCTGTCTCGGTGTTAACCCACACTTGGCCATGGCCTCCGCCCGGCGCCGGTGGGTTGGCCGCTTCGTCGCTCGTGCGCCCTGCAGGCATCGGGCGTGCAACCCGACGCGCTTTCCTTTTAGCCTTCGTTTTCTTAGAAGTAGGTTTTGCTTTGGGCGAGGCCGTTGGCGACGCGACGGGTAAAGGCGAAGCAGCCTTCTCAGCTGGTGACGGCGATGCAGTTGGCGTTGGCGTGGCGACAATTGGCGTTTCTATAGGCGCAGGCGTGGCGATGTTTGGCGTTTCTATAGCCGCAGGTGAATTCTCGCGAGGTGCTCTATTTGCGAGATATTGAGTAATGGCAAAGACAATTACGGCAGTTACCGAAGCCATTCCAACTGCAATTGCCCAGCGTGCGAGGCGCTGGGTTTGCTGGTGCTTAGCGTCGCTATGCCTTATAGCGATCTCGCTGCATATCAGTGTCAGTCGTTCCGACGCGGTTATGAATTCATCTGTAGGGACCGTCGAGTCAGACTGGATTTCCAAGAAATAGTCCTGACAATCCCGAAGTTCTTTCTCTCCAAAGACCCCCAGCTTGCTGGGCTTAGTCCTATCGACCATTTTCCAAAAATTAGATCGGTCTGCCATAAAGGTTTATTCAAGCCTGGAGTTCGCTTTTCGTGATATCTCCGATGACGCTTTCGCAAAGATCTTCACGCGCGCGATTCCAAGATCGGCTTTAGCAACGCCGACTTTGGAAAAATCTCGCCTGCTCGTCAAGAAAACTTGCCGGGAGTGGAATTGGGGTCAGGTATCAATTGTTGACAGCTGAAATCCATTTCCGGAATAAAAGCGGGAGGTCGGATTGTTTCGCATTGGCTCCATAGCGGCGCAATTGCTGGCTTACGTTCGCTCCACTGCGCATATAAAGCCGTTGGGCTATCCACTGTTGGAATACCACCGCTTGCTCCCAGATCGTGCGCGCGATAGCCGGCCACGCACCCAAAGACGGATCGAACCGGTAGCGGTTCTTCGCGCGCGCGGATGCCAAGTTACTACGGTTATGGAGCTACAACTAGCGATTCGCGAAAGCGGCGAATCGGCTTGACACGCGGGCCCGATTTTCTCAACACTCGACGCTTTTAAAATGGACCCTGACTACTCTAAAACGAAGGACATTTCTTCGCCAGGTTCTTCGTCTCTTCCGGGGGCCCACAATTTCAAAATCAACACGGCGGGAAAAAGAGAGGAAGAACCATGACTCCATTGCTTCAATCAAACCGAAAACTTCCGTATTTATTCATTGCACTATTGCTTGCCTGCTTTGCTATCGCGCAGAGCGCTCGAGCGGTTACCCCAGAACCGGATCGAGGCGATCCCAATGGCAATACGGCCGAGGAAGAAACGGCCGTTCTGGAGCTTAGCACCGGCGCGGAAGACGCCGCGACAGGGCAGCAAGCTACCGAGAACCAACCTAACAAGCGGGTGATCCGATTTAATGTTCGAAGGCCTCTCCAGTGCGCTGGCGGCAATGTGACCGTAGGGGGCGAGTTGCTGGTCACGTTCAGGAATGTTCCAGACTTGGAAGTTGTGCCCGCTTCCCTAAAGTTAGAAGGGTTCAGAGGTACTGCCGCAAGCGGCGCTCGTAAGCTTGAGGTAAAGCAACAGGATGTGAAGTTCTCACCATTTATTAAGGTGGATACAGGGCTGGGCGAAGGCAAGTTCGGCATCGAGTTCAAAGTTACCGGTCCTGGATTACCAGGGGGGACGCCCCTGCGATTTAGGGTTACATTAAGTCCGATAGTCTACAAATTCAGGGACGGGAAGGTAACAAAGATCATCCCCGATGATACGCCCGTCGTCAGGTGTAGCAATTGACAGTCGAGGTTAAGGCAACCCTCACCCGGACACGTCGTCCGCTCCAAGCTACGTACGACGTAGACTACAAATGCAGGAAAAATAACGTGATTCAGGCGTGGGATAATGCTTTTTATCTGGCAAAGCGTGGAGCAGGACCGGAATGCAACCCAATTACCAATCTTACCAACTAACAACCACCAATCACACCTATCAAACCACCAATCACTTCCCTGTGCGCCGCCCCGAAATCGCGGGACTCCGCCGAAGCTCCTGAATTGCTAAATTGGGTCACTCCTCACTTTTGACATAAGGCGAGTCGGGTCATCTTAAAGCAAGAACGTTTGAGACGGTGCGCCGGTGGTTTTATGTTAATAGTTAGGACTGACCCCATTTTCCTCCCCCAGTTTTCCTCTTTCCTGATTAAAGAACGCGGGGAAAATGGATATTCAGCTTGATGCAAACGTAGAGGACCAGGATCGCGCCAAGCGTGGAAAAAATGAGGCCGGCCGGATGAAATCGTTCGTTTGTCGGGTGCGCAAACATGTGGGTAACGGCGCCGCCGATGATCGACCCGATGATGCCGAGCACGATTGTCCAGAAAATCGTCATGTGCACGTGCATCACTGATTTCGCGATGACCCCCGCGATCAACCCAACAACAATGTACCAGATTAAGTGAAACATAATTTTTCCTCCGTCGTTTGCCTGCAGAAAGTTGCCGAGTATGGCCAGCCACTTCACAATTAGCGAGATTTTTTTTCACGGAGAGAAAGGGCTTAGGCGGAACGAAGATGTGGATCATCCTGGCGTAAAGCGATGTCTTCTCGGGCGTCGACAATCCGTCGTCGTTTGACCAGCCATCGCTAAATGTGTGGGCAAAATCGTCGATGAGATCATGCCCGGATCATTACCATCTGGCAATCAAAAACGATTGTAGCGCGATCCTCGCGACGGGTCGAATCGACGAAATAGACAACCCTGCGTTGGACAGGCTACCCTTGCCTTGGAACCGCCCTGAGCGCGGCCAAAAAAAAGCCGGCCTGGAATCGCTTCCAAGCCGGCTCAGTCGATTACGTCATCTTAGTATCGATAGTAGTAATGATGACGGTGGTGGCGGTAATAGCGGTGCCCGCCGTACCAATAGTAAGGCCGATAATAGCCATAGTACGGATACGGTCGGTAATAGCCATAGGGGTAGTAACCATAATAACCCGGATAGCCAACCCCAATTCCGACCGAAACCTGAGCGTCAGAACGCTGCACGGGGACGAAAGCCAATCCACTTGCCACCAATGCAATTAAGAGAAGTTTTTTCATATAATTTTCCCTTCTTGTTTGTTGTTTTGCTAGGGATGGAAGCTCCTGCTAA
>JBKOYG010000033.1:0-13246 GCA_046725285.1 Verrucomicrobiota bacterium
GGTGTTGGTGTTGGGCCACCGCCAGGCGCCTGGATTTGAACCGACATGGGCGCGCCGGTCTTAAAGTAACCTACTGTTGCGTTCACACTTTGCGGCGGCTGGTCAGCGTCAAACCGGAAATTATACAACGTGCCCCAGCGAATCGCATTCGCGTTCTGATTCTGCACAAATGTTTCGCTGTTCCATGTTATCGAGTCACTGGTCTGAGTAACAGCCCACGGTTGGCTGCTAAAACCCTGGTTGTTAAAGGTCCCGTCATTTGCCCAACCCGGCTCCTGAGGTGGCGCATGAAAGCTGATGTTACTGATGTTGGTCCCAGGGCCTAGCGGCACACTGAATGATTGGATTGCCCGGTCGAGGTTCTCGTTATACAGGGCGTACTCATAGTGCCAGACTCCAGTATTTGGATTAGTCACCTTGTAGGCCATTAACCAGATGCCGTCGTTACCCGGGTCAGGTTCGACTTGGCTCACCGTCGCGCCAGTCCAGGCGATGATGGCAGGCCGTGTTCGCACCGTCGAGCCAACAGGCGAAAATGTGAAATTGCTCGGGCCGCCGCTGACCAAGAACTGGCGATAAGAAACGTTGTTGAACATGTTACATTGCCCGGGATGCGACTGGCACCATGAATATTCGTGCGGAGTGACATAGTGGCCTTCGGCAAAATAGGTCGCAGTGGGATTTTGCGATGGATCCAAGTCGCTCGTCGCCACCGTGACCCGGTGCGACGTGCCAGTGTGAGTATGGCCGGTATGGTTGTTTGCGCCCGACGGGAAAGCGCCGCTAAACGGGTTTACCCAGGCGCGCGAACCCAGCCCGTTTTGACCCGCATTTAAACTGGAGCTGTAAGGATCGGAGCATCCGGGGCATAGCTGTGAGCTACTGCAACCGGGAGTGCAGCCAAAGTTGCAAGCGTTCCCTTGTAGTGCCGCAAACGCGTGTTTAAGCCACGACTGGCCGACTTGTTCAAACCGGTCGTTGTTACTGACACCGCCGCTCATTCGATAGAAGTTCTGCGGAATGACCGGGTGATCAGTATTTGGCAGTGAAAACCAGTCCAGCGGCTGGTCGCCGTTATTACAAGAGGTCGTTCCAATTCCCAGCCCGACGAAGTTTCCATTACTTCCGTATTGCGCCATTTCCGGCAGATCGCCAACGATCACATCGGGCCCTGGGACCAGCGCTGGCGTTGCCGGGCCGGCTGCGCCTCGCAACGGCGGCATGACCACCGATTTGGTTTCACCGTTGACGAGCGTCTGAACTTCGATCGGTTGCATCGCGGCGCCGATCGAGATTTTTCCAACTGTCGCACCGGCGTCTGCTGGCCGGCCGAGCGCGTTGGCAAACCCTTTTGAAATGACAAGTCTTCCCCCCGTGATGGAAAGCAACAGCGCGTTGGCATCGTAATCGTACTGCTGTCCTTCGACATTGAAATAGACGAATCCGTTCTTGCTGTCGCGCACGACGAGCTCAACCGGTGCGTCCGAGTCCATTTTTTCAATGGCAAGCTGACCGAGGGACGCGCGAAGCGCCGCGGGCAGAGTACTATAGCCGGGGTCGTTGACCTCGGCCCCCGCAGTGTTTTGCGGGATGAGAGTCATGGAACCAGTTTCGGCGGCGCGCAACAGATCGTTAAGAACCAGAATAGAAAGGAAGGAATTTGCCGCCGCGGCGAAATGCAATGTGACAGGTCTTGCCACCAAGGAACTGCTTCCATTCAACCCGTTCAGATCGAGATCCAACGTGACGCTTCCGCTCTCAACGATCATCTTTTGAAGTGTGCCGGTTGCCGCATCTGACATTTCCTGGCTGGGTTGGGCTGCGTAATTTTCCCAGCCACTTCCGAGAAGTGAAAGGAAAGAGAGCGTGAAAGCGGTCAGTGTTTTCTTTAGCATTTTTTGGTCCTCCGATTTTGCGTTGTTAGTAAGCTTATGAGTTGAAGTAGGAATCTTTCTAATGAATCAAGCCAGCGAGGCCAGGAACAATTTTACAAAATTTTGTCGGCGAGTTCGAATGCACTTTGAATATTACGCTGCTCAAGAGACGCGGCGCCGCTTGCACGGCGCCGCGTAGATTGAACTTGCTTGCTACCGGGAGCTAGCCACTGCCAAACCTCACTGTGACCTGGTTCGAGCAGTTCCCAGTGCCCGCTTCGCATACCCTATACGTATAGGTTCCCCTCCCAGTGCGGTTGATGTTGTCGGTATAGAAACCACCTAGGGCCGGCACGGTGGCAATCAACGCGCCGTTGCGATAGATGTCGATGTAACCCGAGGTCGGCCCACTCCAGAAGAGGTCCACCTTTTGCAGGCCGTGCACTTTGTAAGCACGCGCGTGCAGCGTGATCTGCACCGGTGTCGGTGTAGGTGTCGGAGTCGGAGTTGCAGTCGGTGTCGGCGTAGGCGTTGGAGTAGGGGTAGGCGTTGGCGTTGGGGTTGGTGTGGGTGTGGGCGTCACGCAGCTGCCGACCGATTCCACAGTGGTCGTGGCACCTCCGCCGGGACCGCCGCCGGCCACGAACCCGCGTGTGTTGAACAGGCTAGTGGCTGAGCCGCCTTCGTGGCTTGCGCTGTACTGCGGCCCGGCGCGCCACGTATTGCTGCCCGGGTTGTAGATCCACACCTGTTGGTTAATTGGCAGACCCAGGCAGCCGACAATCCACAGTTCATTGTCCACGACGAACCCGCCTCCCGCCTGGCAGGTACCGCCCGAGGTGGGCAGCGGCGCAATGGTGCGCCAGGTGTTCGAAGTCGGGTTATATGCGAATTGTGCGCCTGGCGCTGTCCCGCCTCCGACCACGTAGATCTCACCATTGAGCAGCACCCCGGGCATGTTGCCCTGACCTGCGGGCATCGGAGCGCCGGTGGTGTAGCTATTGGTTCCCGGGTTGTAGATGTACACGTCAGTGTGGCCTGTGCCGACGGGATTGTACCCACCGATCACGTAAACCAGGCCGTTAAACGCTACGGCCGGCCCACCGGAGCGCGCCGCGGGCAAGTTCATACCCATACTCCAAGTGTTTGCGGTGGTGTTATAGATCTGCATGAAGTCCAGCGGGCCACCGAACTGGATGCTGTTGAACCCACCCGGCACGTAGATGATGTCGCCGATGGATGTGGCACGGGACTGGGAGTGCGGGACTGGGATTGGCGCCCCCGTAGCCCACACGCTGCCGTTGAAGAAGTTGGTTGCGGTTACGTATGGGTCGGTGCCGTTGAAGCCGGTGACCGCGTAGAAGGCGTTGCTAGCTAGTGCGCCTGATGCGAAGGACCTGGCATTCAGCATGAACGGCTCGATGCGCCATCCTGGTGTGCACGTGGGCGTTGGCGTGGGCGTCCCGCTTGGCGTGGGCGTCGGCGTGGCCTGGCAGTTAGCCAGCCACCTGCCGGCGTTCACTATCAGCCGGCCCCATTCACCTGAGAACTGGTTGAGGTAGCCCAGGTAAGCGTTGATGCCTACCGCCGTGCTGCCGTTGTTGGTCTTGTAGGCCACTGCCGGCGGGCCGTCCGTCCAGTCCGCTACTGACGACCCTCCCGCGAGCGTTAGCCCGTTGCGGTAGAAGGCGCCCAGGCTGCTCACTCCCTGCATCAGTGGGTGGCCCGGCTGCGTGATGTTCGCCGTGTTAAAGGAGAAGTTTGTTATGCTCGATGAATTGAATGGGCTATACCCGCCGGTCATCCACCTTCCCGCCAGGTTCCACCCTCCCCGGTTATCCCACGCGAAGGTGCCTACTACCACGATGCCGCCCGCGTCCTGGTAGTCGGCCAGCACGTTACCCATCGCTACAGGGTCGGCCCAGAAGTTGTTGGAGAAGGCGTATACGATGTTATACTGCTGTAGCTGCTGTAAGGTGGGCGTGCCACTGAAGGCATCGAACAGATCCACTCCGATAACGCCCGGTTCGGCCAGTATCTGGTTTTGTATCGTGGTCGGCTGCCCCCCTATGTCAGCATAGGCGATCAGCACCCGGAACTGACATCCTCCCGGGGTAGGTGTTGGTGTTGCTGTCGGAGTTGGGGTTGGTGTTCCGCAGGGTGCTAGCGTATAAGTGCGCGAGACGTTCTGGACGGGAGCGGGATTAGCGCAGAAGTCCTGTGTGAAGAACCCGCTGGCCCCCTGTACGCCCGACACGTAATTGTGATCGGCGCCGGTCGTGTCGAGCGCGCCGATGACTACATCGAAGCGCAGGTTCGGATCGTTCTCGTACAAACGCACCTCGAAATTCTGCCTCGATGCGTTGTTGGCAAAAAGCACAGCGCGCCATTCGATGTTGAAAATACGATTCGGCGGACTGCCGGTCACTGAGGTGAAGATACCGCAGGTTCCGTTGGGGAAACCCGAGCAGCCGCTCAGGCCGAAATCGGTGCGCAAATCCTCCCACAGCGGGTAGATGGTGTAGTCATACGGGCACTGATTAGGCGGCGCTGGCAGACAGGCTGTGATATAGCCGACAGGTTCGTTTGCGCACACGAAGTCGAGGCGACCATTGGAGCTAACGTTCACGCCGTTGTACGTGTTCCCATACAACTGGAAGTTGAACGGCAGAGCGACAAACGTATCGCCGTCGTCGATATGGTTGCCTGTGTCGGTCACCCCGGGCACGATCGTATCGGTACCCGGTGTTATCGTGTATTGGCAGGGGCCGGTTGGCGCAGCGCCGCCGAGAACTGCCCCGCTGGCGGCGTCCGGCAAAGTCACCGGGCCCGTGGCGCGCGGCGGATCCATCTTCGTGACGAGGTCTGGCTTGGTCAGGCTTCGGTTCGCAGTCCCGCGACTGCGGGATTGGGCCAGCGCGAATGGGATCGCGCAGACGGCCACCAGCAGAAGCAGATAAAACGCGCTTCGGAGAAGATGCGCTTTGACGGTAGGATTAATTTGCTTTTTCATTTCAGGGGTGTCCTCGTGATTTGCGGAGATGCAACATGATAGTTTAAGACGAAAGACCGTTTGTAATTAAGCCCGCCGAAACGTGTCAAGAACTTTTTTTAAATTTCTTGCTACATTTTTGTGACCTCAGGGATGACCTAGAGTGGCGAAGCCGCAAGCGAAGCTTCAAACGCAGATTACCCGCCTTCGCGCGCGGTTTCGGCGTGGTAGACCTGAGGACACTCGCCTTCGCTGAGGCCATGGCGAGCAAGCTGACCACCCATCACTGACTCCTGGGATTCAGGGCCACTGTCAGCCGCCGCCAAACCTCACCGTGACCTGGTTAGAGCAGTTTTGCGTGCCTGCGTCGCAGACCCTATAGGTGTACGTGCCCTTGCCACGCGCCCCGATGTGATCGGTGTAGAAACCGGGGATGTTCGACACCGTGGCAATCAACACGCCGTTACGATAGACGTCGATGTTGTTCGAGGTAGCTCCATTCCAGGAGAGATCCACCGTCTGCTGCCCCTGCACCTTGTAGCCGCGCGCACTGAGCGTGATCTGCCCCGGTGTCGGAGTCGGCGTCGGTGTGGGAGTCGGAGTCACAGTCGGTGTGGGTGTAGGCGTAGGCGTCGGGGTCGGTGTCGCGGTCGGTGTGGGCGTCGGGGTGGGAGTTCCTGTAGGGGAGACGCGAACGTAATAAACGTCTTCCTCGTGCTGGCTCCTGTTCGGATTGAAGTTGAACGTGGCTGCATAGGCCACGTTGCCGCCGGTAGCGTCTGAGACAATGGTGATGTAGTCGCCGATCTTGTTCTGATTCGGATAGCCTTCGAAAGGATTAAACGAGTTGCTCACTGCGACATTTGGTGCCCACGTTGCGCCGCCGTCGGTACTCCAGGAATAGAATAGCTGCGAATCGGTGTTATTCGCAGCGTTCCGCGTATCGTACCAGACAGCATCGAGGCGCCCATTTGGTGCCACAGAAAATGTGCCAAACCAGTGCCACTTGCTGGGATTAACTGGGTCGTCATTGATCTTGAGCGGCGCGCTAAAGGTTAGTCCACCGTCGGTGCTGCGGGCGAACATCACGTCGGTCGTGCTACGTCCGGGCGGCACCACGCTGGCGAGCATGTAAATGTTATTGTTAGTCGGACCACCGGAGCGATCCACAGCAAGGAACAACTGCCCTGTCAGCCCTGCCGGATTGATTCCCCCGCCACCGAGCTGGCCACCCAGGTTGACGGCGGTGCTTCGGTCAAAAGTCGGTGTCTGGCCCCCGATCTGCGCATTGCTCGAACGCTCGCAAAAGAACCCCACGTTTCCTTCGCCGCCGACAAACAGATTACCATTAGTATCGACGTCGAGCGTTCCGTATATGGGCGAGTTCGGAATATTAATCGGCGCCTGCCAGGTGACCCCGCCGTTGGTGGAACGTTGGAATTGCACGCCACCGCCGCTACAGTTTATGCCGTCGTCTGCCTGGTACTGGAATCCGTGTCCCGGGCCGCCGGTCTTGTCGATGGTGAACCACTCCTTATCGCCGCCGCCCGCGCCTCTATCCGGTGACTGCTCCACCCATGTTTGGCCGCCGTTAGTCGAGCGCCACAAATCGTCGCAGAAAAAGGACAGGTTTTGGTCCGACTGAAGACTGAGATAGAAGAAGTTCCCTACCTCGTTGGAATTTGTCACTGGGTCGCTGCGAAAAACATTGTTTTGAAGAACACCGGGAAACGTCCACGTTATGCCGCCATCGGTGGTATAACCCCAGCCGCCCTGCCGGAAATTGGATAGTACGCTGTTAAATTGTCTCCAGGCAATTGTCATCTTGTTCCCGTCGGTGGGATCAACGGAAATCGCGCACTCGTTCGCAGCGTCGCCGATGATATTGTTCCCGTTGGCATCGACGTTCACCTGGTGACTGACGAACGGGCCGAATTGCGAGATCATTCGCGGCGAAGTCTCTATCTTCCGTGGTGGCGCAGGCGGATTATCGTAAAATTCGAGCGGCTCGTTCCGTGGCGCCTTGCGCGTGGGCGCCAGTGTTTGGCCAGAGGCGCTGGCCAGTGCTGGCAGCAAGGCCAGACAAATGAAAAAGCCCATCCCTGAGACGCCAAAGGAAATCAGGCCGAATAAGGCGCGGTTATTTTTAGTTTGTTTGCTCATAGGATATTGTTGGTCGAAGTCAGAGCGGAGCGGTCCGGTGGAAGGGCGTTTTTTAGTCAGGTGCGAAGGAGCGTGTCAATACTTTTTTTAATTTTTTTATTTTTGACCGCGGATTTCGCCGACAACGCGGATTAGGAAAATGGACGAAGCTCGAATGCCGAATGGCGAATGAATGACGAAGCTCAATTTACGATCTTTCTTTGCTGCCTTCTACAGAACTGACCTCTGGCCTCTGAATTTCGAACCGCTCATAACACGGATGAAGAGAGGGACTACGAATCACAGACCGCTGACAACCAGATCAGCCTTCTTGTCGGCCCGCTTTTGCACACGCTACAGCGCGTGGTCTGTGGTCAGTGGTCCGTGGTCTTTCCGACTTTGTTTCCTTGGTTGCCTTCTGTAAAAAATCTTTTTGCGCGACGAGGGGCGTCGCGTCTACGGCTACTGCAAACCGCAAGTTCGCCACGCCGAATCTGTGTCGCCGCGGCGACCGGACGAGGAACGCCACTTTACGATCGCTAGAAAAAACGCGGCGTCCGGCAGCTGCCGGACGCCGCGTAGATTAAACCTGCTTGCTACCGGGAGTTAGCCACCACCGCCAAACCTCACTGTGACCTGGTTTGAGCAGTTCCCAGTGCCCTCTAGGCACACCACATACGTATATGTTCCCCTCCCATTGCGGTTGATGTTATCGGTATAGAAACCACCCAGGGCCGGCACGGTGGCAATCAACACGCCGTTGCGATAGATGTCGATGAAACCGGAGGTCGGCCCACTCCAGAAGAGGTCCACCGTTTGCAGGCCGTGCACTTTGTAAGCACGCGCGTGCAGCGTGATCTGCACCGGTGTGGGTGTAGGCGTTGCAGTCGGCGTAGGCGTGGGAGTAGGCGTCGGCGTCGGTGTAGGCGTAGGCGTGGGGGTAGGCGTCGGCGTTGGTGTGGGTGTCGCGCACGGACTCACCGGGCAGTGGAAGATTTCCATCGTGTTTGTCGCGGCAGTGGGAGCGTAACCGCCTGCCAGCCAGATGTTGTTGGTTCCGTCGGTATCGGTTGGGAAGTTGCGCCGCGCGGTTACGAACGGCAAATCCGTTGACCACGTATTGGTAGCCGGATCATAGACGTCCACCTCATTCGAGGGATTGGGTGTGACTCTGCCGCCGCCCAGGACATACATCTTGTTGCAGAAGTTCAGCGCCCGGGTCTCCCCTGTAGCCCTTGGTATCGGTGCTATCGAGCCAATGGTGTTACCAACCGGGTCGAAGCTGAAGGAATTGGTAGTGTCGATCACCAAGCCTCCCTGGTAGTCCGAGGCTCCTGCTAGGTAGATGATATTACCTATGGTGCATGTGGGGGCGTACATGACCCCTACCGGCGTGTTCACTCTCTGTAGCCACTTGGCGCCTACCGCTGCAGTGGGGTCAAACTGCCATATCTGGTTCGTGGAGGCTATGTTGATCTGGAATCCGCCCAAGATGTATAGCTTATTGTTATACACTGCAAACCCACCAGGCAGGATGTTGCCTGCGGCATCGCCAGGCCAGTTGTCTGCACTGTCGAGAACCTGAATGGTATCCGTGACAGGGTTGTAGCGAAAGACCCGGGCGGTGGCCGTCGTAAAGGTGGCTGCCGAGCCGCCTACGCAATAGATGTAGGGCGTTCCACTCTCGGTAAGCACGCCGCAAGCCATGTTGTTCACCTGCCGGGGGCTCTCGTTATAAGTGGCTGCCTTGATCGTCCACGTATTGGTGTTGGGGTCATACTCGAACGGATGCATGAAATCGCTGTCGGCCAAATCGGAGGCGCGACCGCCCATGGCATAAAGCTTCCCGTTGGCCCGGAAATAAACGCCAACATGGCGGACCCCGACGCTCGGGAGGCTCGCCCCGGCTGACCAACTGCAGCTACTGGGCGTTGGCGTCGGAGTCGGCGTTCCTGTAGGCGTTGGCGTCGGCCCGGGCCCTTGGACAGCGGCAAGGATATCGACCCGTCCCCAGCCATAAACGTTGTTTGGCGGGCCCGCAGTGCCGCATTGGGTCGAGGCGATATGAACAGCCGTGTTATTCACGGCATCGCGACTCGCGGTAATCTGATGCCGCAACTCCGGATGAGCCGACCACAACAACGCCATCGCGCCGGCGATGTGCGGCGTGGCCATAGACGTGCCGCTGGCAGTCGTATAGGCGGTGTCGCTGCTGTTGCTGGCCGAGCGCGTGCTCGTGCCAGGAGCAGTGATATCAGGCTTTGTACGGCCGCTTCCATCGATAGTAACCGGCCCGCGGCTGCTAAAGGAGGCGATGCTATCGCTTCCAGTGACCAATGCGCCCGCCGTGTAAGATGCCGCATAGAGCGACGGCGGATCTACCACAGTGGAACAAGCCGAGCCGGAGTTACCGGCAGCTACGACCATCTGGATACCAGCAGCTTCTTGAGCTTCCACAGCAGCTTGCAACGTGTCGAACGAACAACCTTCCGAAGGCGGACAACCCCAGGAGTTAATGGTAATGTCAGGTGCTTTGGTCGGGTCGGGGTCGCCACCGCCGATCCGAGTAGGCGCAAGGAACCACTGCATGCACTCGATGTATCTGGCGGGAGTACCGTTGCCCACGTCCATGTTGCGGCAACCGATCCACTTTGCGCCGGGCGCCATCCCAATCTGGTTACCCAAGCCGTCGTCGCCGATGGCTGTGCCGGTGGTGTGAGAGCCGTGGAAGAAATCGTCGCAAGGGAATGGCGAATCGTTCCCGCAAGGGTTGCCGACGCTATTATGAATGGAGTCGTGCCAGTTGTAATCGTGATCGGCGACGCTTCCGTTCCAGCCGCGGTAGTGCGGCTTGAGCGCGTTATGCGTCCAGCGCACGCCGGTGTCTGCGCTGGCAACGACAATCTGCTGCCCGGTGAAACCCAGCGCCCACACATCCGGCGCGTGCGTGTAACTGATCCCCGGTTCGATCGTCACCGGGGCCTCACGTTGGATAGGCCCTTCAACCGGTTCAGGAAGGGCATTGTGAATGACCGGGTTGCCTTCTACCCGTGCTACATCCGGCCGGCTGGCCAATGCCTCGGCGATTTCGCGGCTGCCCTTCACTAAAATTCCGTTAACAATGTAGAAGGACTGATACTCAACGCCGCGTTCGCGCAACCATTGTAGGATCGGCCCCTGCGTGGTCTGGGCCTTGTTCCGCAGCGCGTCAAGGACGAAGCGGCCCTTTTCAGCCTTAGTGTCCAACGCCGCAGCAGGGCTCAGGTCAGCTTGATCAGCCAGCACGACGAAAAATTCAGCCTGCTGCCCGTTAGCTGTGTGTTCCGTCACCCACGGCGCGATCTTTTGCGCACCGACCGACTGGTTAGGTGAGCCGCCTTGACCAACCGTGCGCGAAGCGGCGACAGCGGCTATCGCAGCGGCAGCGGCTGCAACGAAAAACAATGAACAAAAAATCCGCCGCAACTGCGACGGAACGAATCTGCGATTTGAGTTGTTAGTCATAGGATTATTTTACGCGGCGCCGCTTGCGCGGCGCCGCGTAGATTAGATTTAGTGCTTTGTTACTTACGGTTATCCACTGCCAAACCTTACCGTGACCTGGTTAGAGCAGTTCCCAGTGCCCGCTTCGCACACTCTGTAGGTATAGGTGCCCCTACCGGTGCGGTTGATGTGATCGGTGTAGAAACCACCATCGTTCGGCACGGTGGCAATCAACGCGCCGTTGCGATAGATGTCGACGTTAGCCGAGGTGACCCCATTCCAGAAGAGGTCCACCGTTTGCAGGCCATGCACTTTGTAAGCGCGCGCGTGCAGGACGATCTGCCCGGGCGTAGGTGTAGGCGTAGGCGTAGGCGTTGCAGTCGGCGTAGGTGTCGCAGTCGGTGTAGCCGTTGGTGTTGGTGTAGGTGTAGGTGTTGGTGTTGGGGTGGCCGTAGGCGTCGGGGTCGCTGTAGGCGTGGGCGTTGGAGTTGGTGTTCCGCAAGGCGTTATTATGTAGCTTTGCCCGCCAGTAGCCGCACCACCCGAGCCGTTGCAGAAATACTGGTCAAAGGCGGTGTCGTCTCTCTGCACTCCCGCCGTGGCGCTGGTGTTGGCCTGATCCACCGTGCCGTAGATCACATCGAAGCGTGTCTGCCCCTCATACAACCTCAGCTCGTGGTTGGCGCGCTGGGCGTTGTTGTTGAAGTAGACGGTGCGCCATTCGATGTTGAAGATACGATTCGGCGGACTGCCGGTCACCGAGGTGAAGATACCGCAGGTGCCGCCAGGGAAACCCGAGCAACCGCTCAAGCCGAGATCGGTGCGCTGGTCGTCCCAGTATGGGAAGATGGTGTAGTTGTGGGTGGTCCACGGCAGCGGGCAAGAGTTCACCCACAAGTTATCCAGGGTCGTAAACTGGGCGTTGCCGTTGGACGACAGGTTGATGGCGTTGAAGGTCTGGTCGTACACCGTGTAACTGAAGGGGAGCGCCACAGTGGTTACCAGATCATCGGCGTGATTCCCGATGTCCGTCGTGCCTGGCACGATACTGCCGCCGATCTGACTGATCACGTAATGATCTGGCGGCGGACAGCCCTGCACGCTGTAATTCCCCGAGAAGGCCGCATTACCATTGCACGTGTGAGCAGTGATCGCCCCTGCGCCAATGTTCGCCGTCGCGCTGCCTCCGAAATTGAAATGCACAGTGAACCGGGCAGTCGTGTTTCCGTTGACGAGCTGGACAGCGGTCACGCTGCCACCAGCATTGCCGGTTAGCGTCAGATCGGAGGTTGTCACTGAGGCGGGGTCAACAGCCATGTTGAAGTTCACGTCATATTGATAGTCGCCTGGCGCTGGCGGTGAGAACGTGCCCCCAACAGGCGGGACAGTCGTAGTCACCTGTAGCTGCGCTGTGTCGTAACAGAACGAGCAGTTGAAGTGGAAGATTGGCATGCTGTCGGAATTACGCAGAATTGCGCCGGCGGGGATATCCATCGTCTGCGAACCCGGCGTTACCACCGGGGAACTGTTGAAGTGGAAGGTGATCGTGGCGTTACCGTTCGATAAGATAAAGCTGTTTGCCGGAGTCCCGTTTACGGTAAAATCGGTCGCCTGAACACTGGACACCAGCGCCGGGTCGCTCAGGTTGACAACAAAGTCCACCGGCTGTGTGTTGATGAGGCTGTTGCAGGCCGGGACAGTAGTGGTCACGGCAAAACCCACCAGCTCTCTATCGGTAAAGGCATCCTGCTGGGATGCGCCGAGGATAGGGTTGCGCCCGTCCACCCATGAGGTGACGTGCTTGGTGAGTATCGACGAGCCGTAGTCGTAATCCCCCGCATAGAGCGGTTGGATGCCAGGATCCCCTTGCAGCGGCAGCGGGCTAGCTACGTCCGAGAGCGTATCGTCAGCCAACCAAGTTACACCGTTGTCGTTTGACTTGCGTGCATGCATCTGGTAGCAGGGAGTACTGGGGCTCGATGGCTGACAACTGGCCGCGACTCTCGGTGTCTCGTCGTACCACATAGCGAAGAGCGTGCCTGCTTCGCTGACAGACAAGTTCGGCTGCCACTGCGCCTTGGTGGCGTCGGTGTTGCTGTTGAGCTGGAAGGGGGCACTGAAGGTCACGCCGCTATCGGTCGAGCGGATGTAGAAGACGTCGCCGGGGTCGTTGTTGCCGGGGTTGGACGCGGCATAGACTAAGCCAACCACGTGGTTGAAGGCGCTAGGCTCACCCCAGCCCATGTGTCGCCAGTAAGCGGGGCTATTGTACATGCAGGCGAAGTAGCCCGAATTGGTGCGGTGCGCACCTTGGAAGGCGGGCCCGGTGTAGGTGTTGGTCCAGGTCACTCCGCCGTCGGTTGATCTGTAGATGAGGTTGTTGCGGGTGAAGTTGCCGTTGCCACCATTCTCGTTCATGCCGGCGATGTACACGTCGCCGGTAACCTTGTCGCCAGTGATCTGAACGTTGCGGATGAACGTAGCACCGCTGCTTACGTGGATTGGGCTGCTCCAAGTTACACCGTTGTCAGTGGAGCGCACAACGAAGATGTCCGCGTTGCCAAAATTAAAGTCGTTCCAGGAAATATACATGTTCCCGAAGAAGGGAGAGGCTGGGTTGTTGTCGGCATAGCCGGACTCGCGGTCGGCAGAGCCCTCGTTGAAAGCGCAGAAATGGGTCCAGCTATTCGGGTCCCATGGAGTGGTGGACTTGTACCCACCCAAGCCCTGGCCGCCGCAACCCACATCCAGCCAC
>JBKOYG010000090.1:0-5452 GCA_046725285.1 Verrucomicrobiota bacterium
TCCGGTTTCGGGGGAATGACTTCGGCGGCCTGAGACTTTGTGGCCAGCAATGCAAAGAATGCCGCGACCAAGAGGGCGACGTGTTTGCCGTGCAATTTTTGTAGTGGCAGCCGTGTCGGCTGCCGGATCGCGGGCCGCCCAGCCGCCAGTTCCGCAGGATTTAGAATCACCTTATGGCGACGCGGCAGTCGCTGGCGACGGCGCGGGGGCCTGATTCAAATTCGCAGCTGGCGTTGGCGCGGGCCCAAAATTAAATTGCACAGGCGGCGGCTTCTCCGCGCCCGCTTGTGCTGTGAAAAATGGTCGCGGCGGAAAGCCGAGCATTCCCGCAATCAAATTCGTCGGAAAACTGCGCACCGCGACATTGTAGCTTTGCACCGTATTATTGAAGTTACCGCGTTCAACCGAGATCCGGTTCTCGGTGCCTTCCAGCTGAGCCTGCAGACCAACAAAATTCTGATTAGCTTTTAACTCTGGATACCGCTCCACCACCAGCAGCAGCCGCGATAATGCGTTACTCAACTGCCCTTGCGCGGCTTGGAATTGCTCCAACTGCGCCGCGTCAGTCGGCGCCTTGTTCGGGTCGAGTTGCACACGGCCAACACTGGCCCGCGCATTCGTTACATCGGTTAGCGTCGATTTCTCGAAATTCGCCGCGCCCGATACGGTGTTCACGAGATTCGGAATCAAATCTGCGCGCCGCTGATAGACGTTTTGCACCTGCGCCCAGCTTTGATCGACGGTCTGTTGCAAACGGACGAGACGATTGTAACTGCCGCCCAGTGCGAGGGCCGCGATAACAACTATAAAAAGCAGGATTGCGAGCAACACGCCGCAACCCATTGTGAATTTGCTCATAAGGAATATTGACGATGGTTAACGATTACTTCTGTAAGACTGGCGTTACTTGTGATGCGATCACCTTCCATACACCATCCTGTTTAATAAATGTATCTGTCCAGACAAGTTTCCCGCCGAGAAGATTTTGTTTTCCCTCGTGCGCCTTGATCGTGCCCTGACCCACGACGATTCCAGTGTCGCCATATAAGCGCACTTGTAGATCGTCGATCTTGAATTCGGTGAAAGCGATGTCGCCCGTCATACTTTTTAAATCTTCCCGCTTGTTCACGATGCTGCCGTCAGGCCAGACAATCGTGCAATTTTCCGCCTCTAGGCGTCGGGTGTATGAGCTATCGCCTTTCATGCGCGCTTCCGCCCAGTCATGCTGGACCTTAATGAGCGCCTGCTCATCCTCGGAATTCTGTTTCATAGTGCGCCATCGTTCGCCAAACGAACGAGCAAGTCAACAGTACGATGATTTACTGAATTCGACCTAGCACCAGCCGCAGGAAGTGGGCATCGGAGAATCTTGCGTTTGATCCTTGCCGCACAATGATGGCTTCTAGCGAACGAATAACGAACAAGCGCTGATAGCCCGAGCCAAGTGCAACGACCATGTCGGCCGGAGCGTCCTTGCACACGCAGACATTTGTCCATTGCGCGTCTCGCCACTGTAAGTCGAGCATTCGTTCCACGTCTGCCTCGCGCCCGTCGGGTGCCTGTTCATTTAACCAAAATGTGAGGCCGTACGACCGGTTTGCCGACGAACCGGCAAACGCCTCTCGCAACAAAGCTGCTGGAACAATTTGTCGCCCGTGATAACTACCTTGCCCGAGAACCAGCTCGCCCAGTCGCGCCCATTCCCGGGCTGTCAGCTCAAATCCTGTGGCGGGGAGCGGGTTGCCGCGAGCGTCCTTTTTGTAATTGAGCCTGCCTAGTCCAAGCCGGTTCGACACCCGTCCTTCGAAGTAGCTGATTACGTTGCGCCCTTTTAGTTTTCGGCGCAGCAGTTCGGAAAAGATTTGTAGATGACTCGGGCCATAAATAAAAGCCGATCCCGGTTCAGCACCGATCGGTAGTCGAATGGCCATGGCATTGCGATCGCGAATCGACGCCCGTTGAAGACGCGAAGCGCCTTCAATGCCATCGGTCTGATTGAGCAACTCCCGGATAGTGATTTGCGATTTGCGCGGGTCGCTCTTCCATTCCGTGATCGTGTCCGCAACCGGATCGTCAAGCTTGAACAATCCGTCCCGCGCTGCGGCGAGCGCGGCGATCCCCCAAAAACTTTTTGTTCCGCTAAAGATTGGCCATCTTCCGCGCGCCGATCCGCCGTTTGCATAATGCTCAAAAATCGTCCGGCCATTTTGCATGACCAGCAGGGAGACACCGCGTTTGCTCTCAGAATATTTTGCAGCGCGTGCGCAATCAGCGGGACGAATATCGGCAAACGCGGATGTTGCTGTTACAACTACAAGCCAAGCAAAAAGATAACGCATGCTCTGAATTTCCTTGCGATGCAGAGGACCGGGTAGCGCACGCGTCTCGCGTGTTGGCGATGGCGTCCTCGCCATCGCGGACTTTCCTGAATGCGCGAAATCCACGGTGAATTACAAATGTTTCTAAAGATTGTTTCGGCGCGACGCCGAAACCAACACGCGAGCCGCGTGCGCTACCCGGAATCTGTGCCCCCCGCGGGCGTTGACGCGGAAGATTCCGGCGTTGGCCGCGGCGCCTTTGGCAAATGGCGGGTGCGCAACTCTTCCACATTCGGTAATTCGTCCAGATTCCGAAGCCCAAAATGATTCAAGAAAAATTGTGTAGTTTCGTAAAGCAGCGGGCGTCCGGGGATCTCGGCGCGACCCGCAATCTTAACCAGGCCGCGCTCCATTAATGTTTGAAGCACGCCATCAATGTTGACGCCTCGAACTGCTTCGACATCTGCGCGCGTGATAGGTTGGCGATAGGCAATAATTGCGAGCGTCTCCAGCGCAGGCGCACTTAACCGCGCCGGTTTTGGGGCCGGAAAAAGCTGCCGCACCCACCGCGCGTATTTCGGGTCGGTAACCAGCTGCCAGCCACCCGCCTTTTCGGTAAGCTGAAATGCCTGCTGCTGCTCGATGTACTCGATTTTCAATTGTTCAAGCGCTGCGGCAACCTCTGCTTCACTTACCCGCGCGAACTCGTTGGTCCCGCGGTCGCGGGATTCATCTTCCGCGCCGGCTCCCCTGATAGCTTCCCTCAGTTCACGGACCGAAAGCGGTTTCTGCGCGCTAAATAGAAGCGCTTCGATTACTCGGGACAACGTCATGTGTCGTATATAACTATGCTCCGATCGCGCTTTGTATTGCATCGGCGATCCTGTCCGCTTGCTTGTCGATCTTATCGAGCTCGCGACCTTCGATGAGCAGACGAATTTTTGGCTCAGTACCCGAATAACGCAGGAGCACGCGGCCCTTTCCGGAGAGTTCTTTCTCAGCTTCGCTCACCAGCTTCATTACCGTGTTCAATTCAGCCAGGGGACGCTTTTCTTTCACTAGCAAATTGCGCTGGGCTTGCGGATATTTTTCCAAACAGGCCTTCAATTTACCTAATGGTTGACCGCTCTTGTGCATGATGCACAGAATCTGGAGCGCGCTAATGATGCCGTCGCCGGTAGTGGTGAAATCGCGGAAGATAACGTGCCCGCTTTGTTCGCCGCCGAGATTGAGTTTTTTCTGCGTCATCTCTTCAATCACATAGCGATCGCCGACTTTTGTCCTCACGACTTTTCCGCCGTGGGCTGAAAGCGTTTCGTCCAAGCCGAAGTTGCTCATAACGGTGGCCACAACCGTGTTTTGCTCCAGCCGGCCAGCCTTTAAGAGATCCAGCGCCGCGATGGCGAGAATCTCGTCACCATCGACAATGTCGCCATTTTCGTCACACAACAGGACGCGATCGGCATCGCCGTCATGTGTAATGCCAACGTCCGCGCCGCTGATTTTCACGATGCGCTGGATTTCCTCCGGATGAATACTGCCGCAACCGTCGTTGATGTTCATGCCGTTTGGTTGGTTGTGCGCCACGGCGACGTCCGCGCCGAGTTCGCGCAGAACGCAAGGCGTCGATTTGTAAGCGGCGCCATTTGCGACATCCACTGCCACGCGCATTTCCTCGAGCGACATTCCACGCGGAAAACTCGCCTTGGCGAATTCAACGTAGCGACCGAGCGCATCGTCGATACGCGTCGCGCGTCCGATTTTGTTGGCAGTTGGCCGGATCGAATCGATTTCACCGGTGGAAACGAGCTGCTCGATTCTGGCCTCAATCTGATCATCCAGCTTGTAACCGTCGTGCCGGAAAAATTTGATGCCGTTGTCTTGATAAGGATTATGCGAAGCCGAAAGAACGATGCCGGCATCGGCGCGCAGCGATCGCGTAATGTAAGCGACACCCGGCGTAGGCAACGGGCCGATGACAAGGACATCGACTCCAAGTGAAGTGATCCCCGCCACCAGCGCGTTTTCCAGCATGTAACCGGAAAGACGTGTGTCTTTGCCCAGCACGATCTTGGGCCGCGCGCCTGCTGGAGTCTTACGCGGATTTAGCTGTGTGAAAACATACGCAGCAGCGCGCCCCAATTTCAGCGCGGTCTCAGCAGTAACCGGCTCAACGTTCGCCACACCGCGTACGCCATCTGTTCCAAAAATCTTCTTTCCGGTCACGGCGTAATTGAAACGCTCGATCATTCGTTCGTAAACGGCAAAATTTGGAATTCCGTGAAATCGGTCCCGTCATCATCGGCGGCTCGACACGCATTGGACGCCACGGCGACACAGGCTTAAGATTGGAGCGCTTTTTTTCAAGTGTGGATGCGAATGCCGAGTCGCACGGTGAACGAGGACCGCCCCAAGCGGAGATGCCCAGAGAGTTCGGCGATTACAAATTGCTGGAGGAAATCGGGCGCGGCGGTCAAGGCGTAGTATTTCGCGCCTGGCAGAAGAGCCTCAACCGCACAGTGGCGGTAAAGATTATTGGCATCGGTCAATTTACGACTAGCGCGCACTTGAAACGCCTTCGCCGGGAAGCGGAAGCGGCGGCGAAACTAAATCACCCAGGGATCGTTCCCATCTACGAAGTCGGTGAGCGTGACGGCACGTCCTACTTCAGCATGCGGTTTGTCGAAGGGGATTGCCTCGACGAACTAGTCAGTCGCGGTTCGATAGCGGTCCGGCAGGCGGCAGAGCTCATCGTGAAAGTCGCGCGCACGGTGCACTACGCACATGAACACGGCATTCTGCACCGAGACATCAAACCGGGAAACATTCTGTTGGACGCAAACGCCGAACCACACCTGACCGATTTTGGTCTGGCCCGATTGGTCGAACACGGAAGTACAGTCACCGGCTCAATGGAAGTAATGGGCACGCCGAGTTACATGGCGCCGGAACAGGCAGTAGGTAATAATGCGGCCGTCAGCAGCGCAACGGACGTCTATGGACTTGGCGCGGTTCTCTACGAACTGCTCACTGGCCATCCGCCTTTTGCCGGGGGGACAACCTACGAAACGATCCACCTGCTGCTGGATTCGGAGCCGCGGCAACCGCGTCTGTGGAACCGGAAAATCGATCGC
>JBKOYG010000006.1:0-24558 GCA_046725285.1 Verrucomicrobiota bacterium
GTGACGTGCACTTCGGCGTCGGATTGCTGGGCCGTCGGCTCCTATTACAACGGCAGCGTCGGCCGGACGCTGATCGAGCATTGGAACGGGACAACGTGGTCCATCGTCACCTCGCCTAACACCAGCGCCACGCAGGGCAACGGACTCAGTGGGGTGACGTGCTCTTCGGCCTCGGATTGCTGGGCCGTCGGACTTTATAACATCAGCAGCGTCGACGTCGACCAAACGCTCATCGAGCATTGGAACGGGACAGCGTGGTCCATCGTCAACTCGCCCAACACGAGCGCTACGCAGGAAAACCAACTCCTTGATGTGACGTGCACTTCGGCGTCGGATTGCTGGGCCGTCGGCGACGGCGGTGGCCAGACGCTCATCGAGCATTGGAACGGGACAGCGTGGTCCATCGTCAGCTCGCCTAACACCAGCACCGGGCACTCCCACCACCTCCTTGGGGTAACGTGCACTTCGCCGACGGATTGCTGGGCCGTCGGCGATTACTTCACCGGCACCATCGAAAACCACCCCGCCATCCACACGCTCATCGAACGCTGGAACGGGACAGCGTGGTCCATCGTCACCTCGCCCACCACCACGCTGTTCGCCCACCTCCGTGAGGTGACGTGTGCTTCGGCGTCGGATTGCTGGGCCGTCGGCGACGATTCCAACCACACGCTCACCGAGCATTGGAACGGGACAGCGTGGTCCATCGTCACCTCGCCCAACGCCATGGGGCCAAACTACCTCAGGGGGGTGACGTGCTCTTCGGCGTCGGATTGCTGGGCCGTCGGCTACTACTTGAATGGCAGCACCACCCAAACGCTCATCGAGAGGTATTTCTCGATCGTGCCGTTCGACTTTAATGGCGACGGCAAAACGGACTACGTTCTTCAGAACGTCAGCACGCATCAAACAGCACTGTGGTATCTGAACAACAACACTTTTCTCGGGGGTGCCTATGGTCCGACTCTTCCGGCCAGCTGGAGCCTGGTGGATGTGGCGGACTTCAATGGCGGCGGAAAGCCTGATTATGCACTGTTCAACCCCACCACGCGCCAAACGGCCATTTGGTATATGAACAACAACGCTTTGATCGGCGGCGCCTACGGTCCGACTCTTCCCTCGGGCTGGAGCCTGGTGGCAACCGGTGATTTCAATAACGACAGCAAGCCCGATTATGTGCTTTACAATGCCAGCACGCGTCAAACAGCGCTGTGGTACATGCACAACAACGTTTTTGCTGGCGGCGTCTTCGGTCCGACTCTTCCGGCTGGCTGGCGTTTAGTGGGCATAGCGGATTTTAATCACGACGGCCATATGGATTATCTCTTGTTCAATTCCATTACCCGCCAAACGGCAATCTGGTATTTATCGGGACCAACATTCCTCAGAGGCGCTTATGGTCCGACTCTTCCCAGTAGCTGGGAGTTGGTGGCGACGGCTGACTTCAACGGCAATGGCCATCCAGACTATGTCCTTTACAAGGCGAGCACCCGCCAAACGGCGATTTGGTACATGAACAACGCCGTCTTTGTCAGCGGTGCTTATGGTCCGACTCTTCCGGCGGGCTGGAACTTGGTAGCGCCTTAACTGACCGTTAGTCGCGGCCCGGGCTTCACATCAGGACAATCTAACAGTTCAGTAGCGAGAACAGAAAGGAAAGTATATGAACCAGCTCATATGCAATAATCTTCAAAGGACAATAATCCCTTGGGTAAGAGGATCGAAAATGAAACAGATCAAATTAGCCTGCTTCAGGGCTTTCGTGCTGGTGTCCTTTGCGTTTTCAGCAACGGCGCAAGCCGTTAATCCGGAGCCAGACGGCAACTATCCGATAGCAATAACGGCTGAAGCAGTGAGCGATCAGGGTGAAATCAGCGGACCTTCGCCGCAAGCACCGGCGTCACTTCTTACACTCGACAATGGCACAATCAAAGTGGGCGTGGACACATTGTATGGTGGTGGCATCACCTACCTGTCGCAGTCCGGCTCAACGATGAACCTCATTAACATCTATGACTTCGGACGCGAAGTACAGCAGAGCTATTACAGCGGCCCGGCGAACTTTGTTCCGCCAGGTGCCGTTCAAAATCCGAACTGGAGCCCGTTTCCCTGGAATCCAATCCAAGTTGGAGATTCGTTCGGCTATCGGGCAGCGGTGCTAGCGTACTCTAACTCGGGGAGCACTATCTACGTGAAAACAAGGCCCATGCAGTGGGCGCTAAGAAATTACCCCGGTGATTGCATATTCGAGCAATGGACTCACCTCGACGGCCCCGCTGTTCGGGTGCATTGCAAACTCACGAACCAACGCGCTGATCATACCCAATACCCCGGTTACGGACAAGAATTGCCGGCCGTATACGGTGTGGGAACCCTATGTCACATTTTCAGTTACACTGGTACTGCCCCATTCACAGGTGGTGCACTCACACAGATAAATACATGGCCGCCGCCCCCCGTGCGTGCCACTGAGAACTGGACCGCAATGGTAAACAGTAATAGTTTCGGCTTCGGCGTTCATCATCCGGACGCTATTAGCACGGCCGCCGGCTATTTAAACTCAGGCAATCCCTGCACCGATGGGCCGACGGATAACAACACGGCATATATTGCACCCACCCATGTTGAGGTTTTGGATTATAACATTGTCTACGAATACGATTTTAATCTTATCGTCGGAACCCTCACAAGCATTCGTAACTGGGTTTATACACACAGAAGCGATCATCGGCCCGACTATCATTTCGGAACGAGCCGGCAACATTGGTATGCGAACTACGGCGATGCAGGTGTCCCCTTCGGATTCTTGCGTGAGCACCTAAACGGCATAGATCCGTATCTCACCGGACCGAATACGGCATTTGCTGCGTCCGCATGTCCGCGGGTTTATTTCGCTGCCCGTTATGTAATGAGCTCACCGCCAGTCGACCCTCACGCTGACCTTTATTGGGAAACCAACAACAGCGGTGCCTTTTCGGAGGACCGGAAGCAAAGTGTGGCGGTCATACCGGACGGCAGGTGGAGGATCTACAGCTTTAACGTTGGAGCCAATGCAGCATGGTCAGGGCTCATTTCACAGTTACGGCTTGATCCCATTCAAAGCGGAGGCGCAGGTGATTACGTGGATATCGCTGGCATTTCATACCAAAATGCTTTCTCTTCGCTTCTGCCGGCCACAGACTTTAACAATGACGGCCATCCAGATTACCTCCTTTACAATTCCAGCACGCAGCAGACGGCGGTCTGGTACATGAATAACGCCGTCTTTGTCAGCGGCGCTTATGGTCCGACTCTTCCAGCGGGCTGGAGCGTGCTGAGTGTGGCGGACTTTAATCGTGATGGCCACCCCGATTACGTCCTGTTCAATCCCAGTACCCGCCAAACGGCGATCTGGTTTTTGTCAGGAGTAAGGGTCCTCAGCGGTGCTTATGGTCCGACGCTGCCCAGCGGCTGGGAATTGGTGGCGACCGGTGACTTTAACGGCGATGGCAAGGCAGACTATGTCCTTTACAAGGCGAGCACCCGCCAAACGGCGATTTGGTACATGAACAACGCCGTCTTTGTTAGCGGCGCTTATGGTCCGACTCTTCCGGCCGGCTGGAGCCTGGTAGGTGCAGCTGATTTTGATCGCAACGGCCATACAGATTATCTCTTGTTCAATTCCATTACCCGCCAAACGGCAATCTGGTATTTATCGGGACCAACATTCCTCAGAGGCTCTTATGGTTCGACTCTTCCCAGTGGCTGGGAGTTGGTGGGGACGGCTGACTTCAACGGCAATGGCCATCCGGACTATGTCCTTTACAATGCAAGCACGCATCAAACAGCGATCTGGTATCTGAACAACAATGTCTTTGTCAGTGGCGCTTATGGCCCAACACTTTCGGCTGGCTGGAGCCTCGCCGCTCCGTAAGTAATGTGAAGTAACGTAGACCTTCGCCGCGAAACGGCGGGGAATATCGAGGGGGTTTGGTCGAGATTGTTTTCTTTCTCGATCTTTTCGATCAGTTCCCGCTGTTTCTGCGAGCAGGTCCAGGCCCCGTTGTTGTCGAGATTCTGCACTTCTGTCTCGATTGAGAGGTTGAATGAATTGGCCAATCTTCTTGCGCGTCTCGATCGAGAAGCAGAGCGGCGGCGCGTCAGTGAATTGAAAGCTAACAATGGGATGCGCGATCCAGGGCGATCCCCAGTGGTTGACCGCGAGGTCGATGCCTGTGATCTGCGAGATGCACACAGTGCGCGTCTACCAATGCGGGGTATAGGCCGCTACAGCTACGGCTGCCTCTACAACTTCCCGCGTAACCTCGCGTTGGAACTTACGCAGTACCTCATTTGAAAGGCCAGAAGCGAGTTCTTAATGACGAGAGATCACGAAAGGCCAAAAAGATGAAAGGAAATTGAATAACATGAAAGGAAAAATTATTAGCAAAATCCTTGTTAGCCTCGGCTTGGTGTTCGTGCTTGGTAGCGCGATGACACAGGTGTATGGCGGTAACTCGGCAACCTCTGCTTATTCAACGAGCTCTTAGGCTCAGCAACTCCCGGTTATCACCATCCATAGCACCGGGGATGTTATCCGGGGGAAAAGACCGGTTCGTTCGTCTTGAACATGAATCCTCCACTCATGCTGGGTGGAACCTACGTAAACTTCTCTGTTAGCGGCACCGCTATTCCAGGAGTTGATTACGTCCCGCTTGTCTTGCCGGCCTACATCGGACAATCCGGCTACGGAGTAATCCTAGCCCAAACCTTGCCTGACCCCAGAGCATCATCCTCCCGCCAAGCGTACAGTGTTGTGGTAACGCTCGAACCTGGCCCAGGATATGCCGTAGGTAAACCTAGCTCAGCTCAAATGATGATTAAGCCTTGACTAAGTCTCTTTGGGAATTCGTTAACAGGCAGGGCCTCCTGTAGTTGCGGGAGGCCGCCTTTCATTTTCGATGCCTGCGGTTGCGCCCTGGCTATTCACCAATGACAGTCAGGAAAATTTTCCGCTGGTGAGGCGTCCGGCGATGTTCGAACAGGAAAATGCCCTGCCAGGTTCCGAGCTGCATTCCACCATTAACAATCGGCACGGTCTCGCTGGTGCGCGTCAAAACCATCCGGATATGTGATGGCATATCGTCGCTGCCTTCGGAGCCGTGCGTGAAATATTCGGCATCTTCTGGCACGAGGCGGTCGAAGAATTCTTCCAGATCACGCCGCGCACTCGGGTCGGCATTTTCCATGATGATCACGCTGCAACTGGTATGCTGGACAAAAACTGTTGCTGTCCCGTTTCGAACGCCGCACTTGTCGATTTTCGACTGCACTTCGTCTGTGATTTCGTACAGCCCCTTGCCGTTGGTGCGAACTTCAATCCGATCGTGCCAGATGCTCATTACTGAAGGGTTTCAATTTTGTCATTCCGACCGAAGTGGAGGAATCTCTGATTCGATCACTGTCGGTCAATCAATTAGAGATGTCTCGACTTCGCTCGACATGACAA
Source organism: Verrucomicrobiota bacterium (assembly GCA_046725285.1). Lineage (GTDB taxonomy): Bacteria > Verrucomicrobiota > Verrucomicrobiia > Chthoniobacterales > UBA10450 > Udaeobacter. The sequence goes on from JBKOYG010000006.1 coordinate 5,489, forward strand.
GAGTAAGATACACCGCGGAAATGGCATCGCTGAAGACCTAGTCGCACGTTGATTTCGCGGTCAGCTGATGGCCTAGTATTCTTGATGCGCGGTGATCTGGAACGGGTGTTGTTTGATGAGCCGGCGATTCACCGCCGACTCGATGATATTGCCGCGCAAATTTCCAACGATTATCGCGAGCGAGAATTAACCGTGATCGCAGTGTTACACGGGAGCCTGATGTTCGTCGCTGACCTGCTTCGGCGAATTCCGCTTCCCTTGAAGCTGGAGTGCCTGACCGTGGTTAGTTATCACGGTAAAGCGCAGACCAGCGGCGAGGTCATTTTTAAGCTCGCTACGGCGAGTCCGTCCGGTGGCGGACAGATTGCGCTCCCAGAGCTCGCGGGTCGCGACGTTTTGATCCTGGATGATATTCTGGATAGCGGTCACACCCTGGCAGCGATTCGCGAAGCGTTGGAAACGGCAAAGCCGCAGAGCATTCGCGTATGCGTGTTGTTGAGCAAAAAGAAACAACGCGCCCGGGAAGTCGAGACAGATTATGTTGGGTTCGAAATCGAAGACGAATTTGTTGTCGGTTACGGGCTCGATTTCAGGGGACGTTATCGCAATCTGCCCTATATCGGCGTGCTGAGAAGAGAATTGCTGGAGCAACCGAACAGATAAAAGTGCTTCGTTTGCGAGGATTTCGCCTCTGCCTTGCGAAGGGATAGAGTAGGCTGAGGGTTGATAATTTGTAAGCAGAATGGCACGAATCCCCTCACCTCCCGCCTACGCTGCGCTACGGTGCGGCAGGCAATCCTCTCCCCTTCGGAAGGAAAGAGGCGAACAGACTGAAATGCGATGAAAGTACGAGTGCAATTCTACGCGCACCTGCGCGATCTAGTCGGAATGCGCCAGTTGGATATCGATGTTGCAGAAGGTTCGACTGTCCGCGACTTGCTGGAGCAAATCTATGCGCAACAACCCAAGCTTCGTCCGCATGATAAAAGCATCTTGATCGGCGCAGGCGTGGAATTTGTGGATCGAAATTACAAACTCAAACCCGGAGAAGAAATTTCAATCATGCCGCCGGTGCAAGGCGGGTGAGAAATTCCAAGCTCCAACATCCAAGCTCCAGAGAAGCACCAAATCTCAAACACCAATCAGTTCTCGCTCCAGCTGCGCTTTGGAATTTGAACTTTGGAATTTCTCTGGATGTTGGAGGTTGCTGCTTGGAATTTCGACAAGTTCAGTCCCGGAAGTTTTTGAAATTTGTTGCGACGCCGAAATCCCGACTGCGGACAAATTGAATTACTGCTTGGAGTTCGTCTTTTTTCTTTCCAGTGACCCGGATTTGTCGGTCTTGCAGTTGGCTTTGCACCTTGAAGCCCTGCGACTTGATTGCCTGAATGATTTCCTTCGCCTTGTTTCCTTCGAGGCCCTGTTGAATCTTTAATTCCTGCCGGGCATGACCAACGGATGAAATTGCGGGCTCGTCCTGTTCAATATTGCGCAAGTCCACGCCGCGCTTTGAAAGTTTGCCGATGAGAATTTCGCGCAATCCTCGAAGGTGACCTGCATCTTGCGCAGTGAGCGTGATCTTGTCCTTCTCGAGAAGTATTTCGGTCGTTATGCCTTTGAAGTCGAAACGAGTGGCCAGCTCCTTGCGCGCCTGATTGACCGCATTATCAAGTTCTTGCTTGTCCACTTCGGAGACGATGTCGAATGAAGGCATGGAAGGTCTAGATACTGGATGCCGAACCCGACGCAAGCGGACCCTTATGGATTTGCCTCCACGATCTTAATGTCGCCGTTCACCGCTCGCATTTTGATTGCCGCCCGGCCCCCGCCGTGAACTAGCGTATCGATTTTCTCAGCTCCTGCAGATGCCCCTCGAGCACCTGGGGTATTATCAAAATCGCTCGCGATTCTTCCATACACCGTTTTGGCGATAAGATGAAAAGCAGCATCGCTGGGAAGAAACGCCCATACGTCTCCCCGCGCAATATTTGCCTGGACAGAAAACCTTCCCGGTTCCCACCAGTCGTAGGAGATGGCAAGGTTGCCGCGTTGCAGTGCAAGATCGATGTCGGTGAAGCAGTTCTGAGCGAACATGCGACCATCGCCTAACCGGGCATGCACACTTGGTCCGCGCATTCCGTCCACGAGAACTTCGCCCGCATCCAGGCGCACTAGCGATATATTGGCGGTCGCAGGAACCACGATGGTGCAATCCACCGTGCCGGATCGATCAAACAGAGCCCACCGCGGTTTGGGAGGAAGGTTGACGTTAATTGCAACGGAGGCTGGCTGCACAGAGACATCGATCGCGATCTGTTTCAGCCGCATGTGACTATATGCTTTCTTCGTGGCGTGAACCCGCATTTCATTCGCGTTGGATCCATAAACCAGAATGGCGCCATCACGGTTTTGAATCGTTATGTCTGCGTTTGGCTGGATCGTGTAGAGCCGCTCGAAAGTCTCCTCGATAACCGGATCGCTCTCCGAGCTGCAGCCGACAAGCGACACCAGCAGGAAGGCAATAAGCTGGCGAAAGTTACGCTTCCTAGTGAGAGGTGATCGCACGCACAAACTCTATCAGCGCGTGCACGTTGCTGATCAAGGGAAGAGCTGCAGTTATGGCGATGAGCGCGAAGAGGATGGCTTCGCTCTGGAAGTCGTGTCGCGCTTCGTCCTTCAGATAATCGCCGGCGATGTTCCAAAACGATCGCGCAGGGTTGCGCAGAAAACGTCCGCTGGAACCACCAAAGGAGGCGGACTGGTAGCCGTAATCCGTCGTTGGTGTTCGCCGGCGTTTGCCTTCAGCGGAATCAAACAAATCGCGGCGGGTATCCCTAGAAGTCGTCAAAGGCATCGGTTTCATGTTTCGAGCGTTTTTTGTTTCCTTTGAGATGCGGCGAGCTCGCTGATTGGATTCAAACTGTTTAGTCCTGCTCGTGCTCGTAATCGATTACGCGAGCACCTTGCAATCACCAACTCGACTGCTAGTCGCTGGCGGCTGTCACACATGGGTCAGCAGGCAAGTGTCAACGAGTCACGCCGCTACTCGATCCGAAAGAGCATTCCAAGGAACGAATTATTCTCCCGAGTGCTCCGGCTCGAGTTCCTTGTGCATTGCTCGATACGCTTCTTCTTCAGCCGTGCTCCACGGCCCGATTTGATCGACAAACCAATGCTTCGCCATGTCGGCCTGGCCGATCTTCGTTTTCGCGCAACGATGGTCGATGATTTGATAATAACGATTGCCGGTCTTCTCGTCTCGATCTTTCACCCAAAGACCAGCCTCATTTACTACGTCCGCTAATTCCTCTGAATTGTCCGGTAAGAACGCCGCGGCCTTGATCGCGAGCGCGCCAGCAATCAGCCGATAATGAAAACGAATGTCGGGCTCGATTTTGTTCGCAGTGAGCCGCTGAATTTCCTTTTGGGACGCTTTCAGCGCGATCGGCACGTTCTTCTTTTTCTCATTGCCATCTTTGTCATACGAGACCTGTTGGTAGAATCCGGAACGCCGCTGTTTGGCCAGATCCGGAAATTCAAACTCACCACTGTCTACGAACGCGTCCGGCGCGACCTCGGTCCCCATCAATTCCATCCCGTCGTAGCGCGCCAGCCATGCCGCGGTGAACAATGCGTGGGCGCGTTCGGTTTTGGAAAGTTTTTCGTTGGCGCCGTCTTTCAACGCCTTCACGTACTTTTCGAGGACCTTGTCGTAAGGCGGCGATATGTACGGCCCGGCTTCAGCGTAACGATGTTCACGAACCAGCCGGCGGCCGAGCAAATACTTTAGCTTCGCATTATAATCTTCGCCCTCTTTCGGTGGCGGAGTCTTGGGCAAAGCATCCACATATTGTTTCAATTCGTTCGTGGTGAGAACGCGTTCTGCCACAAACGCGGCATCGTTCCAAAGATGTCCTTTGAAAAGCGTATCGAGCGCTTGAACAAAATCTCCTCGCGCGAGGCGAAGTCCGCCGAGATCGCCATGTGCACTTTGGCCCCAGCCCCAATCTGGGCCTTCGGGAAAATAATCGTACTCCGTCCACTTCTCGTCAGTGCCTCCGGTTGGGGTATAGGCCGGTGCAGTCGCCAGCGATTCCACTGCTTGCGCCATGGTCTTTGCGGCTTCGGCGAGTTTGCCAGCGCGACGTTGCAACTTTGCGCGTAACCACAATGCGGCGGCGGTGTCGCCTTTACTCAACTCCAGCCAATGCGCTGCGCCCTTGTAATCCCCGTTGCTGTATGCGACCCAGCCGAGATACTCTGCGTCCTCGATGCGGCCGAGGTTCGCTTGTTTGATAATGTTAAGCCAGCGCGCGCAACGATTCACCGGCGCCGCTTCTGAGTCGGACGGATAAAGATCGGGCGAGGTGGCGGTCGCCAGAATGTGCACCGTCACCAATCGCCGCAGCAACGGATCCTGCGCCGCTGATTCTAACTTCGAAACTTCCTTTTGTTCTTCCTCCTTTTTTTGTTGGTCGCTCCAGGCACTTCTCTCGTCTGCTTCCGGACCGTAATTCAACATCCCTTCGACCGGCTCGCGATCAGGAATCAGCGCCTTCAGCGAAACAACCGCGCTCGGATCGGCAAGAGCAAGTTGCGTCAGGAATAGTGGAGCCGCTTTCTCCGGATGTTCCTGCTTCCATTCGGCGCGGCCTTCCCATCCGTAACTTTCCGCCGCCAAGCCTAACGAGTCGGCGAATCCGGCTTTCGCGAATTCAGGCGTGCGCTCAAACCACTGTGACGCGCTTCGATAATCGTTCGTTTTGAGCCCAAGTTTTCCTAACATGAACGCTGCCCACACGGTGCGATAATGCCGATCTTGCTCAGGTCGTTTGAGCAAATCCTCCCATGCTTTGCGCGCTTCATCCCAATTTTTATTCAGGAATGCGCCAGCGCCGCGATGATAATCTGCAAACTCTGAATCAAATTCAGCAGTTGGAGATGCCGACGTAATCGTTTCGCGCGCGAGCTTGTGTTGCTCCTTTGCTTTCGTTGGATCAAGCGGCTTGATTCGTCCTTCCTTCAGTGCCGCATCAAAATCTTCAAGATCGGCGTCTTCGGTGGCCTGACTGAGGTTGCTGTTGTCCGACGTTTCCTCGTCGCTTTTTTGCTCGGCCTTTTCTGAAACGACGCGTTTCTCGGTCGGATGAAATTCCTTGGCGAGCCGTCGCACTTCCAAGCCCCAGTAAAATTCTGGAGAGCCATCCACGTTTTTGCCGCCCTCGTCCAGATAAACATCAGGGCCGTAATATCCGGTAGCGTGCAATCTACCCAGGAAGCACAGCGTCGCTCCAACTGCCACCAACGATTTAGCGAAGCGGCTCACTTTAATTTGAGAGTTCGGTTTGCAGATTAGTGGATTGATCGAAACGAAGCCAACCTATTTTGCGGGTCGCGCCTGGCGGCAATCGAAAGCCGCTTTGCGCAACCGAGCTGAAAACGGCGTGACTATTTTCCGATCGAACGCGCCAGCCGGAAAGTGCGTCGCAGGCTTCCAAATCTGCCTTGCTCCATTTCGCGGTCACATTCACGTTCAGTTGCTCGTCCGCTTCGCCCGCGTTCACGATCGACAGATCGATCGGGTTCGCGCCTTCCTGCCGGACGCTGAGTTGATGTTTAGGAGGACGTCCCGCCATCACGGCCGCCAGGAAGGCTGGACGCTGTCCATGGCCACACTCAACAGTTTTCCATCACGAGCGTAACCCGCAGCGCAGCGATAGGTCGGCAGCGCGACTGAAAATGGTATCCGCAATTTTCCGGCTCGAACGATCCACTCGCGCGCCAAGTTTGAGTCGCACAAGGTCGCGCCGCCGCGTGCTGAAATTGGGACCGAATGAACTTGCAACACGTAGCCGTCCGTTTCGCGCACCAGTGGAAGAAAATTCGCATCGTCCAACCACGCTGGCAGCACCGTAATCACAAACCGGACCGGTTGAACGACGGGCCGCAACATGGACAACCACCTCCGATAAGCACGAAGGTTCTTTTGCGCGCAGTCGAAGTCGAATTGGAACTCTTCGATTTTCACATCGTGCGCGCGGGCGTCATCGAGAAGTTGTTTCGCAATATCGACAATCACGCGCGCCGGTACATCATCTGCGCGGAACGGCCCGGCAAAATGCTCAACGCGAAGCGCGACGGAGCAGTGTTGATTCTGCCGCTGCACCGCGTTCCAATCGATTGACGCTTTGAAAGTCTCCGGACTCCTGCCGCCGAAGTTGATCTCTGCGCCAAGCAGAACAACACCATTCAATCGTCGTTTGGCTTCCGGCAGCGAATCAATTACCGCCGAGGTCCATTCGCGTTGCCAGATATAGCCGCGTTGTGGCAACGGTCCCGAAACTTTTACATTGGACCGGTTGCACGCTCCAAGAGTCAAGATTGCCGCGCAGAAAATCGTGATCGCTTTCAATCTAAATCCAGAGAGTGCGATCGAACGTGCGATATTGAATCGCTTCGCTTACGTGTTCGGGTGAGATCTCAGTCTTGCCATCAAGATCAGCGATAGTGCGCGAAACTTTCAGGATCCGATCGTAAGCTCGGGCGCTTAGATTCAGTTCGCTCATGGCCACGCGAATCAGTTCCTGCGAATCCTGAGTGAGTTTACAGTAATGCTTAAGGTGTCGCGTGGCCATCCGCGCGTTGCAATTTACTTTGGCGTCTCCGCGAAAACGCTCTTGCTGACGTTGACGCGCGCGGATGACTCGCTCACGAATCGTGGCGGATGTTTCTTCAGCGCGCTCGCTGGCGACGTCTCGATACTCGACGGCGGGGACTTCAATGTGCAGATCGATGCGATCCAGCAATGGGCCGGAGATGCGCTGGCGATAACGTTGCACTTGGGCTGGGCCGCAACGGCACTCGCGCTTTAGATCGCCAAAATAGCCGCACGGGCACGGATTCATCGCCGCGACGAGCATGAACTCTGAGGGAAAAGTCACGCTGCCTGCAGCGCGGGAAACAGTGACTTTTCCATCTTCGAGCGGCTGGCGCATTACTTCGAGGGCTGATCTTTTGAACTCAGGCAGCTCATCGAGAAAAAGGACGCCATTATGGGCGAGACTGACTTCGCCCGGATTTGGAAACGTGCCGCCTCCAAGCAGCCCAATGTCGCTAATAGTATGGTGGGGATCGCGGAACGGTCGCGTGGAGACAAAGGATTTTTCGCCATCGAGCAGACCGGCGATGCTGTGAATCTTTGTCGTCTCAATCGCCTCCTCGAGCGATAAAGGCGGAATAATAGTGGGGATACGCTTGGCCAGCATCGATTTCCCTGAGCCGGGCGGCCCGATCATCAGGACGTTGTGACCACCCGCCACTGCGACTTCAACAGCGCGTTTCACGTGTCCCTGGCCTTTGACGTCGCCGAAATCGACGTCATAGCTCTGATGCGCAGAGAAAAATCCGGTCAGATCGGCGCGTGTTGGAAGGAGAGGTGTTTCGCCGCGCAAGAACGCGAATGTTTGCCGCAAATTTTGCACGCCGTAGATGTCGATCTTGTCGACCATTGCGGCCTCCAGCGCGTTTGCCTCAGGAACGAATAATGCGCGTTTGCCACGACGCCGCGCCTCCAACGCGACCGGCAGGACGCCTTTCACGGCGCGGACTGTGCCATCCAAAGCGAGCTCGCCCACAAAGCTGAAGTTTTCAAACGGCGAGCTGTCCAACCCCTCTGTGACCGCGATCATTCCAAGGGCGATTGGCAGGTCGAAGCTGGGTCCCTCCTTTTTGATATCGGCTGGGGCAAGATTGATCGTCGTGCGACCGCGCGGCCAGTAGTAGCCGCTGTTGGCAATCGCCGTGGTAACCCGATCGCGGCTTTCCCTTACGGCCGCGTCTGGCAGTCCAACAATAACGATGTTCGGGTCACCGCCGGCGCCATTGACCTCGATTTCTACCTCGTATGCGTCCACGCCATAAACAGCCGCTGAGTAAATTTTGGCAAGCATGGCCGTTGCAGAGTCGCAGAAAATCGATGCACCGAAAAGCGTCAAATATCCCTCTAAAGTGGGATACGACCTCCTCCCATAAATCTCGTAGAATAATTGAGGACTCGTCCTAGACAGCCTTGGAAGTCAGGCCAATTACGACCCTCTAAAAAGATTGAACAGGAGGCATCCGGCGATTGTCACTATTCCAAATATTTAACCTTGTTAAATACTTCGCAGGATGCTACAACGCGTGATCGACAAGGCCCCAGCGAGTACGATTGACGGGGAGTTGTCGCATCGAACCCCCCAAATGATTAATGAAAAAGAGTTATATGGCTGCTGAGGATAGCGATACCGGAATTAAGATTTACCTGCGCGAGATCGGGCAAATCCCGCTGTTGACTCCGGAGCAGGAGATCGAGCTGGCCGCTAAGATTAAGAAAGGCGATCGCGAAGCGCGAGCGCTGATGATTCGGTCCAACTTGCGTCTGGTCGTCAAGATCGCGCACGATTACGCCAATCTAGGGCTGCCGCTTCTCGACCTGATCTCAGAAGGAAACATCGGCCTGATGAAGGCCGTGGAACGTTTCGATCCGGCGAAGGGCGGGAAACTTAGCACGTACGCCGCGTGGTGGATCAAACAGTCCATCAAACGGGCGCTGGCGAACCAGAGCAAGACGATCCGTCTGCCTGTGCATCTGGTGGACAAGATCTCCAAGATGCGCCGCGTTTCTCTGCAAATGAGCGAGGAGCTTGGGCGCGAACCCACGGACGAAGAGCTAGGTGATGAGATCGGAATCGCGAGCGGAAAAGTTTCGCAACTAAAGACTGTGTCGATCCGTCCGGCGTCACTTGATGCCCCGATCAGCGACGACGATTCGACCGAGTTCGGTGAGATTGTCGGCGACGAGGACGCGCAAACGCCCTTCGAATTGTTGCGGGACAAAAATCTGCGCAACGAAGTTGGCGGGCTGCTTGACGTGCTTGATGATCGTGAGAAGAAGATCATTTTCCAGCGCTTTGGTCTGGATGGCGGCAAACCCAAGACGCTTGAGGAAGTCGGCAAAAAATTCGGTGTCACCCGGGAGCGCATCCGGCAGTTGCAGAATATCGCGCTCTCGAAGTTGCGCCGGGCACTCAGCAAGAAGGAGCGCCCGGTGGATGTCGAGTTGCCCGTGGAAGCTTAAAGGCTGGAATCAATATCCTCTCTTAGACGCGCGGACGTTAAGTCCGCGCGTTTTGCTTTCACTATCCTCATTTCACCATACGCAATTGAATAGAATCGATGAGTGCGCGGCCCATACGCACGTCGCTGATGATTACCATGCGGTCTCCACGCGTAGCCCACTTGTTCTTGCGCAAAAACTTCTCGGCTGCCGCAATGGTTCTGTCTGGATCGCCAGCGAAATCGATGCAGGCGGGAAACGTTCCCCAATAAAGCGCGAGCTGTCGATAAACTTCCTCGCTCGGAGTGAACGCAAAGATCGGCGCGCGTTGGGGCCTCAGATTTGAAGCATACCGTGCCATCCTTCCCTGCAGCGTGAAAACAACCAGTTTCGAATCTTGCAGTGAGTTCGCCAGCGTGACAGCTGAAGCGACCATTTTTTGCCGAATGTTTTCCAGGAGCGCGTTCTCTGCATAACCTGCGCCGCCGCTGCGTTCGATGCGTATCGCCACCCGGCGCAAAACTTCTACGCAATCAACTGGGTAACGGCCGACCGTCGTTTCGCCGCTCAGCATCAGAGCGTCGGCCTGTTCGAAAACTGCGTTTGCCACGTCGGTGATCTCGGCGCGGGTGGGTAGAGGATTGGTGGTCATCGATTCTAATAACTGAGTAGCCACCACGACCGGCTTACCCAGGCGAAGACAATTCTTCACAATCCGGCGCTCGATAATTGGCAGGTCTTCCATGGGACATTCGATTCCCAAATCGCCGCGCGCCACCATGATTACATCCGCGCTTTCGATCATCTTGTCGATTGATCGCACCGCCAGTTGATCCTCGATCTTTGCCACGATCTGCGCCTGGCTCCTTTTTCTCGACAATAGTTTTCGCAACTGTTCGATGTCGCTTTTCTCGCGGACGAAACTCAACCCGATGAAATCCGCGCCGATCTCCACGCCGAGAGAGACATCAGCCAAGTCCTTGGGCGTGAGCGAGGGAAGATTCACGTGCACGCCGGGCAAATTAATGTGACGCCGCGAACCGAGGATCGCGCGCGTCAAAACCTTGCAGCGCACGCGATTTTTTCCCTTGTCGAGCACGAGCAATTTGATCAAGCCATTGTCGACCAGAATCGTGTTGCCAACCGTCACGTCGTCGACGAATCCGCGGTAATTCACGTCTACGGAATAGCGCTCCTTGCTCTTCGCGCCGCGCACCGTGAATTCCAGAATGTCGCCTGGCTTTAGATGCAAATTGGATTTCAGGTCGCCCGTCCGGATGGCTGGGCCTTGCGTATCGAGCAGAAGGGCAACTGGCCGGCCCGCTTTTTGCGCCAGCATTCGGAGGCGCGGAACGATATCGCGGACCCAGTCGTGACTGGCGTGGCTCATGTTTAATCGGAAGACGTCGCTTCCCTTCTGAATCAGCTGGCGCAACACCTCGGTCTTTTCTGTCGCCGGACCGAGCGTGCAAATGATCTTGGTTTTGCGCATCGATTAAAGGATTGAGTTTCGCACCGCAAAAGCCAAGAGCCGTTTCGGTGACATAAGGTCCCTAACCTCGGATTTATCCTGCGACGATCCAGTTGAGTGAAGGCGAAAGACCAAGTTACTCGCGCATCACGGATGTTCTTTTTCGTAGGAGCTCTCTACGCGCGTCGCCACGTCTTTGTACCCGTGTTCCACTTCGTAAATCTGCTTCATACAGTCGAGCGATTTTTTCCGGTCCCCAGTCCGTTCGTAAACAAGCCCAAGATTATAGACGATCTCCTTCTTCATCGCGTCCATTGGCAAAATTTCCTTCGACGCTTCCTCCAGTTGCCTGGTCGCAAGGTCAAACATCCCAAGCTCGCCGTAGCAGCAACCGAGCAGATTCATCGCTTTCAAACGCGTGTGCGGATTTTGCCGCGCCCGCTGCAACTCCGGCACGGCTTCCCGAAAACGTCTGGCTCTGACGAGGTGCTCGCCCAAGTCGAACCGAAGCTGAAGATCGGTCGGATTGCGGGCGACGCGTTCACGTGCATCTGCGATGAGGAATTCTGCGCGCTTCGCTTTGGCGGCCTTTAGTTCCTCAGACTTCTTGGCGTGCAACTCATGTGCTGCACTGTGTGTTGAGAGAAATTTCTCATGCGCAGCGATCTCGCGCTCCAGGCATTTGATTTTCAAATCGGAAGCCTTTCGAACTAATCCAGCGTCCGCACCTTTGGTCAGGTCGGCAGCATATTGATACCAGCCAATCGCGGCCTCGAAATCCTCCTTCTGCTCGTTCAACGCTCCCAAGCGCCGCGCAAGGTCGACGTTCGTCGGCTCCGCTTTGTGACGCTCGTGCATTTCGGCGATCTGTTGATCGAGGGATTCACCGGTCAATCGCATGCGGCTTTGCTGCTCGAGCGAAATCGCCATCTCTTTGTCCTTGATCAGGTCGCGGTAACTTTCCGCCTGCGTCCATCCACCGCTTTTCATGGATGCCCGGGCCGCGGCGTCTTTACCCAGACGGAGCGCTTCGGCATCCATTGGATTTGTCTCGATGATTTGATTATAGACTTCGACCTCCTGGTCGTTCTCTCCAAGCTCGTGGTACAAACGCCCAAGTTCGTGCAACACTTTCAGGTCGCGCCGATTTTCTTCGAGTAATGTCCGGAGAGCAAACACGCCAATCTCTGGCCAGCCCGCTGCTGTCGCCGCTTCCTTTAAAGCCACGTTCGCCTGTCGATTGTAAGGTTCGTCTTCCAGTACCTTTTCCAGCATTTCGATTGCGCGTCTCGGGTCTTTCTTGATTTCTCGCTGGGCCTTCATGACAGCAATCGGCGCAGTCGAGATATTGAGAAAACTTCGCTTGGTTGACTTGCTTTTCGCGACTTCGGTGCGCCGCAGCAATTGTCGTCCTGTCAGAAATTGCGGTTCCTGTTTCAGGATTTCCTGCAAAAGGGAAATTGCGTAACCGAGATTGCGAAGTTCAACGGCGGCCACCGCCTTGAGCCAAAGATTGCGCTGTGTTTCGTTTAGCTCCTTTTCCGTCTTAACCGCCATCGCGCCGATTATAATTTCAAAGCGTCATGCCGTCAGCACAAATGCTTAGGCGTTGAGTGTTGGGCGTTAAGCGGTAATTTCTCCAGATAGACTTAGTGCGACCCTTCAACCATGCACTTTCGCTTGCATTCTCGTAGCGCGATGCCTTTTGAACTCAACGGCAACGGACGCTTTGTCATGTCGCGCAAGGATTTTGTTCCGGCGTACGTGCAGGCGTTCCAAAAAGGAATTCTCCAGCAACGTGCTGCCGAAGCCGTCGAGTCGCTGCGATCGTGTCGCGTTTGCCCGCGTGATTGCGAGATCGATCGGTTTAACAACAAAATTGGCGTATGCAAGAGTGGCCGGCTCGCGCGCGTCGCCAGCGCGTTCCCACACTTTGGCGAGGAAGATTGCCTGCGCGGCTGGAATGGTTCGGGCACCATCTTTTTTGGCTGGTGCAATTTGCGATGCGTGTTTTGCCAGAACTTTGAGACGAGCCAATTCGGCGAAGGCGCAGAAGTCACGGCCTCGGAACTCGCCGGCATCATGCTCGATCTGCAAAGGACCGGCTGCCACAACATCAACTTTGTCACTCCCGAGCATGTCGTTCCGCAAATTCTCGAAGCGCTCATAATCGCGGTCGAGCGTGGTTTGAGTTTGCCGCTCGTTTATAACACCTCGGCTTACGACAGTCTCGAAAGCATCCAGTTCATGGACGGCTTGGTGGACATCTACATGCCCGATTTCAAACTCTGGGACACCGAGCATTGCCGAAAATATCTTGTGGCCAGCGATTACGCGGACGCCGCGCGCGCCGTGATCGCAGCGATGCACGCGCAAGTTGGCGAATTGAAAGTGGACGAGGATGGCCTGGCGTTGCGCGGGGTGCTCGTTAGGCATTTGGTCATGCCCAGTCTCTTGGAGGACACGCGCGAAATCATGCATTGGATTGCTCAGAATTTATCGCGCGATACCTACGTCAACGTGATGGACCAATATTATCCGGCGCACAAAGCCGAGACCGAACCGCGCTTCGCGGAAATCAGGCGCGGCATTACGGACGACGAAATCTGCGGCGCATTCGGACTAGCGCGTGCAGCCGGCCTCTGGCGCTTCGACACCCGCTGGCGAAACGTGATCCCACATGGCGCGCCAGTTTGGCTCCCGCGATTGCGAGAACGCCAGCATGCGTGCGTCGGGGCAATCTAATTGCGAGCATAATCGGCGCGCGTTGCCTTCAGCGCCCTGCGGCGAATCGATTTCATAATAAATCCAGCTGCGGTTTTTCTATCTTGGCATCTGCGTTTGTCGATCTCTTACGCGGTTTGGCGGACGGCGCGGTTATGCCGTCCGGTTTCTCCAAGTGCGAAAGAATGTCCTTAGCCCGATCAAGAATCTCCTTTGGCAAACCTGCCAGCCGCGCGACCTGGATTCCGTAGCTTTTGTCCGCGCCGCCGGGTACGATTTTGCGGAGGAAAATGATTTGGTCGTTCCACTCGCGGACCGCGACATTCAAATTGCAAACGCCGCTGCGTTCTGCGGCGAGTTTGGTCAACTCATGATAATGTGTGGCGAAGAGCGTCCGCGCTTTGATTTTGTCATGGAGAAATTCGGCGACGCTCCAGGCGATGGAGAGCCCGTCGAATGTCGATGTGCCGCGGCCGATCTCGTCAAGGATCACCAGGCTGCGTTCGGTCGCGTTGTTGACGATATTAGAGGTCTCGTTCATCTCCACCATGAACGTGGATTGGCCGCGTCCTATGTCGTCGTTCGCGCCGACGCGTGTGAAAATGCGATCCACCAGCCCGATCTCGGCGCTCTCCGCCGGAACAAAGCTGCCTATTTGAGCCATCAGCACAATCAAGGCGACCTGGCGAATGTAAGTAGATTTTCCCGCCATGTTTGGGCCGGTCACGATCGCGAGCCGCATGGTCTCGCTATCGAGCGACGTGTCGTTAGGCACAAACTTTTCGTCCACCAGATTCTGGTCAAGTACTGGGTGTCGTCCATCTTTGATCACAAGCCGCAGCGTATTGTTTAATTGCGGCTGGCAATACCGAAACAACCGTGCTGTCTCAGCGAGCGCACAAATGACGTCGAGCACTGCGATGGCTGCGGCAGTTTGCTGGATCGACTTCAATTCGTGCAGGGCTTCTTCGCGCAATTTCTGGAAAAGCTGATATTCCAGGTGGCGTGCCCTTTCGTCAGCCCCGAGGATTTTTGCCTCAATTTCCTTTAACTCGGGCGTGACGAAGCGCTCACCGCCGACGGTGGTCTGCTTACGCGTGTAGTGCGTGGGCACATTCGCAAGGTTCGATTTTGTCACCTCGATGAAATAACCAAAAACGGAGTTGTAACGTACCTTAAGTGACTTGATGCCCGTTGCAGCGATCTCGCGCTCCTGCAGGTGGCTGATCCAATTTTTCCCATCGCGCGATGCCCGCCGAAGCTCGTCAAGATCGGTGTCGTATTCGTCGCGAAAAATTCCGCCCTCCTTTAGCGCCAACGGCGGATCATCGACGACTGCTCTTCCGAGCTTCTCAGCCAGCAGTGGCATTTCGTGAATCTCGTTTTGCAGCTGTAGTGGCAGGCGTGTCGCCTGCGTTGTTGAATCGTTTGCATCCGACCCAGCTGCCTTTAGCCGACCTGCACCATACTCAATTCTCTCAATTAGTTTCTGCAGTTCGCTCTTCAGTTTCGGGACCTGTTGCAGCGAAAATTTCAGCGCGACCAAATCGCGTGCGTTTCCCGAGGCCTGGCTCAATCGGGACGTCGCGCGTTCGATGTCGCGAATCGATTTCAATTGAGCGCGGATTGCCGCGAGCAGATCTAGTTCCTGTAGCAAATCGGCGATCATTTGCTGGCGTCGCCTGAGCTCATGCAAATTGCGGAGTGGCTGCAAGATCCACGAGCGCAACTTCCGGCCACCCATCGGCGTGATCGTGCGATCAAGAACCGCGAGCAAACTAGTGTTACATGCCCCGCGTGATTCAACGAGCTCGAGATTTGTTTGGGTCGCGGCGTCGAGCATGACGTACTCCGCCGGCGCGTCGCAGCGCAACGAGGTGAGGTGATCGACGTTGCGCCGAAGCTGATGCTTCAAATAATGAACGATTGCGCCTGCTGCTGCGACCGCCTGCGACATTTCTCCGCAGCCAAATCCGTCCAGCGATTTTGTCTTGAAATGCTCGCACAAGGTGAAGATTGCCTGCTCGGGCAGGAACGCGTAGCTGTCGTACTCGAGCGCATGATCTATCTGGCCAAGCTGATCTTTCTGTTCGGAGCTGATGAGCAGTTCCGACGGCGAAACACGCGCGAGTTCATCGAGGAGAGATCGTCGATCTTGCAGTTGAGTAAGCCGAAACTCGCCGGTGGTCAGGTCCGCGTAAGCAAAACCAAATATGCCGCCGTCAGCGTAAACTGCGCCTAGATAATTCGCGCGTTTCCCTTCGAGTAAATCGAAGTCGCTAACCGTGCCCGCGCTGATGATCTGGGTGATGTCGCGAGAAACAATCTTGCCCGGTTGTGGCTCGCTCGTCTGATCGCAGATCGCAACGCGCCGGCCCGCCTTGATCAATTTTGCGATGTAGGTTTGCGCTGCGTGATACGGCACGCCGCACATCGGCACACCGTTGCGCTTCGTCAGGGCAACATTCAGCAGGACTGAGGCTTGCTTTGCATCTTCAAAGAACAGTTCATAGAAATCGCCGAGCCTAAACAACAAAAGCGTATCTGCCGGGATGCTGCCTCGAAGCCGCCGGTACTGCTGCATCATTGGAGTGAGCGCGTCCCGCATGATTTCAGAAATAAATCAGGCGGCGCGAATTGCGAGTTTGGAATGTGGATTGGCAAAAATTCCTTGCCCGCCAGAGGTGTTTGCCTCCAATCTGGGCGCGGGCCATGAATTTCACCGCTCGTTTGCCTGGCGGACGGCTTGGCACATTCTGTTTTCTTTTTTTTCCCGCAGTTCTTCTGGCGGTCACACTTGTGCAAAAGAATCCGCCGGTGCGTTCTGCAGACCCACCGGTGCTGATTTGGGACATTGACCTAACGCTGGCCAGGAGTTTGCCGCGAAACTTTCGAACGACTGATGATCCACTTAAGGCGAGTGATGGTAAAACTCCTTCAACCACTGGTTTGATTGATCTTCATGCCTCTGGTAGCGGAGAGTTTACCACCGATAACCTGAAGCTTTTGCTGACGCGAATGCATGGTCCGGTCACCATTTTTGATCTAAGGCAAGAAACCCACATATTTGTCAACGGCCTGCCTGTTAGTTGGTATGCGACACGCGATTGGGCGAACGTCGGTCGTAGTCAAACTGAAATCGAAGAGGCCGAAGCTGCATGGGTGCAATCGCTTGAGCCGGGAGCCAAAATTGCCGTTCGGCCAGGTCACCCCGTCAAAAAGGGCAACGCGGACTCTGTTGTCCCGCAACAGGTGATTGTAAAAGAAGCGAGCATCGAACGCGATCTTGTGTCGTCCGCAGCCATCAGTTACGTGCGGGTCCCCGTTACAGATCATACCCGGCCGCTCGACGACGCAGTCGATCGATTCATTGTTGCCGTTCGCGCGCTTCCAGACAACGCCTGGGCGCATTTTCATTGCGAAGCCGGACTTGGACGAACGACCACGTTTATGGTGCTTTACGATATGCTGCGAAATGCGACTCGCGTATCGCTCGAGGACATTGTGCGCCGTCAGAAGCTGCTGGGATACGGATATGATGTGCTTAGTCCCCCTAAAGCGGAAAGTTGGAAGGTTCCCTACGCAGAGGACCGAACCGCGTTTATTCGCGCGTTCTACGATTATGCTCGCGCGAATCCGAATGGCTCGCCGCAGCTTTGGAGTGAATGGCTCAAGGCTTGTGCGCAGGCCTTGTGACTCTCTCCACAATGTCTGCGGCGCATCGTGCTCCGGACGTCCGCGCTATCACGTCGCGCAGGACCATCACATTTGTTTTGTATTTTGGATCACTCAGCACTTTCCCAACCTTTGATTTCAAGCGCCGTGAATTGAGACGCTTTATCGGGACGGCTTCGCCCACGCCTTTCCAAACCAAGCGAGCACTCACGCCGGGTTGATCATTGGTAATGGGAATGGCAACCATGGGCACTCCTTGAGAGAGACTTTCCAAAGCGGTGTTGAGACCCGCATGAGTGATGCACAGCTGGGCCTTTTTTAACAGCTCCAATTGAGGTGCATATTTCACCACGATGGGATCGCCCGCGAGACTCTTAAGGTCGTGGGGTTCGCATCCACCTCCCAAGCTGATGACCAGCTGGACAGGCAAATCTGCGCAGGCTTTGGCGATGCAACCGAAGATCTCTTGTTGCCGGTTTTGCAAGGTCCCCATGGAAGCATAGACGAGGGATCTTCCATCCAATCGTTCCCAAGGAAATCGGCAGGGCTCGCGCACTGAAGAGTCATGCAACGGACCCACAAAGCGCACGGTGGAAGGAAGACGCCTTCGAGGAAAATCAAATCCTTCGGGCTGTTGAGAGATATGCGCAAGTTTTGAATGAGCCTCATCCAGGTGGGAGATCGGCACGAGTCTCCACTGCTTGCGGTGCGTGTTGATCAACTCAATTCCGGGTTTGCGCCCGCGGTTGAACAAAAAATATCCGAGTCGATTGCGCAGGCGTGAGATCGGAGACGTGCCATACTTCCACGCGCTGAAAAACGGTGGCACGCCCGGTTCCTGCAGCAGGACGAGAGCGTTGGAGATGGTAACGAAAGGAAGGCGGAAGCTCTCGGCGATCGATCCACCTGCGTAAGAGACTTCGTCGATCAAGAGAGCATCCACTGGATCTTTTCGAAGGTGTTCAGGGATTTCTTGCAGATTGATGCGTGTGAATTCGCGAATCAGGTTCACAGTGTGATGAAAACCTTCTTTGCCTGAGAGTTCTCCAAGCCGTTGCAATTCTTTCGGAAGGCGACCCAACGGAAACCGCTCATGGCCGATGGTCTGGCACTCAAAACCCGCAGCCTTTACTTTGGCTTCGGTTTCGAGGAGCTGGAAGAATACGACCTGATGATGGCGTCGTTGCAGCTCCTTGCAAAGGGCCATCATGGGATTCAAGTGACCAGTCGCCGCCGGGCAAATTACACCAAATCGAGCCATAGCCCCCTTTCGTTGGCTGCAGTTGTCGTCCGCACTTTAACCCCATTGGAAGATATGCCGCAATCGATGGCTCATTGAGAGTGCGATCAAATCCCTGCACATCAGAGCGCAGCGTGCGAAATTCGTGACATCGGCAGACGTGTTATCAGTTGGTCGTCAGTCTCGGACCTTGAGAGCAATTTCCCGGCGCGACAGTCGCCCAAGGCTTTCAAAAGTGACGCGGGGCGAATTCACGCCCAGCGCCGGTCTTTAGGTAGCGCTCACAACGGCGAGCTTTCGCTTCCGTTCGAAATGCGACCGTCGTTTCGATTTCCATGGCCTGTGCTTCGATATGTGTGGGCATTTCCCACGATTATGCTCGGCGAGTCGGGCGTTAAGATCACGCGTTACTCCACTGTAATGCACTTCGTGATCCGTTTCGCTCACAAGTATATAAACGTAGTAGAAACTGTCCATGAGGCTGCCTCACCAGCATGGTGCGGAAATAAGGCTGGAGGCGAGGGGAGTTGAACCCCTGTCCTCGCCGCTATCCGCGCAAACATCTACATGTTTATCCGACGATAAATTCTGAGGAGCCAAGCCATGCGCCGGTACACTGCCGGCTCCCGAGCGTCCACGAAATCGATTCACGAACCGGCGCGGTCACTCCACCGATTCGCCAGCCTGCTGTCCACATTTGCCGTCGTAGCAGGCGTCCCACGACAAACGTCGCGGTCAATTAAGCCGCGAGAGCGAGACCTTCGTTGTCTGCGTTTGTTTTTTGGTCCGGTTTTTAACGAGGCCAACGAACCATCCTCGACATGCCGTCTGCGCTTCCAACGATGAGTCGAAGCCAGTACGCC
>JBKOYG010000020.1:0-33163 GCA_046725285.1 Verrucomicrobiota bacterium
CGCCAGTGCGGGTCGTTCGCGTATTTCCCAATCTCGCCATGACACGGACGCGCGCCTTTCTCGTCAGGCAGAAAGATCCTTCCCAGCCGGCGAGCCAGTTCCCGAGAGACTTCCTGGAGCGTCGCCATGTTTCCGGACCCCGTCGGGCACTCGACCTTGAACGATTCGCCATAAAACAGGTGGTACCGTTCGAGCGCTTCGACGATCAGAAAATTGATCGGAAACCAAATCGGCCCACGCCAGTTCGAGTTGCCGCCGAAAAGATAACTGTTTCCCTCGCCCGGAACGTAATCGACTCGGTATTCTTCGCTGCCCACGCGGAAGACGTAAGGCTTGTCCCGATGAACGCGCGACACTGAACGAAGTCCGTACGGCGCGAAAAATTCGCTTTCATCCAGCATGTAGCGCAGCGCGCGCCGCAACCGGTCGCGGCTCGGGATCGCCAGCATCCGGTTTCCCGTGGAGGGGCAGACTTCACAATAGGTCACAAGCGATGCGAGGTCCTTGCGGTAATTCAAGAACCACTCCATCCGCTTTTTAAATCCGGGAAGCGTGTTGATCTTCGCCGTTTCGAGATTTTCCACTGCAATCAGCGGCATCAGCCCGCACAATGAGCGTGTCCGCAACGGGATCATCTCGCCGTCGTGTTTCAGTTGGTCGTAATAAAAGCCATCACCCTCATCCCACAGGCCAGTGCCGCCAACGGTATTTATCGCATCAGTGATGCCGATAAAGTGCTCGAAGAATTTCGAGGCCATGTCTTCGTAGACCGGATTCGTCTGCGCAAGTTCGAGCGCCATTGAAAGCATCGTTAGGCAGTAAAAGCCCATCCATGCGGTGCCGTCGGCCTGTTGCAGGAAACCCCCAGTCGGTAGCGGCTTCGAACGGTCGAACACGCCGATGTTATCGAGCCCGAGAAAACCGCCGGAAAAAAGATTATTGCCTTCCGCGTCCTTGCGGTTCACCCACCACGTAAAGTTAAGCAGCAGTTTTTGGAATACGCTTTCGAGGAACGCAGTGTCGCGCTGCCCGCGCGGGCCCGTCATTTTGTAAACGCGCCATGCCGCCCAAGCGTGCACAGGTGGATTCACATCGCCAAACGCGAATTCGTAAGCCGGGATCTGCCCGTTCGGATGCATGTACCATTCGCGCAGAAACAGATTGAGCTGCTTCTTCGCAAAGTGCGGATCAATTTTCGAAAACGGGATCATGTGGAAGGCGAGATCCCACGCAGCGAACCACGGATATTCCCATTTGTCCGGCATCGAGATGATGTCGCGGTTGAAAAGATGAGTCCACTCCCGGTTTCGCCCGAAATGCCGCTCCGACGGAGGTGGTGGCTGCGCAGGGTCGCCTGATAACCATTCACGGATTGCGTAATTGTAAAATTGCTTGCTCCAGAGCAGTCCCGCGTAACCCTGGCGCGCAACTTTCTTCGCGTCCTGATCCATCTCTGATGGAATGACCAAGTCATAAAATTCGTCCGCCTCTCTGATGCGCTGAGTGAAGATGCGATCGAAATCAGAGAAGGCGCTTGTAGTCGGGGGCGTCGACCCCGGTTGGCCGGCATCATCGCTGCCGGCTACAGCAGAAAGTCGCAATCTCACCACCCGCGATCTTCCTGGGTCGATTTCCAGGGCATAATGCGGCGCAAACTTTGTTCCCGTCTTCTCTGGATTCACGGCGTCGCTTCTGCCGTGCACGACGTATTCATGAAACGCGTCTTTCACGAAAGGTTGGCCATTAGGGTAGTTGTGAATACGCGCCGAATTCGTCTCGTTCTCAGTAAAAAGCGGCGTCGCATTGCCTTCGTAAGCCAACTGATATTCGCCAAGCACATCGTGTCGCGCGTGCACAACACCATCACGCGCGAGCGCGAGTGACGGTTTGTTCGTGGACTCTTCTGGAACCGGTCCCCACGACCAGGTGTTGCGAAACCAAAGGGTCGGCAACAAATGGAGCGTCGCCTTTTCCGGGCCGCGATTAGCAATCGTTAGGCGAATGAGAATATCGTTCTCGGACGCCTTCGCGTATTCGGCGAAAACATCGAAGTAACGATCCTCATCAAAGACCCTGGTATCGATCAATTCGAACTCGGGCGCGCCTAGGTCGCGCCGACGATTTTCCTGGATCAGCCGTTCGTACGGATATTGCGCCTGCGGATATTTATAGAGCGCCTTCATGAAAGAATGCGTCGGAGTCGAGTCGAGGTAATAATAGAGCTCTTTTACATCCTCGCCGTGATTGCCCTCCAAGCCGGTCAGACCGAAAAGCCGCTCCTTCAAAATCGGATCTTTCCCGTTCCAAAGCGCGAGCGCGAAACACAGCCGGCATTGCCGGTCGGTAATGCCTAGCAATCCATCTTCGCCCCAGCGATAGGCGCGGCTCCGCGCGTGATCGTGGGGGAAATAATCCCAGCAGTTGCCGTAAGGCGAGTAATCTTCACGAACCGTCGCCCACTGGCGCTCCGATAGATATGGTCCCCAGCGTTTCCAGTTCTTAGTACGTGCTGCGTCCTCAGCCAGACGCTTTTCCTCCGCGGTCTCACCGTGCAGGGTTTTTGGATCCATGCTCTATTAGTCGATCTTTTGCGGAATTCCTTACGCCGTAGCGATGGCGCAAAACGAAGGCCGCAGAACTCTAAGCAGCGGTGCCGATCTGCTATTGCTGCAGTGCAGAATGCAGCTCGACGCCGTAAATCGTTCCCGCGTCACCACTCTACGACATTGGCGCGCACGCTATGCAATCCCGTGGCACCGAAACGCTCGGCAAAGATCTTTCCGAGCCACCAAGAAATTCGCTGATCCATCAAAAATGGAAGAGAAATGGGATTTGTCCGAAACATCGGACGCCGCTCAAGCACGCTACCGTTGGTGGCCGCACGACCGCATAGTGTCCAAAGTGTCAGAAATCATTATGCGATCACATGCACGACGATTTTGTGAAATCCGGTCACGCCGGAAAACCATCCGCGATCTTCTTCCATTTCCTGGACCTTGCCTTCACCATCGGTAGCTCGAACCACGAGTGTGTAGTCGTCGGCGTCTTCCGGCTTCCATTTGTAAGTCCACAGCGACCACGCAAGATCGCCTCCGGAATAATAAATTTCGGCCTCGTTCCAACTTTCGCCGTCATCGTCGCTCACTTCGACTCGCGAAATTCCGCGGTCGCCACCAAATGCCACACCTTTGACTTCGATCGGACTATTCAGTTGGCGTAACGAAAACGTCGAGTCGTAAAACGGCACGTCGATTCGTGAGCGCGTTGGCACAATGAAATTCGGGCCCCAGCCCTGGGCTTCATAAAAACCTTTCGCGTTCGCGGTCGTCAGCTCGATGCGCGTCAGCCATTTCACATTTTTCTCGCCAAAATATCCAGGCACAACGACTCGCGCTGGGTAACCGTGCCGATCCGGCAATCGGACACCATTCATTTCCAACGCGATCATAGTGGTGGCCTTGAGCGCCTTTTCGAGCGGGATCGTATGGTGTAATTATCGACGCCGTGTAGCCGGACCCGGGCCGCGTCCGAGAGCGGAGATGCCGGATCGATCAGGTCGCGCAGGGCAACGCCTTTCCAAACCGCGTTGCTCATCAAACCGGTATCGAGTCCATTGCTAATACACATCAGAGTCGTTTCTTGTTGGACTGATGGAAATCCCTTCAGATCCTGCAATCGGTAGGTCGCGGGATTCTGCACCAGTCCCTTCACCTCCAGACGCCAAACGTGAGGGTTCACCCGCGGGTCGATCACGTTCTTGGTGACGCAATAAAAGAGATCGTTAGGCGTGATCGGCTGCACGCCTGGACCTTTGTACTCCGTGCCATCGTAACTAAACACGGCCGCGCGATACAATTTTCGAATCAAACCAGCGCCGCCGCCAGCAATCACTGCACCTGCCCCGGCAAAAATCAGAGCGCGTCGGCCAATCGCGGGCGAGAACTCGATGTTTGCGTCTTCGGCTTTTACACGGACCAGAAACTGAAAACCGAGAACGAGGACACGTTCGAAGACAATCACGCAAAGGGCAAAACCAACGAGCGTGACGAATCGGGCGGCATTGATCGGCAGACCCCGGTAACTGGTTCCAAGGACCGGCCAAAGGAAGATGGCAATCGCGATAATTGGCAAGACGATGAAGAACAAAATTGTCCAGCTCGCGACGCGACGCGACGGATTACGACGCAGGAGCAAACCGAAAATCGCGCCGCCGATTGCGCCGACGATCAATTGTCCGGCGATGGTCGAGCCAACGCCAAGCTCTTTGAGATGATTGTAGCCACCAACGCGGCCCATGAGACGTAAGAATGGGCCCGGTGATATGAAGACGGAGAGGCGATCGCCAATGATTGTGAGCGGGGTCGCCACGCCAAAGCAAGCGAGGAAGAGCATGACCACGGTCATGGCGATTCCGGCGACGAGTCCGGCAAGCAAACCGGTGGAAAGCGCTTTCCCGATCGGCACTTCGTTATGCGTATTCATCCGCTAAGTCGATTAACGAAATTAATGGGTGCGCCTCTGCCCGCGCATCTCCGATCGCACAAGTCTGATGCTCCGGACATACTAAACAAGCATCGCAACGCCGGCAAGCGAGCCGAACAGAAGAACAGCAAGAGAGGACCGCGTTGCGGTTGATTCAATAGTTGTGCTCATTCTGCGACGACTCTGTCGGTCTTAGCGCTGCAGCTCCGAAATTCACGCTGAAGCGTTTGCACCATATGGAGACTGCGCGGTATTTGCCCAAGTCCACGTCACTACCAAGTATGTAATTTTGGTCGCCGATGTTTCCTTTGAGGACTCCAAGATCAATGAAACCGGCCTGTTGCACTGTCGCGACGTCCTTTGCGTCGGCGGCGGCCACCATGTAGACGTGAACATCAGGGCCGTTTGATGTTCTGAAGCTCGTTAGGCGAAGAATACGAGTACCATCTCCCATCTGAAAGATGGTTGCGGTGCCTTCCGTCGGGTGCAAAATGCTGTAGAACCGTCCGGATTCGAGAGGCTGTGACAGCAGGCCGCCTTGCCCCGTAGGCATGGCTTCGTCGACACGTCGATTGACGACAAGCCGCTCCGGCCGAAATACGTACCAGGCGACCAAAGCCAAAACCGCCGCAACTGGAATCAGAAGTTTTGTCCACTTTTTCATTTTGGTATCTCCTTAAATCGTTTGATCTCGCCGCCATCCATGCGGACAGATGTACCCGTCATCCATTTTGCCGGCGTGGAAGGGACTTCAACTGGCTCCTCATGCAGCGATGCGATCATTGTTTTTAGTTGGTTCGGAAAGTTGGTTGCGATTCCACGGCGCCACGCCGGTTTCAGTTTGGGATGTCGCCAGCGCGCGTTGATCGAGGAATTGGACGAAATCTTTTGTGAAAAGAACGTCCAAAGCCCAATCAATCGCCACGCGCATTTTCTTTTCAACACGCGGCAATTTGCTCCAGTAAATTCCGCGCCAGAGAAACCAAGCGAGGAATCCCGAAAAGTTCACCCCGAGGATGCGCGCGACACCGGTGCGACGACCGATCGCTGCGAGCAAGCCGAGCGTTTTGAAGCTGAATGCCTTCTTCGCTTTGCCATGGACAGTTGCGATGACGTTATACGCGAGAACTTTCCCTTCGCGCGACGCGTGCTGCGCAGTCGGCGGACAATAGTCGCCGGTGGCGGGATCCGGCACTAGCGCGCAATCGCCCAGCGCCCAAAGGCCGTCCACACCTTCCACCTCAAGATTCGCATTCACTTTGATGCGACCACGTTCTTTGAGGCACGGGACGAGATCGAGAATCGGATTGGGCGAAATGCCCGCGGTCCAGATGAGAGTCGAGCTAACAATTTTCTCGCCATCGCTGAGTTCGATTTCATTCGGCCGCACCTCTGAAACTTTGGTCTTTGGGCGAATCTCCACACCTCGTTTGCGAAGTTTTTTGTCAGCGTAACGACCGAGCTTTTCTCCAAGTTCCGGCAAGATGAATTCGCCAGGATGAACCAGCACGACGCGGAGCATTTCTTTTTTGAGGTTCGGATAGAATGGAATCGCATCGCGCAGAAAATCGTTGATGCTGGCAATCGTTTCGACGCCGGCAAAACCGCCACCAGCAACAACGAACGTCAATAGCGGCGGACGCTCCGCTCGCGCACATTCGGTGTCAGCTTCCTCCAGGTGCGCGATCAGGCGATTGCGCAATTGGATTGCATCGCCGAGCGACTTCATCGTCAGCGCCCGCTCAGCGACGCCGGGAAGATTGAAGAAATTGGTTACAGACCCGAGCGCGAGAACGAGATGATCATACTCGAGCGTATGTGAGTGTCGATGGAAGCCGTGGGAAACCACCACTTGCTTGCTCTCGATGTCGATCTTGTCCACCTCGCCACAGAAAAAATTCACGCGGCGGATCATTTTTCTGACGGGATTGACGATGTTGGTTAAATCCAGATCGCTGGCCGCGATCTCGTGCAGCATCGGCGTAAACAGAAAAAAATTCTCGCGATTAACGACCGTGACTTCGAAGCGCGGATCGTTGCGCTTCTCGAATTCCAGCGCGGCATAGAGTCCACCGAAGCCGCCGCCGAGAATAAGGACACGTGTCTTGCCTGCCATTTCAAATTAGTCGAGCAAGTGCTGAAAATCCTTACAGAAAAGCGAACCGGAGCACGGCCGCATTCCAAGACGCAAACGCGGGCGTCAAACTTTTATCCAAGAACGCTCCGTTCAAGCCGGAGCAATTCGCCGAGCGACCATGCTTGGAACGGGCAGCCGCGAGGGGTGTGCGGTGGTTCGGCGTCACAAATTTCCGAGATATGACCCAGGCCGGCACAATCCAAATGTTCGTAAAGCGGCGGAAGAAATCGTGCGCGCGCTTTCTTGCGTCCAGCAGCGTTTGCACCGTTCACACGAACCCACGCTTCGACAAACGGACCGATCAACCAGGGCCAGACGGTGCCCTGATGATAAACGGAATCTCTGGCGCGCGAGTCGCCTTCGTAGCGCGGCGCGTATCCGGGTTCGCCTGATGCAAGCGAGCGCAAACCGATCGGTGTGAGCAAAAGCATCTCCACAACATCAACGACCCGACGCGCTTTCTCCTTCGACAACAGCGTGAGCGGCAATCCGCCGACGGCAAAGATTTGATTTGGTCGAAAGGTAAGGTCGATCGCGCCCTCTCGGTGATCGCAATCGATGACGTCAGCGAGATAACCGGCGTGTTCGTTCCAAAACTTGCTCTCAAATGCTGCACGTCCTTTTTCGAAAAGGGCTTCCCAGCGCCCGGAGAATTTCGCGCCAACCGCGAGCGCGTTCAGCCAGAGCGCTTGAACTTCAACCGGTTTCCCGATACGCGGTGTGATCTCCCGGTCATCAACTCGCGCATCCATCCAGGTGAGTTGCTGGCCGTGTTCACCGGCTGAGAGCAAACCATCGCGATCGGCGCGAATACCGAAACGGGTTCCCTCGTTGTAACCGGCGAGAATCGCTTCGACTGCTGCGCGCAGTTTCTTGGCGGGACAATCGTCGGTCAGCGTTGGCTGTTTCTTGGCAGCGAGAAGATAATCGTTTACCGCGATGATGTACCAGAACGACGCGTCAACTGAATTGAACTCTGGTTGCTCGCCTTGATCGGGAAATCGATTTGGCAACATCCCTTGTGAAACAGTGCCGGCCCATTGCAACAAAATGTCGCGCGCTTCTTCAAGGTGTCCGGTCGCGATGCAAAGACCGCGTAGCGCAATGAATGTGTCGCGCCCCCAATCGCCGAACCATGGATAGCCGGCAATAAGGGTCTTACCCTTGTTGCGTTTGACAAGGTAGTCATCAGCGGCGCGTTCTAGTGGAGTGGAGAAATATTGCCGGCGGGCCTGCTCGATCGTTCTGACTTGGGCATGACGCGCTTCGATGGATTCGATATCGGTGATCGCGTGTCCTTCAGCCGCGAGCATCAGCACCGCCAGTTTGCGGGAAAGTGAAAATTCGAAGACGCCAGGCGAGGCAAGATCTTCCGCAGCATCGAGACCGCGCGCCTGCTCTTCAGAATAGAGGAAGTTGCGATACCACGTTGGATTGTGCGCATAGCCCCCGTTGGAATAAGCAACAACAGGCGGTACGCTATCGTATGATCGAAACGTCACGCGTTCGCCATTCTGCTCCGCTTCAAAACGAAACGCGCTGTTTTCGTGGTGCGTCGAGTGAAAATCTCGTCCGCAGAGAAATGGGCGTACTTTGAGTTTGGCATCGTCATCGCTCGCCGAGATGACCTTCCAAGAGACGAAAACGGCTGATTCTCCTTTGGGGACGAACAGCTCCTGCTCAATGACCAGATCGTCGTCGATCTTGTACTGCCAGCGTGGCCACGGCTCATATTCGAAAGATTCGATGTGCGATGCCCCATCGGGATGAATTACGTTGGGACCATAGCGTTGTGACGAAATCGCAAAGGTGCCTCTAGACGTTTCCACCCACGCATCAAAGCCGTTTGCGAGGACCATTCTTCCCGCCGGCGGTGTCGTGGCAGTCAACAGCAGCGCGTGATAACGACGGGTACGAATTCCCGAGACGGTTCCGCTGGCGAACCCGCCAAGTCCGTCCGCCTCGACCCATTCCGCGTCGGGATCAATTCGACTCATGGCTTGCATCAGAATCGAAGCGGAACAGCAAAATCACCAAGGCCGCTATAATCGCGATTGTCACAGGTTTAACCTCCAGTCTCGAATCCGGGATAAAGCGTCATGCCGCCATCCACGAAGAGCGTGGCGCCCTGGATGTAGTCCGACTCATCGCTGGCTAGCCAAGCCGCGACGCGCCCAATTTCTTCCGGCTCGCCGATACGCTTGTATGGAATCAACTTGAGCAGTTCATTGTAATGCTCGGGCGTGTCCCAGGCTTGCATGTTGATCGGTGTGCGAATTGCGCCTGGGGCAATCGAGTTCACACGAATTCGGTACGGGGCAACTTCTTGCGCAATGCTCTTCATCATCAGCATCACGCCGCCTTTGGATGCGGCATAATTCACGTGGCCGGCCCACGGGATGATTTCGTGCACGGAGCTGACGCAAATGATTTTGCCAGCGCAACATGAGATTTCCGGCCGGATGCCGCGACGCTTGAATTCGCGGATCGCTTCACGGGCGCAGAGAAATTGCCCGGTCAGATTGACGCTGATCACTTTGTTCCATTGCGCAAGCGTCATCTGGTCAACGGGGGCATCCTGCTGTAGCCCGGCGTTGTTAACGAGAATATCAACAGTGCCGAACTCATCACGCACGGTTTTAAACATTGCTGCGACGTCTTCTTCATTTGAAACATCAGCTCGAAATGCGAATGCCGTGTGACCGTGACCGCGCAGTTCGTCAACCATGGCCTGCGCTTTGTCTTCGCCGGCAACATAATTAACGCAGACATCGGCGCCGGCATGACCTAGCGCCAGCGCGATCGAGCGGCCGATACCTGAACTGGCGCCAGTAACGATCGCTTTCTGGCCTTTGAGCAGTTCGCGGTTTTCTACTTTGGGTACGACTGGCCTCGGGAGATCCTTGAAGATGTGGTCGTGAGGCATTTTCGGTTTAGGTCGGTATGTGCGTGCTTGAACTGGCATAATGTTTTTTGGTTTTGCGAATTCGTCGGAAGCGCGCGCGATTCCTTACAAAACAGACTGGTCGAGAGTTTCTAGAACGGCGCGACGAGAATGCCGTTAGTTGAGAGACCCCCGGATCACCATCGTTAGCTATCGTGCGTAGCTCACGATCGACCGTGCTGCTCGTCCCATTCGGAGTTCGGAACAGCAACCCGTTTTCGATCCAGCCCGAAGAACGCGCGTTTTGATCGGGAACACCATTCGACTCTGGAATACCTCGCAACCACCTCGTCATTGCGTTTTCCGAAATGAACAAAAAAGCGTGGGCTGATTAACTCGTTTCGCTGGGGCGCGGCGCCGACTCTGTTTTGCCACATTGCGGGCAAGTGTGGAATTCTTCGATCACGCCGCCAAGTGCGCTATCGAACGCCGATGCGTCGCCGGGATGCGTCTCTTTTCGGACCTTATCAGCGTGATGATTCATCGGGACGCCGCAGTCGGGGCAAATCATTGGACTGGCTTCAGCCATTTCAACAATTTTAACGAAGCGGAACGTTCTTCCGGCCGTATCGCAGCGACGCCAGACCTAGGTTAGTTCCTTGGGCAATTCGTCAATCCGTCCCGGATTGCTGGATTTTCAATGTCCGAATATCCACGTCTTTTTGCCCTACATGCGCATCGCAGCGGACACAATCCCAGATTCGTCGATTCGCTCCCGAACTCCTTACACAAAAGGATCGTGTAAGGATTCGGCACTCGTGCCGACGAATTGGCGTATGGACAACGGCGATTACGATTTCATCATTATCGGTTCGGGCGCAGGCGGCGGCACATTGGCGTACCACCTTGCTCCGAGCGGCAAGAAAATTTTACTGATCGAGCGCGGTCCGTTTGTGCCACGTGAAAAAGACAATTGGAACTCGCTGGCCGTAAACGCTCAGGGGAAATACAACACAAAAGAGATCTGGCGCGACAAGGATGGAAAGGATCTTCACCCGCACACGAATTATTACGTAGGCGGGAACACGAAGTTCTACGGCGCAGCACTCTTCCGTCTCCGCGAACAGGATTTTGGCGAAATCAAACATTACGGCGGCATCTCGCCTGCGTGGCCAATTTCGTATAATGAGCTCGAGCCTTATTACGCACGAGCCGAGCGCATTTATCACGTGCATGGTGAAGTCGGCGAAGATCCGACCGAGCCGCATCGCAGCGGGGCTTTTCCGTATCCAGCGATTAGTCATGAACCTCGGATACAACAGCTAAGCGACGACTTCGCGCGGCTTGGCTTGAAACCCTTTCACACGCCGCTCGGCGTGATGCTTGATGAGAAAAATCGCTGGAAGAGCACCTGCATTCGATGCAACACCTGCGACGGCTTCCCGTGTTTGGTAAACGCCAAGGCCGACGCGCATATCTGCTGCGTCCTGCCCGCGATGAAATACCCGAATGTAACGCTTCTCACCGACACAAAAGTGACACGGCTTGAGACAAGCGGTTCTGGACGCGAAGTCACTGCCGTTAATGTCGAGCGCAATGGAAATAAGGAAAGCTATTCCGGCAGGATCGTCGTTGTCTCCGGTGGTGCGATCAATTCAGCTGCGCTGCTCCTGCGTTCTGCTAACGACAAGCATCCAAATGGCCTGGCGAATGGCTCCGATGTCGTCGGCCGTCACTACATGGGGCACGTCAACTCCGTTTTGATGGCATTGTCGAAATGTCCGAACCCGACTGTGTTTCAGAAAACACTTTCGGTAAACGATTTTTATCTCGGTTCGCCGGAATCGGAGTTTCCAATGGGTCACATCTCATTCGTCGGCAAGCTCGACGGCGACACTCTGAAAGCCGGCGCTCCAAAAGTCGCGCCTAAATGGACGCTCGATCTGATGGGAAAGCATTCACTCGATTTCTGGCTCACGTCCGAGGATCTGCCGGACCCGAACAATCGTGTCACCATCAATCGTGACGGCGAGATCGTGTTGCAATACAAACCAAACAACGAAGAGGGCCACAAGCGACTCATCAAAAAACTTGAACGCCTGATGCAACAGCAGACGAAATGTCCGGTTCACGGCCATAAATGCCACGAGGGGTTGTTCGCGCGCAATTTGTATCTCGGCCAACGCATTCCGCTTGCTGGAGTCGCACACCAGAACGGCACGGTGCGTTTTGGTGACGATGCCAAGACCAGCGCGCTGGATCGTAACTGCAAAGCGCACGAACTCGATAATCTCTACGTTGTCGACGCGAGTTTCTTCTGCTCAAGCGGCGCAGTAAATCCCGCGCTCACAATCATAGCCAACGCACTACGAGTGGGTGATCATTTGTTGGAACGGCTGGGCGCTGAGCGATCCGACGAGAAAATGATGGCAGCGATCGCCTGACGGATGAGTGAGATTAAGAGACAGGTCATCGCGGCTGTCGTGATCATGATCTGGCTTGCCGCAGGCTACGTCTTTGCCTGGGAGTCAAAGACGTTCGAGAGCGGCGAGACGCAAAGTTCGCTTATCGAACTTTTCACTTCCGAAGGATGTAGCAGTTGTCCACCGGCTGAAAGATGGCTCACTGCTCTCAAATCGGATCCAGATCTGTGGAAAAAGACCGTTCCGGTCGCTTTTCATGTTGATTATTGGGACCATCTCGGCTGGCGCGATCGCTTCGCCAAACCGGAATTCACTTCGCGACAACAGCGGTATGCCGCGGCTTGGGGCGGCGATTCGGTTTACACTCCGGGTTTTGTCGTCAACGGCAAGGAATGGCGCAGCTGGTTTGGGGGCAATGCGATGCCGACAACGTCGGCCAAAGTTGGCGTGTTGCGTGTGTCGTTAAGCGACGGCGGAAAATTCAGCGCCACTTTTGTTCCGGAGACAACGCGACCTCGGGCTTTGACGTTGAACGTCGCACTGCTCGGGAACGATCTCGAATCGGACGTGAAACGCGGCGAAAACAGCGGACGCAGGTTGCGTCACGATTTCGTTGTCTTGAATTTCATCAACATCGAAATGGCGAAGGCGGCGGATCAATGGACGGGGTCGGCCGAGTTTTCCAAATCTTCTGGCACTGATAAACCCAGCGCGCTCGCGGCATGGATCACGGAGAACGGGATACCCATTCAGGCAACCGGCGGTTGGCTCCGTTGATAGCCAGAATTCTCGGAGCACGTCGTCGCGTGCCCACGCAGCGCGCGCTGCTTGTCGGCATCTCGGGCATCGACGGCAGCGGCAAAGGTTACATCACAGCTTGTCTGGATGAACAATTGCGTCGGCTTGGTCAAAACGTCGCGGCAATTTGCGCCGATGATTGGCTGAATCTTCCGCATTGCATCAATCACGACAATCCAGCAGAACATTTCTACAAGCACGCGCTCCGTCTCGAGGGGATGTTTGCGCAGCTGATCCTGCCGTTGCAACAAAACCGGTCTATCGATCTTGTGGCTCATTGCGGCGATGCCAAAGCAACCGTCCATCGGAAACGGCGCTACTTATTTTGCAACGTCGATATTGTTCTGCTCGAAGGGATTTTTATCTTTAAGCGGGCTTACTGTGACCGGTTCGACCTGAAGATTTGGATCGACTGCTCGTTTGAAACCGCATTGTGTCGTGCAATCGCGCGCGGTCAGGAGGGACTTCCGCCCGCGGAAACCACGCACGCGTTCGAAACAATCTATTTTCCCGCGCAGCGACTTCACGTGACGCGCGATAATCCTCGCGCCCTGGCGGACATTGCTTTTGCAAACGATGAACTGTAGCCGGCGGCGCTGACACCTGCGAGTCATGGATGTCTTCGGCTCAGCGGCCGGGGTCAACGCCGCCGGGCTACAACATCAATTTCCGATGGCTGCAGCGGCGCTTGCAGCTCCGACCTTGGCGATGTCCTCATCTTCCTGTGGTGTGTTACCGCTTACCCCAATTGCGCCGATCACTTTCCCTTCGAAAACAATAGGGACGCCGCCTTGCAATGGCGTCGCTCCCGGCAAGGCGAGCGCGGCTACACGTCCCTCGCGAACCTGGTCTTCAAATACCTTACTCGGGCGACGGAAAATCGCTGCTGTACGCGCTTTCCCGATCCCAACTTCGACGCTGGCAACTTGGGTATCATCGAGCCGCTCGAGCAACAGTAAATGGCCGCCATCATCAACGATTACGATCACAACCGTTGCGCCACGCTTTTTCGCTTCCGTTTCCGCGGCAGTAGCGATTTTCTTTGCGGCTTCGAGCGTGAGTACCTTTTTTACGGGCAACTGCGCTTTCCCAGTGATTCCAACTGACAATAAGACAGCGAGTGCTGGCAGAGTGATCCGTTTCATTTGTCCCATTAGTCGCATTGATGTGACGCTCCTTACACAGCGCGCATCGTTTTGCTCTTCACAAATACCGCGTTTCTGGGTAAATCAGCCGCCATGGTATTTCAGCCTGGGGGTGTTGCTGGTGAGTTTGGCGAAGCCGTCGTCGCACGTGAAAAACCCGCTTTCACGCCGACGGATCCGGAGCGCTGGGTCGACGACCATGGCGACGTGCTTTATCGCTATGCGCTGGTGCGCGTCCGCAAACCGGAGATAGCGCAGGACCTCGTGCAAGAAACCCTGCTTGCCGCTGTGCGCAGTCACGAAAAATTCGCCGGACAATCCTCGGTGCGAAGTTGGCTCTGCGGCATTCTGAAGCACAAACTCGGCGATTACTTCCGGAAAATGGGGCGCGAAACGTCGTTCACCGATCTGGAATTTCTCGCCGATGAATGCGCCGAAAAATTTGTGCCCGAAGGCTACTGGATTCACATGAACGGCCCCAGGGAATGGAGACCGGAAGCTGATGAGGTGATGCATCGCGACGAGTTTTGGAAAACGATGCGCGATTGCCTGGCCAAACTACCGGAACGCGTCGCGACGGTTTTCATGATGCGCGAAATGGACGAAGTGGAGACCAAGGAAATCTGCGCGACGCTTTCGATTTCCGAGAGCAATCTGTGGGTGATGCTTCATCGTGCACGCATGGCCCTGCGCGAATGCCTTGCTGTGAACTGGTTCGAAAACCCGGAGGTGCAACATTAACCAGCTAAAGCCACCGTCGGAATGGACGCCGAACCCGCGGCCACCAGACGACGACTCCGTTTTCCAGGAGCACCGGAATTGGTTCCAACTGCAAATCGTGCTGCTCATTTGCAGGTTTACGCCTACATGCCCGGAGGTCATTCGCATTTTGTCCTTGGGAATGGACAAAGACCTCCCGCTGATCACGCGGCTCAAGCTGCGGATCCATTATCTCATGTGCTCATTCTGCGAGCGCTACGCAAAACAGCTTAAATACATGCGCACTGTCACGCGCGAATTTCCGGATAAAATCGGCGAAATATCGGACGCAAAACTTCCGACAGAAGCGAAGGAGCGGCTTAAACAAGCGCTGCGGCAGTAGCTGTAGCCGGCGGCGGCTCGTCGGCCGTAGCCTTGGCGAAGGCGGATGACGCCGGCAGGGCTCAACGCCCTCCCGCTGCAATAGCGCCCACGTCTGTAAGGATCGCGCAGGTCGCGCGACCAATGAGCAACAACGCTATGAGAATAACGACCATCATCGCCTGGATTTGCCGTATTGGGGCTGCGGTAATTCTGTTACAAACGCTGTTCTTTAAGTTCACCGCCGCTCCAGAATCGGTTTACATTTTCACGAAAGTCGGGCTTGAGCCGTGGGGCCGTATCGGCTCGGGCGTCGCTGAATTGATTGCAGCGATTTTGATCCTGATTCCACCAACGACATGGCTCGGCGCCGGCCTCGCCCACGTCGTGATGTTAGGTGCCATCTTTAGTCATCTTACGGTTCTTGGTATCGCGGTGATGGGCGATGGCGGATTGCTCTTTGGTCTGGCGCTCGGTGTGGCCGCGTGCAGCGCGGTCTTGCTTTTCTTGCAACGCCGGCGCCTTCCACTCATCGGAGCGTATCTGTGAAACCATCGCCGTTGCTCCAGGCTATCGCCGATGTTTTGCGCCAGGGCGAATCGCTGCTGAATTCCTTAAGCGACGAAGATTACACGCGGAAATTGCCGACGGTGTTTGGTTCCACTGTTGGCGGACATTACCGGCATTGCCTGGACCACTTCAAAAGTCTATTGCTGGGTCTCGACGCCGGGGAAATTAATTACGATCGTCGCGAGCGAAACTCTTGGATCGAGAACGATCGCGCGTTCGCGCTTTTAGAGACGCAGCGGATTCTTCACGCTTTCGGATCCGTCCCGACGCCGTTTCTCAAATGCCCAATCAATGTTCGAAGCAAGATAAACTACGAACTCGACGTCGCACCGTTGATCGGATCGACAGTCGGCTGCGAACTCGTATACGCGGTCGCGCATACCATTCATCACTATGCGCTAATCGCGGTGATATGCGGCATTCTTGAGGTGCCATTACCTGCCGGATTCGGGGTTGCACCGTCGACGCTGAAATACCACGCCGATCAACCAAAAGCGGCGTGATCTCTGTCCATGATTGCGCCTGCGCTTCTCGCCTCGACCGCAATCGTTTTACTGAGCTTGGTCTCGGAAGACGCAGCAACAATTTCTTCTGCGTTGTCGGTCTTGGGCGGACCGCTTAGCTGGCCGCTCGGATTCTCGGCCTGTTTTGCTGGAATCTGGGTGGGTGATCTGGTCCTCTACTCGCTCGCTCGTTACCTCGGTAAACCTATTCTGCAAAGCGGCTGGGTCGCGCGGTTCGCCAACGCTGCAGCAATCGAGCGCTGTCAGAAGAAATTCAACGAACGCGGACCGCTTGCCTTGTTCGTTAGCCGGTTCGTTCCTGGTACACGGTTGCCGACGTATCTGGCCGCCGGGCTGCTCTCAATGCCCTTCACCCGCTTTGCCCTTGTCACCGCGCTCGCCGCGTTCCTATGGATTGGAGGAATTTTCGCAGTCGCAAGGCTGCTTGGTTCGCAAGCATTACTTCGATTCTCCTCCTTCCAAGGCAAGATCGCTGCGGTTGTTTTCACTGCATTTCTTATCGGTGCAGCCCTTTTCCTTTTCAGAAAACTCAATCGCGCACCGGTATGGGTGAGGCGCTGGGCGCACTGGGAGTTTTGGCCGGCATGGCTGTTCTACATCCCCGTGGCCGTCTACTATGTATGGCTCGCAGTTCGCTATCGCGGCTTCAGCGTTCCGACGTCTGCAAACCCCGGAATCCCCACCGGCGGATTTATTGGCGAATCGAAATACGAAATTCTTCAGCAACTTCAACGGGCGGATGCGGATCTCGCCACGGGACGAGTCCGTCCGAATGGCGGACTTGTCGCGGATGCATACTTGATTGAGGGCCGGACCACGACCGATCGCTTGCTTTCGTTGTACCGGCTTTGTCGCGAACACGAAATTCGACTCCCATTTATTTTGAAACCAGACGTCGGCCAGCGCGGTACTGGCGTCAGGCTAATCCGGTCGATGCGGGCGACCTTAGAATATTTAGAAAAGGTGAGCGCACCCGTGATTGTTCAACGCTACGTAGTCGGCCCCTTTGAAGCCGGTGTTTTTTACTATCGCTTTCCGGGCGACAAACGTGGCCAGATCTTCGCAATCACGGAAAAGAGATTTCCTACGATCACAGGAGACGGAACTCATACGGTTGAAGAGCTAATCCGTGCTGATTCGCGTGCAGCGCTTATGGCACGCACTTATCTCTGGCGTTTTAGTTCGTGCCGCGATAAGGTTTTGGCGGCGGGTGAGATCTTAAAACTGGTTGAAACCGGTAACCACGCGCAAGGCTGTATTTTTCGGGATGGAATGCATCTGCATACGAGCGCGTTGGAACATGCAATCGACGAGATTTCCCAGCAGCTGCCAGGCTTTTTCATCGGGCGATACGACGTTCGTTATCAGAGCGAGGAAGATTTTAAACAAGGCCGCGATTTCCAGATCGTCGAGCTGAACGGTGCTACCTCCGAAGCAACCAGCATCTATGACGCACGCAACTCGCTCTTCTGGGCCTATCGCACACTGTTTCGACAATGGAGGCTGGTCTTCGCTATTGGCGCTGCAAACCGAGCAAACGGCCAAGCGTCTGCGTCGTTAATGATGCTGTGGCGGAATTGGCGACAATATTCGGCCGCTGCGCTATCGTATCCGCTGGCAGATTAATGTGCACCGTTTCGTTTCTCCCCAACACACGCGGGTTTTATCTCGCGATGAATCGCGACGAGACACGGGACCGGTTCGCCGCTCTAGCACCCATGATCCTCGATCTTGGAAGTCGCCGTGCAGTGTTTCCGAGTGAACCGACTGGCGGGACGTGGATCTCCACGAATAACGCGGGTGTTTGTCTCGCATTGATTAACTGGCACCGCGTAGAACGGCAGCCGAAGGAGGAGGTCGTTAGCCGTGGAGAAGTCGTTAGGGCGCTTGCGAGCAAGTGTAGCGCGGATGACATCGCAAACGGCGTAGCAAAGTTGCCGTTGCGAAAACTGCGACCCTTCCGGTTGATCGTCATTGTGCTATCGGAAAAGCTCGTAACCGAATGGCGCTGGAATCTCGAGTGGTTGACCATGCGCAATCACAAATGGCAACCACAGCATTGGTTTTCATCGGGCTTCGACGAACGACGCGCAGAACTTGAGCGCCAGCGTGTTTGCGATGCAGCACATACTCACGAATCCACGAGAAGCCTGCCCTGGCTGCGCCGGTTGCACCGTTCTCATGCGCCCAGGCGCGGGCCCTTCTCGATCTGTATGCATCGCCGGGATGCAAGCACAGTCAGCTATACAGAAGTCGCGGTTTCCGCCAAGCGCGCGACGATGCGTTATAAAGCCGGGCCGTGCTGTTCTGGCGGACCAATTGTGACTAAAACAATTTCGCTCGCTCGTCCGTTGTAAGCTCGCCTACCCTAACGCGACAAATTGGAAAATGGCCAACCAAGACGTAACTCGACCCGTTTTTCTTCCGGTCATTATCGGCACATCACGCCAGGGCAGGCTGACCGAACCGGCAGCCAATTTCGTTTTTGGCGAAGTCTCAAAACGCAGCGACATCGAAACGGAATTAATCGACATCCGAAAAATTCCGGTCCGCATTGACGACGCCGGCGAGGCGCTCAAGGACAGTCAGTTCTCGACCACAGTTGCCCGCGCGGACGGACTTATTCTCGTCGTGCCAGAATACAACCACAGTTTTCCGGGTTTGCTGAAGCATGTGCTCGATACAAACCTGAAGGAGTACATTCACAAAGCGGTTGGCATTTGCGGCGTATCAGCAGGTCCTTTCGGTGGCGCGCGCATGATCCAGAGTTTGCTCCCGGTGCTGCGCGAGCTTGGAATGGTCACGATCTTCTGGGACGTCTATTTCGGCACGGCTGGGAAACTTTTTGATGCCGCGACGGGCAAAATCACCGATCCTGCCTATAGCGGTCGCGTGGAAAAACTCCTAAACGAGCTTGTTTGGATGGCGCGCGCCCTTCGATATGCGCGCGAGAATATTCCAGCAGCGTAGCTGAAGTGGGATCGATAATGCCGGCTACGGCGCCTCAAATTATTCCTGAACCAGCAATACGCAGTGGCCGTCGGGATCACTGAGGAGCGCCGCTCTTGAAAATCCGGCCTTTTCCTTTGGCATTGTGACAATGCCGGAAGAAATAAAACGAACGTGGGCGTCGCGCAGTTTCTTCGCCAGAGAATCGAGATCGTTCGTAGCGATCATGGTCTGCCAATGGACGATATCGTTGGCATGAAAGATCCGGCGGACGCGGTCGTCCATCGCGCGGAGTGAGATATTCTAGAAACTCAATACCCGGCCCCGAGGAGGCACGCATTCCGGTAATGCGCAGATGCGCTCCGAATACTTGATTCAAATGTTCCTGCTCAGTTCCAAAATTTTCACTTTCACCAGCTTTTCGCAGGCCGAGTAGGTCGCGATAAAATTTCAAACTCGCATCGCTGCTTGATATCCCAATCGCAGTGTGATCAATGCCTAGAAAAAGCTTATCGGTTTTCTGCTGCCAGCGCGGATCGCCTTTGCCCGGCGGAAAATAGATGATCTCCAGGTTATGCTGGTCGGGATCACGAAAATAGAACGCTTTGATTCCGGCCGCGGCTTTGATCGATGGCGGCAACGTCTGCGGTGCAGTTGAAACAAACTGCACTTTCAGCGCGCGCAGTTTTTCAAATGCCTCATCCATATCGCGCACAACAATGGCCGCGTGTTGAAACCAAAGGTCGTTGCTCCGCGAGTCTGCCGGAACCGGACGACCGGGTGGAGCGAGATACTGCGTGAGATCAAGATATTCATTGCCAAGCTGCATTCGAACGATCCGCATTCGTGCGCCGAACACACCTTCCAAATGTTCAAAATCGTCTCCCAAAACTTCGTCATCAGAAACTTTTTGAAACGTGAGCGCAGAATAAAATTCCACCGCTTGATCCATATCGCTCACCGTCATTCCAACGGATTCAATGGCGACCTGCGGCGACTGAGCTAAAAGTGAGGCGCTCCAAAGCGCCAGAAATCCTACTAATAGAATTTTTGCCTGCGACCGGGGTTTCATTCAGACCAAAGCGGTTTCGCGCGCTTTTTTTAGGGCTTGCTCGCGCTCGAGCAGTTCGTTAAAGCGGCAATTAAAGATACAGCGGTGTCGATTGTAATGATGATACTTCGCG
Source organism: Verrucomicrobiota bacterium (assembly GCA_046725285.1). Lineage (GTDB taxonomy): Bacteria > Verrucomicrobiota > Verrucomicrobiia > Chthoniobacterales > UBA10450 > Udaeobacter. The sequence goes on from JBKOYG010000020.1 coordinate 20,177, forward strand.
CAATAAACCGTGCCTTTGCCGTGGAGATAAACGGCGGCAGCTAATTGCATCGCCAGCACCGGGGCGGTGAAGTAGATCCAAAGGCCGGTCCAAAGATGGCCGATAAAAGCGGAGCCAAACGTGCGCGCCGGATTCATGCTCATCCCTGAAAACGGCGCTTCCAGCGTGATGTAGGTAGCCACTAACGCCCCAGCGAACAACCCGGTGTAACGCGCAATGCGAGGCGTGTTGCTCACGCGGAGCACCACCGACATCAACACAAATGCGATGGCGAATTCAGCAATGAACGCAACGATCATACCGTACATCCCCGGCAGCGTAGCTGCGTAATTCACTTTCGGATGAGACAGGGCTTCGTGGACGAAAAGCGCGACGACGAAGACGCCAACAATTGCGCCGGCGAATTGCGCAATTATGTAGAACACGGCGTCCCAATCTTTCACTTTTCCAAGCCGCCAAAAGGTCAGAGTGACCGCAGGATTGAAGTGAGCGCCCGACCGTTTCCCGAGAGGCGAGAAAATAAGCGCGATCGCCGTGCTACCCATCGCGATACCAGTCAGCATTCGGCGAACCAATTCGCTTCGAATGATTGTTGGAACCGGTGACCTGGGATACCAGAGCAGGATCGTGAATAGCCCCGCTGAAATCATGAAGAGGCCAAGCTCAGCGGCTTCACAGAGATATTCAGGCCAATGCTCGCGAAGCGTGCGGATCATATCAGGGGTGCCGTATCGTCCATTGAAAAGCGGTGCGCGGACGCCCCGCACTCCAAAAGCACTGCGTGCGAAATGTTTTGCGTCAGCTTTGGGAGTGCGACGCGTCCTCGCGTCGCTCTTGAGTCGTTCGCGCAGGTCATGGCCTGATGCCTTCGATGTTCAGCCGCATCCGATACAGTCCGCTGCGAGCGCAGAGGTACAGTGTTTTCCCATCAGCATCGCCCCAAGCGAAATTATGCGGATGTTTCGGCGGAATGATCGTGCCGAGATGCTTCCCTTGCGGCGACAGAATCCAGAGGCCACCTGGACCGGAAACGTAGAGGTTTCCGGCCTTGTCCACTTTCATTCCGTCGAGTGCATCTTCACCGGACGCGCTGGTCATGTCGAAGAAGAGTTTCCCGTTCTTGACTGAGCCATCTGGCTGCACTTCATAGCGCATTACCACCTTCTTCTTTTCGTCCCAGTCACCGACATACAAATATTTTTCGTCCGGTGAAAACGCGATTCCGTTGGGTCCAGTGAAATCTTTCGTGACGAGTTTCACATTTCCATCCTTCACCGCAAAGACGCCGCTAAATGGCAATTCCTTGCGCGGATCGTTGAAAAACTTTGGCAGCCCGAATGGCGGATCGGTGAAATAAAGCGTGCCATCACTGCGATAAACGAGGTCGTTAGGGCTGTTGAGCCGTTTGCCTTCAAATTTATCCGCCAGCACAGTGAGGTGGCCATCAGGCTCGAGGCGCACCACGCGACGATTTCCGTGCTGGTTTATCGTTAGGCGGCCTTCTCGATCAAACGTCAGTCCGTTCGACCCGGGTTGACCGTACTCTGCGATGTCAGCGCCTTCGTAACCGCTTTTCTCGCGGAACACAGCGAGCTGTCCACTTCCTTCCGGCGAATATTTGTAAATGGTGTTGCTGTTGGGGTCGCTGAATAGCAGAAACCCACCTTTGCGGCCCCAAACCGGGCCTTCGGTGAATTTGAAGCCTTCCGCTAATTTGAAAATTTTCGGATTCGGCGGCACAATCGCGTCGAGCGCCGGGTCTTTGCGAATGATCTCGACATTCACCTCGCTCGGTGTAATCGCGACTGGCACCATGCCGTCTTTGTAAAACTCGAGTTTCGCTTCGCGCATGTAGATATAATTAGTCGGCGGGTTGGAAAGCGGACCGTTGATACCGAAAATCGCGAGCTGAATCTTTTGCCCAGGCTGCACGCTGCGGTTTATGATCAACCGATTCGGCGCGTTCCACCCTTTGACGATGGAGCCGCCGCTCTGCCCAAGCGCGCGCGCCATCTCACCATCCACCCAAATTTCGGCGTAATCGTCGATCGAGGTCTCGAAAACAGCCGTGGCACCGGCAACATCGACATCGTTCACGCGCGGGGGAATGGTGATATTGATCCGATACCAATTGAAACAAAGGCGGCCGGTTGAACGACGCGCGTCGAGCGTTGTTGGATCGATCCTTTCCCACTTCGAGTCGTCGAAATCACCACCGCCAGCGTGCGGCGTGAAATCGTAAGTCTTGATTGATTTGCCGGTCGGTTGCTTGTCCGGGCCAGCGGCCTTGAAATCAACCTGAATAATTTTCGTATCGCTATAACGCCATTGACCTTTGACAAGATCGACGCCCTCCTTAGTCGCGAGATCAATCGCCGCGTCGGGTTTTCCAGTAGGTGCGTCTGCATTTGTTTCTGCAAATCCGCGGCCGGCCAGGAAAACCAGGATGCTCAAGCCAATCACAACGGCGAAGCGCAACCGCCACATCGATGCGTTTACGGAAGCCTGGCGATGTGCCCGATTGAATTCCGTCGCCCACGCCCGAAGAACTGCAGCGGATAATGATTTAGTGAAAGTGATTCGTTCCATGTCTGCGAATTCGTCGCTTTCCGTGTGAATTCCTTACGCCGCTGCGCGCGGAAGTTTCGGCTCACTCAAGTTGCACAGCCGTCACTTAGAGATTTCATTACTCGCGTGGAAACAAAGCTTGCCGAAGCATCATCAGAAACCGTTCGCGAAGAGGTACGACGGCGTTATGGCGCGACTGCTCGAGGAGAATCATCGTCGTGCACTAACGAGTGCTGCACTTCCACGGATGCTGATACGCTAGGTTACTCAGCCGAAGAAACAGCCGTCGCGCCGGAAGCTTCGCACCTCGGACTTGGTTGTGGAAATCCCTTGGCTATCGCGTCGCTTCGAGAAGGTCAGGTGGTTCTCGACTTAGGATCCGGCGCTGGATTCGACTGTTTTCTTGCTGCTCGCGCCGTCGGACCTTCAGGTAAGGTCATTGGTGTCGATATGACACACGAGATGCTGAGCAAGGCTCGCGAAAACGCACAAAAGAACGGATTCACAAACGTTGAGTTTCGGCTGGGCGAAATCGAAGCACTGCCAGTGGCGGACAACAGCATCGATGTGATCATCTCCAACTGCGTAATCAATCTCTCACCCGAAAAGCAGCGGGTCTTCGACGAAGCCTTTCGAGTGCTCAAACCGGGGGGACGGCTCGCTGTAGCCGACATGGTCGCGACCGCGCCCCTTCCCAACGAGATCAAAACCGATTGGGCTGCTTACACCGGGTGTATAGCTGGCGCTTCGCAGATCACTGACCTTCAGCGCATGCTCCAAGCATCAGGTTTCAAGGAGATTAAAATTGCGCCAAAAGATTCGTCACGGTCCTTCATTCGAGAATGGCTTCCCGGTAAACGCATCGAAGATTATCTGGTTTCCGCAACGATCGAGGCAGTGAAGCCAACGTCTTCGCTAACCTAAATGCTCAACGTGTATGCCCCGGTCGTCTCGATCACCTTGTCGGCCCTTGTGCTTTAATACCTGCTTTGCTGAGTTCAGCGCGTGGTCGAATGTGCTTCTGCAGACGCGGTTGGTTTGCAGACGAAATAGTGCAGTTCGCCTTTTACAGCGGTGAATTGATGGGGCACTCCATTGGGAATAATAATCACGTCGCCTTTGGCGATCTGATGTTCTTCGCCGCCTTCGATTTTTGTGCCACGGATTTCGTTAGGCGCGATTTCCTTGGCATCGATCGCTTTTCCACCAGTGACCAGCGTGGCCGACCCATCGACCACATAAATGACGTCCGTGTCGAGCGTGTGAATTTCAGCCTGCCCAGGTTCAACGCGACGGCTGGCGTGTACCTTGTAACCAGCGGTCTCCAGCAATGGCATGCCCTTGGCAAAAGCGGCCGACACGGTCTTGGCGTCCATGAAAGTCACAGCTGTAGCCGGGGGCGTTGACCCCGGCTGATTGCCCTCGTGTCCGCCGGGCTCAGCGCGCCCGGCTACAGCATTCGCTCCTGCGAGCGCGAGTTCCTCATCCTGATTTGCGCTGGCAGCGCCGCTGACGCCGATTCCACCGACAACTTGCCCGTCGATGACGACAGGGATTCCCCCAATCAACGGCGTAAATCCGTCAACAGCTGTCATGGCAGTGCGGCCTTTGTTAATCAGTTCCTCAAAGAACCGTGTCGGTTTCTTGAAAAGAACCGCAGTGCGCGCCTTGCCAATCGAGATGGTTGCTCCCATCGCGAACGTCCCATCGAGACGTTCAAGCGCCATCAAGTTGCCGCCTTCGTCGACAACTGCGATCACCCCGCCGGGCGCATTATTCTTTTTCGCGTAATCCGCCGCAGCTGCGATGGCTTTCTTCGCGCCGTCGAGGTCGAGCGATTTCTTCTCGACGATCTGCGCACAAAGGGGAGTAACAGCGAACGCCACGAGCAAGATTGCCATCAAGCTTGAGATCGGGATTTTCATAACATTGCTTGGTAAGGTTTTGGTGCTTTCGCCAGGCTGGCCGGCCATTCGTTAGGCCGGGCCAGCCGGCACTCGACCCTATTTAACCGGGTGCTCGAAGGCAGCTTCGCCGAGGTTCGTTTCCGCAAAGGCGCACCACATTTGCACCTTGGCTATGTCCGGGACGTAATCGGGGACGACGATCGATCTTTTAACCTTCTGATCTTTCGTCATCAATCGATCCAGGAGATAGGTCTTGCCGCTTGAGTCCACGACCTGCCAGTGCGGATCAGGTGTTTGTGGTGGAACGAAGTCATCTGAGAGCGTGAGCGTGCTCTTGCCGTTTACCGTCGTATGCGTGACGAAACCCTTGTTTGCTTTTGCGCCTTGGAATGGGCCACTCTTGTGGGTGTCCTGGGCAAAGCTGCTTGTCACAGCAATGGCCAGCGCGGTTAAGGAAGCGAGTATGGTTTTATGATTCATGTAGCTTTTGGTTTTTGGTCTTGTGCAACCAGTTATTTCCGGCTGCATTTCACCCGATTCGTCGCGATGCCTCCGAAATCCTTACAGCTGTAGCCGGGATCGCTGATCCCGATGGCGAGCATGATTGGATGGTTGCTACAGCTAGGTCTTGATGAAATCCGAACTGGCGACCGAGCTCCGGCCAAACGTCACCTACGCTATCTGCTAGCAGCCTTGGCCGCAGCAACGATCTTGTCGAAACGCGGGTCACCGCGTAAATCATCCCAGCACGGATTGAAGCGGAGATCACCGTATGTAGGTGCCAATCCGGGAAGTGTCGCCACAATTTCGAGTTGCTCCAGCGCGCGGTCGTGCTCGCCTGTCCACGCATAAACCATTGCCAAATTGGCAATCCAGGCTGGAGCGTTGAGCGAGTCCTTGGCAATCGGCTGGAGCTCAACCGCGCGACGTGCCTCGCGGATCGCCTCTTCTTTTCGGCCGAGCCCCGCATCAAATCTCGCAACGTCCGCGAGGTACGATGCATCCTTGGGCCTGCCGCTCCACCACGCGTCCTCCTTCTTGCGAGCGGCTGCAAACGCAGCCAGCGCCTTCGGCTGATCGCCACGCGCATGCGCAACCTGTCCATAAGCCCAATCCGAAGGTCCATCGAACGCCAAAACCCATTTCGCAGGAGTAGCGGCAATCACCCTATTCGCCGCGTCGTAATCGCGCAGGTAAAGCGCTGCCGTGAACCGGGTGTCCCATATCCAGGCGACCGGACTATAGTCCAGGGGCACTTGCTCTAGAAGAGATTGAGCCGCGACTGGATCACCCTGCGCTAACCTTATCTCGGCGAGAAAACTCTGAATCAAAGAGCTTTCTACCGTGCCGCTCGCAGCCGCCTTTGTCAGGAGTTGTTCCAACTGGGAATAGCGGCGCATCTCAAAATAAGCCCACCCGAGATGGATTAAGATTTTCCTGTTCTGTGGATCCAGCTCACTTGCCTTTTGCAGATTGGCGAGCGAAGCGTCCCAGCGATTTTCGTGCCTGCTAATCCGTCCCTCGATCTCCAGCGCTTCGGAATTATTCGGCAATTTGCGCTGAACGATCGTCAACTCCTCACGTGCTCTGCCGTAATCAAAAGCGAAGAAGTAATAGCGAGCCAATTCTAGATGAGCCTGACCCAAATCTGGACGCACTCGCAGCGCCGCCTCCGCCGCTTTCTTTGCTAACTCGAGGTGCTTGGGATCCTCGGTCACGTCATAGTACTCGACCTGCGTTTTCGCGAGGGCGCAATACGCGAGTGCGAAGTTCGGATCGCGCTGTGTCGCCTTTTCGAGCAGTTCCACTTTTCGTTTCGCAGTGTTTTCCGCGCCTTCCCAATCGGCCCAGATGTCCATTTCGTTGGCCCTTGTATAGAGTGCGTAAGCCGCTAGATCAGCGGTCGGCCGTTCTGAAATCGCAGCTTTTTCCACAGGCGAAAGCTTGGCCTGAAGTTGGTTGGCAATTTGTTGCGCAATCTCAGTCTGAATGGCAAATACGTCTGTCGCATCGCGATCGTAATGCTCAGCCCAAAGATGCGCATCATTGCGCGCGTCGATCAGCTGCGCATTCACTCGAACGCGCCCGCCCGCGCGTTGCACACTGCCTTCGACCACATGCGAAACACCGAGAGTTTTTGCGATATCGGGAAGGTTGCGTTCCAGGTCGCTTTTGTACTTCATCACGCTCGTTCGGCTGATGACTTTCAGGTCGGCAACCCTGGCGAGATTCGTGAGAATTTCGTCTTGGACGCCCCCGGCGAAAAATGCGTTTTCTTCGTCTTTGCTGAGATTTTGAAACGGCAACACGGCGATCGATTTTTCTGGCAACGGCGCGTTTTCTGTCGCCAATTCTTGAAAACGAGGATCGTTGCGGATTGGATCCCAGATCGGATCGAGTCGCAGTGTCGCCGGAGTAAGAAACCATCCGCCGCCGTACGGTGCTTGCAGCAGCCGTTTGAGAATGGGAATCGCATGATCGGCATCCCCCAATAGAGCGTAGATATTTGCCATTAAGGCCTCTTCGTCGGCGCCACGTTCCGCATCCTTAGAAGTGATAGCGATGGCTTTTTGTCCTTCGGCGATCGCAGAGGCCGCTTCGCCCAAGCCTGCATAGGCCAGACCCAAGAAAGCATGCGCGTCCGCCGAAGAAGCCGGTGTGACCTTCTCGAGCTCTCGCTGCGAATCTTGCACTGCTCTTTGGTAGGTCTCGCGTGCCGCCGAAACATCGCCGGCGCGCTGCTGACTCAAAGCGAGGCTCAAACCGGAATCAATCATCAATGTTGGGTTGCGTCTATCGCGGTCGGTCGGGTTGGCCAACGCTCTGGAGAGTATCTCGATGGCCGCAGCATAGCGGCGCTGGAACAGGGCACACGAAGCGCGCAGCGACGGTGGCATATTGGGATTTTCTAGCAGTGGTTGTGCTGCTTGGAGATCGCCCATCCCCAAAAAGACCTCCGCTTTTATAACGAGGGCACGAGCATTCGTCGGTGCCCAGGCAAGTACGCGGTCAAGCGTGGCTAAAGCTTCGGGAAAACGGCGCAGATTGGCATAAGTAAGCGCGAGATTATTGGACACGACGACATTGCGCGGATCAAGCTCGATAGCGCGACGCAGCTCTGAAATTGTCTCGTCCCAATGCCCAAGTCCGTTCTGGGCCCCGGCGATCGCTCCGATAACGGCAGCACTATTCGGAAGAGCTTTTTCGGCCTGACGGAATTCTGCGAGCGCCCCGGTGTGGTCGTCCTCGTTACTGAGGTAATAGCCAAGAGCAAGGTGAACTTCCGGCAGGTTCGGATCGAGCGCGAGAGCGCGATCGAGCGCACTCTTAACCGCCGCCAGGTGTGTCGGGCTTTGATCGAACCCTGACCAGTAACTAAAAAGCTCCGCTTGCGAAAGGTATGCCCAGGCCAACACAAAATTGGGATCCAACTTCACTGCCTCTTGAAATAACCGAATTGCCGCGTCAGGATCGCCCTCGTGGAAGTAGTAGCCCCAGCTGCCTGGAACAAGCGCGCGGCCACGCAGATATGCGTCGTATGCAGCGGGATTGTTTGTGGGTTTGGCCACAACCCGCGCTTTCTCCTGCGGACTGAGCGTCGCGCCGACGGCTGCAGCGATCTCCGTGGCCAGCTCGCCCTGCAAGGCAAGCGAATCGGCCCGGGTACGATCATAATTTTCACCCCAGAGATGGCGGTCCATCCGTGCATCGATTAATTGCACCGAAACGCGCACATGTTCTCCTGATCGACGGACACTGCCTTCCACCACGTTAGCGACACCTAATTGCTGCGCGATCTCTTTGAGGTTGTGCGTGGCATCGCTCTTATACTGCATGACCGAAGTGCGGCTGATCACTTTCAGGTCCTTGATCTTCGCAAGGTTGGAGAGCAACTCATCGTGGACGCCATCTGCAAAAAACGCGTTCTCCTTGTCCTCGCTTAAGTTTTCCAGCGGTAACACGGCGATGCTTTTATCCGGTGGTAAGGTCATCGCCGGGTTCCTATGCCGATAGAATGGCAGCGCCAGTGCGAGAGCAGACACTAACAGCACGACCACCAGAGCAATCGGCGATCGTGTCCAGCGCAGCCATGAAGGCACAGCTTTCAATTCGAGTTTGTGGCGTAGATTCTTGAGCGCTTGGAGCATTTCGCTGACGCTCTGGTATCGCTCTGTTCGGTCTTTACGCAGCGTTTTGCTGACAATCCGCTCAAGCTCAGCCGGCGTTCGCTTGTTATAACTCGTTAACCGCGGTGGCTCCTTCTCCAAGATCGAAGTCATAACTTCTCTTGGTGCGTCGCCGCTGAATGGTTGATGCCCGGTCACCATTTCGTAAAGGAGTACGCCAAGACTCCAGATATCGGTACGTTTATCGACCGGCGCGCCGCACGCCTGTTCCGGCGACATGTAAGGAACGGTCCCAACTATCGAGCCCAGGTTAGTCTCAACTAACAAGAGCGCTTGGTCTTTCGGCATCGTTGCCGGTGCTTCCTGTTCGGCAAGCTTTGCAATCCCGAAGTCGAGCACTTTTACGTATCCATCCGGCCGGAGCATAATGTTGCCCGGGTTGATGTCGCGATGAACGATCCCGGCTTGATGAGCGGCGGTGAGCGCGCTTGCCACCTGAATCGCAATATCGACAGCTTCACCGATCTGCATTCGTCCGCGCGTCAGACGTTGACGCAACGTCTCACCCTCGATCAGTTCACTGGCAATGTAGTGGGTTGAGTGATCCTCGCCGATCTCGTACACTGTCACGATATTCGGATGATTGAGCGCTACCACGGCGCGCGCTTCCTGTTGAAAGCGCTTCAGGCGCTCCGCATCTCCGGTAAAGCGCATGGGAAGGAGTTTGAGCGCGGCCTTGCGACCCGCTGTCACATCGGTGGCCAGATAGACTTCACCCATCCCGCCGGTACCGATCCGTTTTGAAATTTTGTAGTGACCAAACGTCTGACCGACGAGCGAATCAGCTTGCCCATTTTCAATAATCTTGGTCGCCAGACCAACAGTTGACCTTTCTATAAACCGTCCTGCTCGTTGATCTGAGGCCAGAAGCGCTTCAACTTCACGCCGCAAAACCTCGTCACCCTCGCACGCGGTATCCAGGAATGCGCTGATCTGGTCCGGCTCTTGTTCCAGCGCTGCAAGAAAGATTTCTTCAATCGTTTGGAACCGCGCGGGCGTCATAGGGGAGCGCATTGTACTCCATTTGACCAGCGCTTGCGACCTTAAGATCACTCACCACAGGTTCGGTCTTTTGTGTTTCGCGAAGCTTTGGAGTGCGTACGCGTCCTCGCGTCGCTTTCGACCCGCTTGCACAGATTCAAGGCTTTCGCCAAACTCTGCAGCTGTGATAGAGAAGTCGCATGTATGAAGGTTGGCCGCACGCGCCGCCGCATTACTTCACGCCTAACGCCACCTACATCATCACCGCGGCAACGCTGCATCGAAAACAGCTGTTCAATTCCGGTCGAAAGCTGGATCTTTTACGCGATACCACTTTCGAGCTCACCAAAACTTACGCGCTTATTCTGCAAGCATGGGCTTTCTTTTCCAACCACTATCATCTCGTGATCAGCTTTGAAGACGCACGATTTCACAGCGTGATTTGGTGCGACATTTACACCGCGAACTGGCGATACGGCTCAACCGTGTTGATGGGACCCTCGGACGGCGAGTGATGTACGAGTTCTGGGATACTCGTTTGACGTTCGAGAAATCGTGGCTCGCGCGGTTAAACTATGTCCATCAGAACGCGGTGAAACACGGTTTGGTTTCGGTGGCGAATCAGTATCCCTGGTGTTCGGCGTCTTGGTTTGAAACCAATGCGCGATCTGGGTTTGTGAAATCGGTCTATTCGTTCAAAACCGATCGTATCAACGTCCCCGACGATTTCTGAGTCGACGTATCCAGTAGCACCAAAAGCGATGCGAAGACGCCTCGCACTCCCAAAGCACTTCGTGCGAAATCCGTCGGTGAACGCGTCATTCCTTCGTGCTTCGTCATTTGAGCTTCGTCATTTTTATGAGTCCACATTCTGCAATTCCGTGTACAGCCATGCCTTGGCAAATCTCCAGTCGCGTCTCACCGTCACAGATGAAATCTTTAGCACTTCCGCCATCTCGTCATAGTTGAGCCCGCCAAAATATTTTAGCTCCACTACTTGGGCTTTTCTTGAGTCGAGGGTGGCCAGTCTTTCCAATGCCTCGTGCAGATCAACAATTTCCTTTGATTCCTCCGGTGAGACGAGCACTGCTTCGTCCAATTCTATCTTGAGAGCGCCGCCGCCGCGCTTTTCGTATCGCCGACTCCTTGCGTAGCTAACCAGGATTCGGCGCATCGCCCCGGCGGCCACAGCGAAAAAGTGCGCGCGGTTCTGCCAGCGTGGATGGGTCTGGTCAGCCAGGCGCAGATAAGCCTCGTTGACCAGCGCCGTGGTTTGCAGTGTGTGGTCGGTACGTTCTGCGCCCATCTGACGATGGGCAAGGCGTCGCAGTTCCTCATAGACGAGCGGCGTTAATTCCACGAGAGCATCATCGTCCCCGCCGCTCCATCGTGTGAGGAGGTCGGTCACTCTCCGCTGAGAGACCGAAGGCGCGTCCATAACCTCTTTTTCATATCCTATCACCCCAAAGAGCTTCTGCACGCTCAAGCGTCTCCGAAAAAATCTCAATTCAGATGATCACTTTGATCGCTCTTTCTCGCGTTATCGCAATGGAAGCCAACTACGAAACCGAAAGAAAGGGACAACAATGAATCCACCGACCCAGTTTAAAAGAATACTAACTCTGCCACTTCTCATCGCAGCGATGGTGGTGGCGCTCGCTGCCGCGCCGATCCTCGCAACGCCTCCGGTGAAATTTGGAGCGTGGTCTAGGCCAATCAATGTTGGACCGCCGATTAACACCCAATACAACGATACGTATCCGATTCTGACGGCCGATGGACTAACTATTTACTTCACGTCCGATCGTCCTGGTGGACTTGGCGGAGACGATCTCTGGGTTTCTCGGCGCGTGAGCACTGACGCCCCCTGGGGAGAGCCGGAAAATCTTACCGTCTTGAATAGCACATCTAACGATTCGCTAGCGATGCTTAGTACGTCTGGAAATATCATGTACTTCCACAGTGATCGTCCGGGAGGCTGTGGTGCCGGAGACTTGTGGATGTCTCGAGCGAAATCTGGCGGCGATGCCTGGACTGCTCCGGTGAATATGGGCTGTGTTGTGAATACGGCTGCAACGGAGATTGCTCCGGCCTTCTATGCGAATGACGACCTTGGAGCGTCGACCATCTACTTCGGTAGCAACCGACCCGGCGGAATCGGTGGTTTCGACGTCTACGCAACAACGACGACGGACGAGGACTTGGAGAGCGCTGTCTGGGGTCCCGGCGTGCTCGTTCCGGAAATCAGCAGTCCTGCACGCGACACGCGCACGTTCGTGAGACGGGATGGGCGCGAGATCTTCATTACGTCAGATCGGACTGGCGGCGTGGGAGGCCTGGATATCTGGGTTGCCACGCGCGAGGACCCCTCAGATCTCTGGTCCACGCCAATCAATCCCCGCCCGCCCCTTAACAGTGCCGCAGACGATGGATCGCCTGCTCTATCCAGGGACGGTAGAACACTCTATTTTTTTTCGACACGTCCGGGTGGCTTCGGCAATAGAGACATCTGGTTTACTGTAAGAGAGTAATCGCCCACATGAGACCTTTTCATCTCACTGGCGCTCCTCGTCGAAGTTTTTCATAGGCCGGCGGCGTTAAGTCTGCGAGTGGGGAATCATCCCGATGACTCCATTGCTGCAGGAGCTGGGTCGCTCTGTGCGGAGAGACCGAAGGCTCTTCCATAAGCTCCTCTCGTTACCTTATCACTCACAGAAGCTTTCGGCCCGCGGAAGCTTTTCCGAAAAAACCTCAATTCAGATGATCACTTTGATCGCTCTTTCTCGCGTTATCGCAATGGAAGCCAACTACGAAACCAAAAGAAAGGGACAACAATGAATCCACCGACCCAGTTTAAAAGAATACTAACTCTGCCACTTATCATCGCACCGATGCTGGTCGCACTCGCTGCGTTAACTGCGCTGCCGGCCGGCGCGGCGCCGCCCCTCACGTGCGGGCTGACCGTCAGGGGGCTGATTGACCCCAACGGCAACCCAAACCAGTCGGCGCAATTCGCTGAGATCATGTCGTACACCAAGATTGGTGACTGGAAAGCCAAAATCAACGTCGACCAATTCCAGCTCTACGTCGTGGAGGTCACGATTCAGCCGGGCGGCTGGCTCGGCTGGCACAGCCATCCAGGCCTGAGCTTTGTCGTGGTCAAATCCGGCACCGCGAGCTTCTACGAGGCTGACGACTGTACACGGCAGGTGATTCCAGCCGGGGGGACCTTCTTCGAGCCAGCCGGTGACGTGCACATGGTCCGAAATGAGAGCACGACGGAACCGCTGGTGAACCTCGTGATTCAGCTCACTCCCCCCGGCGCGCCGAGAGCCATCGGCGAA
>JBKOYG010000044.1:0-25568 GCA_046725285.1 Verrucomicrobiota bacterium
GTCGCGGTGCGCGGCATGGTGCGCTTGCTGCACGCTCCACTGGGTTTCCAACCGCAGGACGTGATGTTGGCCGAGACGGACCTGAAGCTGGTGGAACCGGGCGGCGACGTGCCAATCGAGAAAAAGAAAGCAATGATTGAAGCGATGCGGAACATCCCCGGTGTGGTGGCGGCGGGCACGGTGAACCGGGTGCCTTTTAATGGCGGTCTGCGTGGGGTTCCGATTTTCCAGCCGGGGACCACCGAGTTCACCCTGAACAATTCTGTCCTGGCGCCCTACGTGTTTACCATATCGCCGGGATACCTAGAGGCTGCTGGTACTCGGCTTCTCGGTGGAAGGGATTTCTCATGGCAGGACACCACCCAAATGCCGTATGTGGCGATCGTAAACGAAACCTTCGCACGCAAGATGTGGGGCAACACGTCGGCGATAGGACAGCGTTTCATCGTACGGGGTCACTTGACCGAAGTCGTGGGCATGGTGGAGGACGGCAAATACCACAACATGCAAGAGTCGCCACAGCCAGCAGCGTATCTGTCACTCTCGCAAAATGAGCAGAACCAAATGATTTTTGTCGCGCGATCGCAGCGGGCACAGAATGAGATGGCGGCCACGCTCGAACGCACCCTGAACGGTCTCGAGCCGGATGCGCGAATCAAGGTGCAGAGCTGGCTCGAAGTGCTAGGGGGGCTGAATGCGCTGTTCCCGGCCCGGGCAGCAAGCGTAGCACTCTGCGTCATGGGCCTGTTGGCGGCGATGCTGGCGGTGACGGGCATCTTCGGCATGGCGGCGTACAACGTGAGCCGCCGGATGAAGGAGCTCGGCATTCGCGTAGCGTTGGGCGCGCGCACGAAACACGTAATGCGAACAGCTGTGGGGCGACCAATCACACTGCTTATGGTCGGGTCGTTGCTAGGGCTGCTGTTAGGCGTCCTCGCCAGTCGCCTACTGGGGCAGATTGTGTATCAGGCGAATCCGCGAGACCCCGTAGTCATGATCGGCGCGGTGCTAACGATGGTGTTGCTGGGCATCGCCGCTTCTACGATTCCAGCGCTGCGAGCGCTAGCAGTCGATCCATCCAAACTCCTGCGGGAAGAATGAGCCGGTGAATACACTCCGCCTCAGCCCAAGTCATTAATCATGATCAAACTTAAAAATCTGGAACGCTCTTATCCCCTGGCGAAGGAGAAGTTTTTTTACGTCTTGCGCGAAATCAATCTGGAGGTTGAGGAAGGCGACTTCGTCTCTGTCATGGGTCCTTCCGGCGCGGGCAAATCGACGCTCCTGCACATCCTGGGAATGCACGATCACGGTTGGCGCGGCGAATATTTTCTAGGTGAAACTGCGGTGCATCAGTTAAAGCCGAAGGAACGCGCCACGCTGCGTAACGAGCAGGTCGGGTTCGTGTTCCAGCAGTATCACTTGCTCGATGACCTCACGGTTTACGAGAACCTCGATATCCCGCTGTCGTATCGACATTACAATAAGCACGAACGGGCGGCGCTGGTCGCGGACATGCTCGATCGTTTCCAAATCGTCGGTAAAAAAGATTTGTATCCGAGTCAGCTTTCCGGCGGACAGCAACAATTAGTCGGAGTTGCGCGCGCGATCATCGCCGAACCAAAACTGCTGCTTGCCGATGAACCGACTGGGAACCTGCACTCCAGCCAGGGTGAAGAGATCATGGAGCTTTTCTGCAAGCTGAACGAACAAGGCATGACAATCGTGCAGGTCACCCACTCAGAGAAAAACGCTTCCTACGGGAAACGCGTCATTCAACTGCGCGACGGCTGGATCGTGAAAGGAGAATAATGATCGCGGATTTCAAATTCGCGCTGCGCCAACTTGCAAATCACCAGGATATACTCTCGGCGCTGTGCTAAATGTCGATCCGATGGAGGCGCTGCGTTACGAGTGATTGGCTAAATGATTTTGAATCCAAATTGGACCCTGGGCCCATCTTTCTTCCAAAAGACGTTTGGGAGAAAGCTTGCGTTGCTTCTGCCTTTGTATATCGGTGGCGCTGCGGTCTCTCACATTGATCTGCCAAAAATCAATATGTCACTGCGTTTTCTAATCCCTTTCATTTCCGCCGCGGTGCTCGTCGCATCAGCGGCCTTCGCTCAGGATAAAAGTGAGCCGACCGTCGATCAGTTGGTTGCCAAAAATACCGAAGCGAAAGGAGGCGCTGCCGCGTCGAATGATCTCCATACACTGCGGCTCACCGGCAAAATGCTTGTGCAGGGAGGGCAAATTCAATTCGCCTACATGCAAATCAAGAAGCGGCCTGACGAAGTGCGCACTGAAGCGTCTCTGCAGGGAATGACTCAGATCGAGGCATATGACGGCAAGGAAGGATGGAGAGTCTCTCCATTTTTCGGACGCAAGGATCCCGAACGAATGTCGGCCGATGACGTCAAAGCGCTCGTGGAAGATTCGGAAATGGATGGGCTATTGGTCGATTGGCAATCGAAAGGAAGCACGGTCGAATATCTCGGCACCGAAGACGTCGATGGGACGCCAGCGCACAAGTTGAAAGTGACGCGAAAAAACGGGGACGTAAGTTTTGTCTACCTGGATCCCGACCATTTTCTGGAGATTCGTGTCATAACACAACGGACCAGACACGGAGCATACGAGGAAGTAGAGACCGACCTAGGCGATTACGAAAAAGCCGGGGGCGTATTCGTTCCAACGTCAATCGAGTTTGGGCGCAAGGGAGCGCCTGACAAGCAAAGGATCATAATCGACAAGGCCGAAGCCAATGTGCCGGTGGATGATACGATATTTCACTTCCCCGCTCCCAAATGACCTTCCGCCTAACGCAACGTCACGATTAGATGAGGATACTAAACAGCCAAAAGCGACGCGAGGACGCCCGCGCACAGGTCGCAAGGGTAGGGACGACGCACTGCGCCGCTACAATCGTGCGACGCGTCTGCGCGTCGTTTTCATTGCTTGTTCTTTGCGTGATGCTTTGTCGTGGGGAGGACGCGCCATTCAACTCGGCAAGCATCTCCGGCCTCGGCGCGCGGAACATAGGCTCCGCAACGATGAGCGGACGCATCTCCGCTCTCGCGGGAACACGCGAGCCATCTGGCAAGATTACACTGTTTGTTGGCGCAGCCAGTGGTGGCGTCTGGAAATCCGATGATAGCGGGACGCGATATAGACCCGTGTTCGACGAACAACCTGTGCAATCGATCGGCGCGATCGCGCTCGACCCAAAAAATTCGAAAAACGTCTGGGTTGGAAGCGGTGAATCATGGACGCGCAACAGCGTTTCGATTGGTGACGGCATGTACAAATCAACTGACGGCGGCGAAACATGGACGCATTCCGGTCTGGAAAAGTCCGAGCGCATTGCAAAGATCGCAGTGAGCCCAAAGAACAGCGACACGGTCTTTGCCGCGGTACCCGGCGCGCTCTGGAGCGATTCGTCGGATCGCGGGCTTTACAAAACCACTGACGGCGGCAAAACGTGGAACCAAATTCTCAAAGGACAAAATCTTTCGACTGGCTGCACCGATGCAGCGATCGATCCGGCAAACCCGGATATCATGTTCGCAGCGATGTGGGATTTCCGGCGCAAAGGCTGGGAGTACCGCTCCGGCGGTCAAAGCCCTACTGCGCCATCAGCCAGCGGATTGTTTCACTCTACAGACGGCGGCAATACGTGGACGGAGATTACGCCGGAGGCGAATAAAGGTTTCCCGAAGAAACCATACGGACGCCTTGCAGTAGCGATCGCACCTTCGAACGCCAAACGCGTTTACGCTTTTGTGGAATCGCCCGATAGCGCGCTTTTCGTTTCAGATGACGGCGGGATGACGTGGGACAAGCGAGATAAAAGCCAATGGATGGTATGGCGGCCGTTCTACTTCGCGAACTTGATCGTCGATCCGAAAAATCCCAACCGTCTATTTAAGACTGATGGCTCGCTGATTGTCAGCGAGGATGGAGGCAAAAGTTTCGCAGTGGTCGGCGGATTCGGCGGGATGCATGGCGACGTGCACGACGTTTGGATCGATCCAAGCAATACGCAGGTCGTGTTCGCGGGTGACGATGGCGGGATGTGGTATTCCTACAACGGTGGTGCGAAATGGTGGAAAGCTGAAAACCTGCCAGTCTCCCAGTTCTATCACGTTAGCGTGGACGACAAAGATCCCTACCGCGTTTACGGCGGTTTGCAGGATAATAGCTCTTTCGTGGGCGAATCGCAGTACCCCGGCGGTATCACCAACGCGCGGTGGGAGAACATGTACAACGGGGACGGGTTCTGGATGTTTCCGGATCCTGCCGACGCCGATTACATTTATGCTGAATATCAAGGCGGCGAGATCGGGAGAGTAAATCGCAACACGCACGAGGCTCGCAACATCAAGCCACGGCCGAATTACAAGGAGAAGCTCAGGTTCAACTGGAATACCCCGATCGCGCTCTCGCCCAACGAAAAGGGAACGATCTATATCGGCGCTCAGTTTCTGTTTCGCTCGCGCGATCACGGCCAAACGTGGGAACGCATTTCACCCGATCTGACAACCAACGATCCGGAAAAACAGAAACAGGAACAATCGGGTGGCGTCACGGTGGACAATTCCTCGGCGGAAATGCACACCACCATTTACTCGATCAGTGAATCGCCCAAGAACAAATCGCTGATCTGGGTCGGCACAGACGACGGCAACCTTCAACTTACTCGTGACGGCGGAAAGACGTGGACCAATGTCGTCGGCAACATTCCCGGTTTGCCAAAAAATTCATGGGTCACCTGGGTCCAGGCGAGCAGCTTCAACGTCGGCACCGCTTATGCGGCGTTTGATCGACATACTTTTGGCGACATGGCGCCTTATGTTTTCAAAACAACCGATTACGGAAAGACTTGGACGCCGCTTGTAAGCGCCCAAGGCGCCAAAGGCGTTCGTGGATACGCTCATGTGATCAAGGAGGATTTGGTCAAGCCAGATCTACTCTTTCTGGGGACGGAGTTTGGACTTTGGGTCTCGATCGATGGTGGAAAAAACTGGGCGCAGTTTAAAGGCAACCATTTTCCCGCAGTTGCTGTTCGAGATCTGGCAATTCAACCGCGCGATAACGATCTGGCTCTGGCAACGCACGGGCGCGGGATATGGATCATTGATGATATCACTCCGTTGCGCGCGTTGACGCCAGATCTGTTGAAGCAGGAGGTAGCATTCGTTTCAGCGCGTCCCGTGCAACAGCGCATCGAAGGCTCAGGCGGATGGTCCAACGGCGACGCGGTTTTCATCGGTGATAATCCACCTGACGCCGCCGTGATCAATTACTATCAGCGCGAGCGTCATTTGTTTGGAAAATTAAAGCTCGAAGTTTTGGATTCTTCCGGGCATGTCATCGATGAATTGCCAGCCAGCAAACGCCCCGGCCTGAATCGAGTGACCTGGCCGATGCGTGCCAAGCCGCCGCGCGTGCCGCCCGCTGCGCAGGTTGCCTATGCGGGGACGCGCGGCCCGCGGCTCGTGCCCGGTGTGTATACTGTGCGCCTGACGAAGGCCGGCAACGTTTCGGAAACCAAGTTGACAGTTGGTCTCGATCGCCGGGTCAAATTCAACGCTGCGGATCGCAAGGCACAGTTCGACGCAGCGATGAAAGTCCATGCGCTCTTTGGCGAAGAAAGCACGCTCATGGATCGGATTCTTTCTTTGCGCAAGGCGTTGGGACAGAGTGAGGGTCTGCTACCCGAGAGCGATCCGCTCCGCAACAGCATCTCCGATTTCGACGGTAAAGTTGACGCAGTTCGCAAGAAAATCGTGGCGACGACCGAAGGAGGAGCGATCACCGGTGAGGAGCGCTTGCGGGAGCACACCGACCAGCTATACGGAGCGATCCTTAGTTATGAAGGAAAACCTGGCGGCTATCAGATTGCCTATATCGATGCGCTCACGCAAGAATTGAGCGACGTGACAAAAGAGTTCGATCAATTACTCGCCAAGGACCTGCCGTCTCTAAACGAATTACTAAAAGCCAAAGGCCAGCAGCCAATCGAAGCACCACCAGCCAAGGTCGCCGTAAGTGAGAAGGCATCTGGTCCCGGCGGATAAAGTGCTAAATTGAACGTGCGCGCTGGACGTTAACCTCGTTGGCGGCGGGAGATCAGTGACCGATTACGCGCACCGAAGGCTCGTTGACGAAAGCGCCCGGCGTCGTCCGCCGTCCGGTCGAGTCGATTTCGTGGCGGTCGATGATTCGAACGGGCGAAACCGTCGTCGTGCCGATGGGCCACAATTTAATACGTTGTGGGATGAGCGAACCGGTGACGAAAACCGTCTGCTCTTCAACCTGCTGCTTGCGTTTCGGAGCTTGCTTGACCTGGGGGTCGGCCAGCACGGTTCCGGCAAACAAGCTGGTCCCGACGAGAATTGCAACGCCTGAAGATATCAAGGTCTTCACAGTTGAACCTACACCTTCGTGGGTGCTACGCGCAAATCACTGAAACAAGGAGGACAAACGCTTTCGCCAAAAGCGAGAGAGGCAATGGCTGTTGCCACTACCTCTCCGCGAACCAAACCAAAATTTCATGCTCAGAATCGCTTCGTTAGGCGCCCATAAACGAACCGGCCGGTAGCATCGTAAGTGAAGCCGGGATAACCCACCGCGTTTCCACCTTCGCCGAATGCCTTCGGCGGGTCCTGGCCGAAAACGTCATTGCATCCAATAGTAATGATCGTGCCTCGCAGCAGATGATCCAGGATGCTACGACCGTAATTGCTGGTCTGAGCCGGGGCCGTTTCTAGAGGCGCACCGTCCTTGCCGCGAACGGCCTCTTTCGGACTTTTGGAATAGCCGGGCACCGGCTGCTCCTCAACTGGAAGCAGCGCGGTGAAATCGTAGGAGGCTTGGACGTCGATGAACCAAGTCTGGTGAACCCAGTGGGGGTGGAGGTTTGGTGTAAATTCGTGGAATCCGTCGGTGAAACGCACGATACCATAGAGATCGAAACCCTTCCATGTCCACTCGAGGCTTGAAGTACCTTTCCACTTATACCAGCCCTCATTCGAGAGGCCAGGGTCCGTAGTTCTGCCAGCCAGATTGCCTGACGTTGGTCCGAACTCCGCGAAGATGAATTGAGGGAAGAGGAATTCATCCAGGTAGGTTACTTGAGTCTGCGAAGTGAAGGTCCCCCAGGGCGTTGGCCTCTGGTAGTAAAGACCGAAGTCCCACCCGCGAGCCTCTTGAGAACCGAAGTTTTGATTTGCGATTATAATACGGGTGATGAATCCGCCAGCATCGCGCTCGACAATGCCTGGGGCGGTGCCATCCAGCACTTGCTGAGCCAATGGAGCGGCCACAACTCCGGTGCGTTCGATATCCCAGAAGTCAACCGAGAGGTTCAAACCGGGCACATATTTCGGCGAGTAAACAACGCCTGCACTGCCCGAGCGGGAATCTTCGGGTTGAAGATTGGGATTGCTGGTTATAAGCGTGTTCGTTTCAGATTCGAGCAGTCCACCTTTGAGCGGATCGTGAGTAACCTGCAACGTTGAGACCGGAGAGCCAAATAATTCCTCAAGTGATGGCTCGCGAAAACCCTCGCCCCAGGTTGCCCTGAGAGTCAGCTGCTCGTCAAACGGTTGCCAGCGCATGCCCACCTTCGGCACGAGCACATTGGTATCATTGTTCAAGAACTCTTCAAATCGCCCTCCAGCCGTAAACTCCAGGGAATAAAAGCCGGGAATTCGATAGGTCGGGCTGAAGATCGGAATTCTAGTCTCTCCGTAAAACGCATAGGTCTTTCTTCCACCCGTAGCGGTCGGAACTGGCGAATTACCGATAATATCACCCTCGACGTTCAGCATATCCGGATTCTCTTTAAGCGATTCGCGGCGCCATTGACCACCGACGGCAAAGCCCACACCCCCAGCCGGCAGGTCGAAGAGGTCGGTTGTGTATATGGTGGCATCCAAAGTGGCCAACTTTGAGGTGTCTTCGTCCTTGGGATGCACCCTAGCAAACTCGACCGTGGCCTCGTTAGACGGGATTGGAACGCGATAATCACCAAACGGATTAAACGCGACGGTTGTGCCGATGAATTGCGGGGATGTCGGATCAAAGATCGGATCGGCCTGGTTCAAGATCCGGTTGAATCGCGAGGCGGACACTTGCTGTCCAGTCTGGGTATTCTTAATCTGACTGTAGCGGAACCCAGCGTCATACCCCCAGCT
Organism: Verrucomicrobiota bacterium; assembly: GCA_046725285.1. Classification (GTDB taxonomy): domain Bacteria; phylum Verrucomicrobiota; class Verrucomicrobiia; order Chthoniobacterales; family UBA10450; genus Udaeobacter. Next base: position 8,202 of record JBKOYG010000044.1, read on the forward strand.
CCCGTTAAAGAGCTTGTCCCCCTTGATGCCGATTGTGCTCAGCCAGGCGTCAGTTTCGTTGTCGAATAAACGGTTCCCGAATTCAGCAAGCCGCGCCCGCGTGCCGCCGGAGATAATTTGCTCGAACGGGTTGAAGGGATTGAATGCGTCCGCCGGGACACCAGTCTCCGCGTGCGTGGGCGTGTTGGGTGGCTCCGAGCCTGGCGCAATCGGCGAATTCGGCGGAATAGCCAGTATGGTCTGGCCCTTGGTTTGGAACGAGCCGCTTGCCGGAGGCGCCAGTTCGTTGTGCGTTTTGACGTTTTGGTAAAAGCCGTCCGCATAGACGACCATCTGATCGCCGAACACTTTGTGATCAGCAGCCAACCACGTCCCCCACCGCTCTGACTCCGGGAAGGAGAGCGAGAACAGGTTGAAGTTGAAGCCAGGCCGCAGACCTTTGAAGGCCCTGACACGATTATTGGCATCGTAGAGATACCTATTTGCCGGAGCCAATCCGTTCGTAAAATCCGGCGCAGATGCGAATTCAGTCCCACCGGGATTTAAATTCTTGCCACCAGCGGCCGCTGCCACATCGCTGCTGAGCTGAAGATTATAAGGACTTGCGTTCGAGCTCAGGAATGGTGGAACGAGTGAGAAACCGCGATCACGGTTGGCGATGGAGTTGCGATGATAGTAATTCAAGACGCCGGTAATGTTGGTATCTCCCTTGCCAACACCGAAGATGCCGTATGTGTCGAATAGACCCGAGTCTTTATCGAGCGTGTTGCCGTACTCGACTCTTGCTTCTGCGCCATCATAATTGTGGCGCATCTTAAGGTTCACAACGCCAGCTACCGCATCCGCGCCATACGTCGTTGAAGCGCCGTCTTTCAGAATTTCGATGCTTTCAATGGCGGCCTGGGGAATCGAATTCAAATCGACAAACATTACATTGACCAACCCGGGGTTGTTGCCCGTCGGATAGACTGCAACCCGTCGCCCATCCAGAAGGATGAGAGTCGCTCTCGCATCGAAACCGCGCAGCGCAATTGTCGCCGCACCCACGGCGGTGTTGGAGCCGTTTTCGTTATTCGAAATCGGAATTATGTTCGCGTTGGCGATTGGGACGCTGAGGAGAAATTGCTCGGTGGTAATCTCACCTGATTTGTTGATGTTGTCGCGGGTGTAGGTGTCAACTGGGTTTGGGCCGACTGTTTCTGCCGTCGGAATGTTCGAACCCGTTACGATAACGCGCTCGACTTCCGTAGCGGGCGGCGCTGGGGCAGCACCCGTTGGAGGCGGCGGCGGGGGATTCTGCGCAAATGCGCTTGACGCGATAATAAGAGGGATTCCAACGCAGGCTGCGAGGGTCATGCGGAAGGATCCGAACTTGCAAAGTCCGATTCTGCTCATGGGTTTCTCCTTTTGGTTAGGTTGGATCTTACGTAAGGTACAGGCTGCGCCCCACGTAAAATCGGGGTTTTTTTCTAGCAAGCCAGAAGGCAATTCCAAATGTCAAGCACAAAAGTTGGTCCGAAATACCAACGGTCTCCTTCAGGCAGGTTGCCGCATCATGCTGGCTTGCTTCGCACGACCCCGCCGAGATCAAAGCAATTTCTCGTATCAGATGCAATGTCGCACCGGCGATACGGGCATCGCCATTTCAACAGATTCTTAGTAAGCCTTCGTAACTGCGCCGGGTCTAGGTGTCACGTACTCTTGATTCGCGCGAGCGCAGTGATGTCTCCGACGACGAGCACAAGCGGTGAAGGCCGTATCCCGTGCCCCGCTTACGCATGATACAGAGAGCTCTGGGTGTCAGTCAGATCGATCGCTCTCACCGGCCTGTTTATCCTGGCAGTCTTCTACGCCGTCTACTTCATGCGCCCGATTCTGCTGGCGACCGAATCGGAGGTCTCGCGTTATCTCTCTACCATCCCAGCGATTAGAGCTTGCGTTGGATTGGCCGTCGGAACGCGGTGGGAGTGCTCGGTTTGCGCAACCCGGTTCATAACACGCATGGAGAGATGCGGCCCTTGGCAGCGCGGTGCGCCCTTTCGGCGAAGTCAGTCTGCCGGAACTTATTTTATTTGGTCGCGTTCCTGTAGATAGTCAGGGGGCTGGCGGTGGTCGGAATTGGGCTGACCCTATCACACGGCACAGGAATGCCGGATGTTGTAGTGAACGTGTAGCACATTTTCTTCGCGGTCTTCATGACACGCTGTGGCTGTGCCGGGAGCACTACGTTTTTGCTCGGATCAGCAGCAAATGCCGATGCGCAAAATGCGAACGTGAGCACGACACTTGCGCATCGAACCGACGAACCACACAGGCGACTAAACCTGCTTTGTATTCGCATGCCTGATCGTGATCCCGTTTCGAATTTTGCGCAAGCTTATTTAGAGGCTATTCAAGACAAAGAAACGACACTTTCAGCATTAAGGATCACGTGCAGCATGATCTTTTCGCGTGCTGGCAGAATTTCTTCGTCGTGCTAATTTGCGCGCTCAGCAACACTAAAAGGGGGGCATAGCTCAGTTGGTAGAGCGGCTGGTTCGCAATCAGCAGGTCAGGGGTTCGAATCCCCTTGCCTCCAGTACTCGCTCGCCGTCGTGGAGGAGAGCGAAGACCGTCGCGCAGTAGCTTTGGCAAAGGCGCGTATCGATCTTGATGATCATACGAGTGACGCGAAAGAACGATTGCAGGGGACGCTTTCGCGTTTAAGGTGCGCTCTCCAATTCTAAATATGTTGCAGATCTTTCTTGCTCAGGCGCAAACCGCGGCTCCTCAACAGATGCCGGGTGGTGGCATTGGCTCATTTTTCGTACCGCTGATTTTCATTTTCATCATCATGTACTTTGTGATGATCCGACCACAGAAGAAGCGGCAGGAACAGCAACAGAAGTTAATGGCGAGCTTGAAAACCGGGGACCGGGTGGTGACCAACGCCGGCATTCACGGCTTAATCTCGAATGTGAAGGAGAACACGGTTCTCGTGAAAGTGGCCGATAACGTGAAGATCGAGATGGAGAAATCAGCCATTACGACGGTGCTGAAAGAGAGTTAATTTGTTACGTTGTTAAATCGTTAACCGGAATGACCCCTGCGCTTACATTTCTTGCCGGACTCGCCATGCTCGTCCTCTTCGGCTGGTATTTCGCCACCGACCAAGGGCTGCGGAAACGCCTGCTGGCCATGACGCTCATGCTGTTGCTGGTTGTCTCCAGCATTGTCACTATCTGGCCGCCACAAAAAAAGATCGCGCTAGGCCTCGACATTCAAGGTGGCACATCGTTCCTCATTCGGCTGAAAGGTGGCGACAAAGAAGTCACCAAAGGCATGCTTGACCAGGCAGTCGAGGTCATTCGCAAGCGCATTGACACTTTCGGAGTCAGCGAACCGATAATCAGTCCCGTCGCGAACGATCGCATCCTGGTGCAAATCCCAGGTCTCGACACCGCCAAGATTCAGGAGGCGCGCGATCAACTCTCGCGGGTGGCGAAGCTCGAGTTCCGTTTGGTTTATCCAGATAACGGTGAACGATTGCGGGAGATCGACGAAGGAAAACAGGTCATTCCGCCAGATTACCGGATCGAAACTTACAAACTCAGTCCGGAGGGGGCACCGATGACCAATGAGTACGGTGAGGCCGTTGCGGGCGCCAAAGAAAAAACCAGGGAAGAACGGTTGCTCGTCAAAAAGAAAGCCGATTTATCCGGCGAGCGCGTTTCGAGCGCAGGCGCTTCTTATGAACGAGACGGTTGGGTAGTTCATTTGCGGTTCGACAGCGAGGGAGCCAAAAAGTTCGGCGACATAACGGCCGCGCACATCCATCATCGCTTTGCGATCGTGCTGGATGGCGTGATCCAATCTGCGCCTGTGATTCAAGACGCCATTTATGGCGGCGACGCACAGATCACGGGAAGATTCACTGAGGAAGAAGCGCGTGGCCTGGCCAGCGTGCTTGAGAACCCGTTGCAAACCCCTGTGAGCATCGAGGAAGAGCGCAGCGTTTCGCCCACTCTCGGACTGGACTCGATTCGCGCGAGCATTCTCGCCGGTTTGGTAGGACTGGCCATCACGCTTGTTTGCGTTGCCGTCTACTACAAAATTCCCGGTCTCATCGCGAATCTCGCCTTGATCATCAATCTCATTTTGCTCGTCGGCGCGCTGACGATGTTCCATTTCGTCCTCACGCTGCCCGGTATCGCGGGTATTATCCTGACGATTGGTCTTTCGGTTGACGCAAATGTGCTCATTTACGAGCGATTGCGCGAAGAAATGGCGCTCGGGAAATCGCTCAAGGTCGCCCTGAACACGGCTTACGAGAAAGCTTTCAGCTCTATTTTCGACGCCAACGTGACCACATTGATCACCGCGGCCATTCTCTTTTGGAAGGCGAGCGGCCCGGTGAAAGGGTTCGCCATCGCGCTTACGCTCGGCATTTTGGCTTCATTGTTCACGGCCCTCATCGTCGGGCGGAATTGCCTCGGCTGGCTTGTCGATACTGGACGACTGAAACGCATCTCGATGCTGCATTTGATCTCGGCGCAAAACATCAATTTCCTCGGCAAAGGCTTCATTGCGTGCATGTGTTCACTCGCCCTGCTCCTTGCTTGCGCCTTCGCCTTTTACCAGCGCGGCGAACGCAACTTTGGCGTCGATTTTCGCGGCGGCGACCTCATCACGTTGAGCGCACCTGGCAAGATCGATATCGGCCAGGTGCGCGGTGCGCTTAGGCCAATCGGACTTGCTGACGCTTCAATTCAGGAATCCACCCAAGTCGGCAGGAGCTACATCACCATCCGCACCCCATTGAACACCAGTGACAAAGTGGAAAAGCAAGTCCTGCAGACGCTGCCAAGCTCTGGTTTTAGGGTGGAAGGCTCGGAACGCGTCGGCGCGCTCGTAGGCGGTGAACTGGCGAAAAATTCCTTAGTCGCGCTCGGCCTGGGCATCCTGGGTATCTTGATTTTTGTGACGTTTCGGTTTGAGCTCGCGTTTGCAGTCGGGGCGATTGTCGCGTTGTTGCACGACGTGCTCATGACGGTCGGCATGTTCTCGCTTCTTGGCCGCGAACTTACTCTCACAATGATTGGCGCTGTGCTGACCATCGCCGGCTATTCCATTAACGATACGATCGTCGTTTACGACCGGATTCGGGAAGGCCTGGCGAGCGGGAGGCGTGGGACCATTGACGAAATCATGAACTCGAGCATCAACCAGACATTGAGCCGAACCATCCTTACAAGCACCGTGACGCTTATCCCGATTCTTTGCCTGTTTTTCTTTGGCGGCGCGGTGCTGCGTGATTTCTCGCTTGCCATCATTATTGGCGTGATCGTCGGTACTTACTCCTCTATCTTTATCGCCTCACCGATTGTGCTGTGGTGGACGCGCGCCCGCGGCGGCGCGACGGCTCTGCGGCGCGAAATAACCGAAAAAGCGGCAACGGCCAATCCTCTCGCTCAACGCTGAGCCATTTTGAAGCCCGGCCCTCGCGCCCATTGCTTGCTCCGGCGTCAAGAGCGATCCCCGAACCCGCTTTTTCGGGCAGATTTGACGGAGGCGCCCGGCCCGAGTAGGCTCCGGCTCGCCGATTGGGAGTCTATCTCGAAAGTCAGGAGTGATTATTGATGCCAGAAGTGATCGTTCGCAAAGGTGAACCCGTGGATCGCGCTTTGAAGCGGCTGAAGAACAAGCTGGATGCCGAGGGCATTCTCGAGGAGGTCCGCCGTTTGCGCGCCTTCGAGACCCCTTCGCAAAAGCACCGGCGCAAAGCGAAGGCCAACGCCAAACGCGGTCGAACCAAGTTCCGATTCAATCCCTAAGCGCCACAGAGTAAAGAAGTTAAAATGTTACGAAGTTAAAAGGGTAACCCGACGAAGATATTCGTCGTGGCGATTAAGCTTTTTTAACCTTTTAGCTCTTCTCGGCATTCTTCCCGGCAAAGAAGTCGCCGATTGCTTCTACCAAGCCGTCAATGTCGTGTCGCTTTGCTTCGACATCGACCTTTAAACCATTGTTGCGCGCAGTCTGCGACGTGATTGGACCAATGCTGGCAACTCGCATCCCTTTCGGCCATGGTAGCGCAAGCACGAGAAAATTTTCCACGGTTGAAGAACTAGTGAACGTGATTAAATCGGCCCCCTCCCTGGCCAGTTGCCGGCGCGCGCCGCTTGTGTCCCGTGTCTCTGGCACGGTCCGATACGCGAATGCTTCGTCCACAATCGCTCCCAGAGCGGAGAGCTCTTTCGGAAGCACGTCCCGCGCCTTTTCTGCGCGCACCAGGAGAATCTTCAAGTTTTCGATGCTTCCCTGCTTTTTGAACTCTCGCGCGACGTCCTCAGCCACGAATTCTTGCGGCTGAAGGTCGACGTGCAGATGAAAGTCTTTTACCCGTTGCGCTGTCGCTGGACCGATGGCGGCAATTCGTGCACCGCCGATTTCGCGCGAGTCATCATATAGTTTGAAGAAAATATTAAAAAAAGCTTCGACCCCGTTTGTGCTGGTAAACACGATCCAGTCGTAAATGTGTGCGTCCTGCACAAGCTCTGCGAATTCGCGCAAATCGCTCGGCGGCTCGATGCGAATCGTGGGCAGTTCGATAACATGGGCCCCCAAGGCGCGTAGTTTACTGCTCAACACGCTGGCTTGTTTTCTTGTTCGCGTAACCACAATTCTTTTCCCAAGGAGCGGCCGCTTTTCGTACCAATTGAGCTTGTCTCGCAATGTGACGACTTCTCCAAATACTGCGACTGCAGGGGCCGCGAAGCCATTCGCGACGGCCTTTTGGGCAATATCTGCAAGTGTACCGATGAGCGTTTCCTGCTGGCCGGTGGTCGCCCGGCGAACCAACGCCACTGGTAAATCGCCCCGCACACCGTGCTTCATCATTTCACTCGTGATCGATCCGAGGCGCTCCACGCCCATCAGCATCACCTGGGTTCCGCCGAGTTTTGCCAGCGCGGCGTAATCGATTGCGCTTTCTGCCTTCGCCGGATCTTCGTGTCCTGTAAAGAATGTCACGTGTGAATTATGCGCCCGGTGCGTCACGGGAATCCCTGCATAAGCCGGCCCTGCGATGGACGAGGTGATTCCAGGCACAATTTCGAATGGAATACCCGCATCAGCGATAGCCTGGGCCTCCTCAGCCCCTCGACCAAACACGAATGGATCTCCGCCCTTTAGCCGGACGACCTGCTTTCCTTCGCGCGCTTTCTCGATTAGCAACGCATTAATTTCCTGCTGGCTGATCTGCGATTCGCCAGGCGTTTTGCCGACATAAACAATTTCCGCGTCGTCCTGCCCCCAGCCGAGCGTCTCGGGATTCGCCAGATGATCGTAAACGATCACGTCCGCATTCTCGATGCACTCCTTGGCGCGCAATGTAACCAGACCGGGGTCGCCCGGCCCGGCACCGACCAAATAAACCTTTCCACTCTTACTCATGCTCACCCGCCAAGCCGTAGCCTTGCGCGGAGGCTGGTGCCTGCAATCGATTCAACAGGTGCGCCGCTAGATGTTCACCCTCATCGCAAGTGCCTTCTACTTCAGCTTCCCATGGTGCTGTTGACTGATCAGTAAACAATTGCGCCCTCAGTTTCATTTTGTCTTTGTCGATCGTCGCCAGTACGCCCACCGGACAATCGCAGTCCCCCTGCAACAAACGCAGAAACTCTCGTTCCGCCCGCAAACAAAGCAACGTCTTGCGATCATTCACAAGGTCAACGATCACCTTCATGCGTTGATCGTTGGCGCGAACTTGAAGCGCAATGATTCCCTGACCACCTGCAGGCAAAAAAATTTCGTGTGACAGAGCTTCAACGAAAAATTGCGTGCTCTCGAAGCTCATTTTGTGATCGCTTGGCGACAGGCCGAGGCGTGCAAGTCCCGCGCGAGCCAGCACGATTGCGTCCCAATTGTTGTCGGCCAATTTGCGCAGCCGGGTCGGGACATTCCCGCGAAGATCGATAATCTTGAGATCTGCGCGCTTCCAAAGCAGCTGGCGTTTCCTTCGCACGCTGCCCGTGGCGATAGTGGCGCACTGCGGTAGCGAAGTGAAACCACCCGGATGTTTTGAAACCAGGACGTCATCCATCGGCGCACGTGGAAGAACCGCGGCAATCTCTGCGCCCTTGTCCGTTTCGCTCGGCAGATCTTTCGCGCTATGGATCGCAACATCGACGTCTCTGGCGAGAAGCGCCCGCTCAATTTCTGCAGTGAACAATCCTTTGCGACCAGCCTGGTCCTCGAGAACCCTGGCTTTGTCGCCTTGTGTCGCAATGATTCTCGTCTCGATTCCTGTGTCCGGGCGCGCCGTTTGAATCGCCTTTTCAACCAGCCGGGCTTGCGCACGTGCTAGCTCGCTGCCGCGCGTGCCCAGGATGATCTTCCGTTCCATCGCAGGAATGTAGTCCGCGACAGTTTCTAGGGGAAGCTGCTAGCTTCGCTATAGCTGTGATGGCCGAAGCGGACTGTCAGCGACCGGTGGATGTCCGGCGATTCGCGAAGTGCGATTCAGTTCGTGAGAAATTTTCGCCAGCAAATCCGTGACGTGTTCGGCAATGATTGCTTCGGCGGAGGCTATTTGCTGCCGGCGCATCGCAAGCGATTGCTCAGCCACAGAGCGTAACGAGTCGATATCGTAAAGATACACACCCTCCATTTCGTTCACGGCGGGATCGACATCGCGTGGCACGGCGATATCGATGACGAAGAGCGGACGCTCAATGCGATCGGACAGCATGGACGCCAGATTCGCCGGAGTCAGCAACGGAACTTCCGAAGAAGTGGATGTAATCAGAATATCGATCTCGCGGCATTGCTGTGGCCACTCGTCGAACGGGACGGCCTGACCGCCTACTCGTTCTGCTAGTTCCCGGGCGCGATCATTTGAACGATTGCTCACGCGGAGATCGCTCACACCCCGGGAGATCAGGGCACGCGCCGTGCGCTCGCTCGCTTCACCCGCACCCAGAACCAGGACTTTGCAATGGTCCAGTTGACCGAAAATTCTTTGGGCAAGATCAACCGCGACAGAGCCCACCGACACCGAACCGCGGGTGATTTCTGTGTGCGTGCGGACTTGTTTCGCCACACGAAAGGCTCGCTGAAACAATCGATGCAGATAGGGACCGACCGCTCCTGATTTTCTCGCCGACTCGTACGCTTTTTTCGCTTGGCCGAGAATCTCGCTCTCGCCTACGACCATCGAGTCGAGCCCGGACGCCACTCGGAAAAGATGCTGCACGCACTTTTCGCCTTCGTAGCGGTAGAACGCGGGTGCATAATGATGGGGGTCCCTTTCAGATTCTCGCGCCAGGCAGAGCGCAATCTCATCCGTCGACACACGCCTCTCTGATGCCCCGTAAACTTCGACGCGGTTGCAGGTCGTCAGCAATAACGCTTCCGCGCAACCGGCATTCCGCAAAATACATTCGCTCTGGACGTGACCCGCGAAGCGCTCGCGTGTCTCCACATTCGCAGTGTGATGACTCAACCCGACGCAGAAAAGATTCATGGCGGCGAAGTCGTTTGCGTGGCAAACGTGATTCCCCACAGAAGCGTCAACGCTGCGCTAAAGCCGATAATGCTCAAAGCAGCCACATGTTTGGGCGCGAGGCGTTGAAGGTGCCGCCCTTGCAAAATTACGGCATAGAGCACCCAGACGCCGATGGCACATGCCACTTGGATGTAGGGCAACGGGTGCCCAACGAAAAAACCGCTGACAAGGCCGAGTGTGTAAAGTACAAAGCCCCACCAAAGCAAGCGCGTGATGACGGCAAAAAGATCCGCCAGTGGCGGGAGATGATAAAAAATCGAATGCAATTGGTGCGTCTTGAGTTGGCGTTCCTGCACCAGATACATCACGCCAGCGATACAGGCGAGTGCAAATGCGCCATAGGCCACGAGTGAAACCGAAGCGTGAAACTCAAGCCATGAATTTGCAGGCAACTTCACTGGATGGCGTACATCAATTGGCGCGATCAGAGCGAAACCCTGGAGCAGGACCACCAGCGGCGCGGTGAATGCGCCCATCAGCGACAGGCGATAAGCAGGACCGACCAGCATGTAGATCAGCGCTATCGACCAGGCGAGAAAGATAAACACCTCGAACAAGTTCGTGAGCGGACAGCGTCCCAGCACATGACCGCGGATTGACAAAAACGCCGTTTGAAAAATAAAGCCCAAGCCGATCGCAAAAAAGTTGAACCGCATCGGGCGAAACACTCCGGCTCGTAACTCAATACCGCTGTGCACAACCGCGGCGAGAAAACAGATAGTTGAAAGGATGAGAAGATTTCGATCCACCAAAGCCTATTGTAGAGTCGCTTGCGCTCATGGCAAAGCAGCTTGTATTCCGCCAGTATGGCGGTCAATTCTATGTCCATGGCGCGCCACAAACTACATGGCCTCGTAACCGCCGTTCTGGTTTTCCTAGGCAGTGTTTCGGACTGCTTCGCTGGCGATGCAGTCTTCTCAAGCGACGCCGAACGAGTTTACGTAATCAGCGACGTTGACTCAAAACCAGCCGTAGAGGAAATCGATCTGAACAAGAAGACGACGCGGAAAATTCTGTTGACGCAGCTTGACAGTTCCGACGGGCTTCGTGGAATCACCTGTACGAACAAAAACCGCTTCTTTTGTACGACAGCGAAAGCCGTATGGTCCTTTGAACCCGAATCCGGGCGGCTGACCAAAATACACGATGCCTCGACTGGAGTCAGCTTCTGGCGAATTGCGTACGATCCGAAGATGCAGCGTGTTTTTGTAACAACGGATGACCGGGAACATCCGATCTTCACGTTCAGCGATTCCGCAGAATGGATCCCTGTGCGCATGCGACGCCATCCTTATCCTTCATGCCTGGTGTTTGCTGCCAATGGTGAATTGTTCTTCGCGACATACGGTGATTTGTGGTGCGGCGAGATCCGAACGGATAAGATTGACGAACAGGATGACTTTTCGATCGCAGCTTACCGCTCTGCTCCGCTTGCGACACTCGAGACGCAGAATACGACGCCTGCTGAAATCGGCGTAGCCGATATTGGCGTCAATCGCGACACCGTGTACGTTCAACTGTCACGAATGGGTGGCTCCGGCGATGGATGGTTTGCCCGGCTCCCCAGACCTAAGGTTACGCGTGACTCGGACGGCGAGATTGAGATGCTTTATGAGCCAAAAGAGCGCCTCCCGATTTACGAAAAGTCGTTGCGCTCGCTCGAAATTCTCGGGGAAGATTCTCGCGCCGGTTCCATTTGTGTTTCGCTGGACGAAACACGAGTTCATTACGTTCTACACGACAAACATTGGCTGGTTACAAATGGTAAGACCGAAGAATTGCATCTGCGCGAACAATAACTCATTAGCCTATAGCCATTGACGTTTGTCCGCAGACCGCTAGCGTCGCGCCGATGACTTCCGACGTTATCGAGAAATTGCGCGCGAGTGTGCGCGACGTTCTCGATTTTCCGAAAAAGGGAATCGTTTTCAAAGACATCACGCCGATTCTGAGCGATCCGGCGCTATTTCGCGCATCAATCGATTTATTTTTGGAGCGCTGCCGCGGGAGAAAGATTGACAAAATCGTCGGGATCGACGCGCGCGGATTTCTTTTTGGATCGGCGGTCGCCTATGAACTTGGGGTCGGTTTCGTTCCGATCCGAAAGCGTGGCAAGCTCCCTTTCAAAACTGACATCGCCAGTTACTCGCTCGAGTATGGCGAAGCAGAAATGGAGATGCACATCGACGCGATTAGCGCAGGCGAACAAATTGTGCTGGTAGACGATTTGCTGGCGACAGGCGGGACTTCTGCTGCTGCGGCTGTCCTCATTCGCAAAGCCGGGGGAGACCTCCTCGAAGCACAGTTTCTGATTGAGTTGGAATTCCTTCATGGCCGCAAGCAACTTGAGTCGACCCCAGTCATTTCATTCCTGAAATACTGAACCTCGACAGGGCATAGAGTCCTGCCACCAGGATGAAGACGGGACGTCACAGGCCGACCGTTCCTTCTTTTTCTGAGATGGATTTTGGATTTTGAGTTTCCGATTTTAGATTGAGCAGCAACCCGAATTCACGATGAGAACGTCCCGTCATCTGGAACAGGTTTTGGCGCACGCCGCAAGCCGCCTGGCGGCCACGGGTACCAGACGTCCAACCGAAGTTCTCCCGCTTTACAAGAAGTTTCTCAAGGTCGAGGAGCATCGGTTGCGCCTGAAGCACCAGGCAGGAGCGGGCGGCCGCGAAATTTGTGCCAGGCGCGCTGAGCTAGTTGACGTTTTATTGCAATATGTTTTCGGCGCTGCTGCAACCGCTGCTCGCAGAAACGAGTCCGCCAAAATCCCACTTGCCTTGATCGCCCTTGGCGGATACGGCCGAGGCGAGCTCAACCCGTTTAGTGACATCGACGTGATGCTTTTGCATCATCAGGAGACGAAGGAGATTTCGCCGCATCTGGAGGAGATGGTGGAGCAAATTCTCTATCTTCTATGGGACAGTGGCTTCAAGGTTGGACACTCCACGCGCTCCATCAAAGAAGCGGTCGCTCAGGCCAATCGGGACATGCGCACAAAGACTGCCATGCTGGAATCGCGGTTTCTCGCGGGCGATGCCGAGCTGGCACGGGAATTTCGAAGGCAATTTCGTTCGAGATGCGTCAACGGATATGAACGAGAATATGTGGAACTGCGTATGCGGGATCAAGTCGCCCGGCATAAGAAATTTGGGGACAGCGTCTATCTGCAGGAGCCTAACCTGAAGAGTGGATGCGGCGGGCTGCGCGATTATCAAAATCTTCTTTGGATGACCTATTTCAAAGAAGGCTCGCTGAGCACGAACCAGCTTGTGGGCAAAGACTGGCTGAGTGAAAGCGACCAGCGCCGAATAGAAAAGGCTTACGATTTTCTCCTGCGTTTGCGCACCGCTTTGCATTACGCGACGGGACGCGCGACCGATATACTTCACATTAATTTACAGGAACAGATCGCAAAGGGGCTCGATTATTCTTCTGGCAACGGTCAGCTCCGTAGTGAGGCGCTCATGCGCGACTATTACGAGCACACACGAAACATCTTCCGTGTCACGGAACGCATTACGGAACAATTTGTAAGCGGATACGTCACGAGCAAGACTCGTTCTCTGTTCAGTTTTCTTCCGCTGATGCGAGCGGACAAAACCCCTGTGGGAGATTTTTTCTTTGTTCGCAACAAGCAGTTGCATCCAGCACGGCGCGATCTTTTTCGCAATGACCCCGAACAAATGATGAGAGCGTTTCAGTTTGCCCAGGAACGGGGCCTGGACCTGAGCCCGGAGCTAGAGGATCTGTTGAGCAGAAGCCTCGGCCAGGTTACCCGCACGTATCAGTATGCACGCGCACCGCGAGCGATCTTCAAAGAGATTCTATCACAAAAAGGGAGAGTAGGTCGCATTCTCCGAATGATGCATCGTGTCGATTTTCTTGGACGCTACATTCCCGAATTCGGGCAACTTACATGTCTGGTGCAGCATGAGTTTCTGCATCGTTACACGGCAGACGAACATACATTGGTATGTATCGATAAACTTGATGCCCTGGCGCAGACGAATGACCCGAAACTGATCGCTTATCGCAAAATTTTTGAGCAACTAGAGGATCCATTTGTTCTCTATCTCGCGCTCCTTTTACACGATAGCGGTAAAGCGGTTGGCGCGAGACCACACTCTGAAGCGAGCGCGCTTTTCGCACAGCGTGTCGCGGCGCGTCTGCAGTTGTCGTCCGAGCAGCGAAAGTCGCTTATCCTGCTGGTCGATCATCACCTCACCCTTTCCAAAATTGCGCAGCAAAGAAATCTCGATGATCCAGCCACGGTGACAGACTTCGCTCACATTGTGAAGCATCAGAAAAACCTAAACGCCTTGATGCTGCTTACCCTGGCGGACGGCCAGGGTACGAGCGCGGAGGGGTGGTCGGATTGGAAAGAATCTCTGGTATGGGAATTATTTCACGAGACCTCTCGCTGCCTGGCGGACCAAAAGTCCTACTACGAACAAACAAAGGTCGAGCGCGAGAGCTTGCAGGCTTCGGTAACTGCAAATCTCTCCCCAGATTTTGCAGGAGAGATTGAAGCTCACTTTGAGTTCATGCCTGACAATTATTTTCGCGCCAGCGACGTCCCCGAGATTATCGAGCACCTGAAACTGTTCCGGAGGTTTCTGGAGAATGTCTCCAGCGGAGGAGACTCTCCGGTGGCTCCGGCAATCCAATGGAAGGCTCTTCCAGACCAGGGGCACAGCGTTGTCACCTTTTGCACTTGGGAGCGTGAACGGTTATTGGCTAAAGTGGCCGGTTCATTTTCGGTTGTGCCACTGAATATCTTGAGCGCTGATATTTTTCCCCGCGGCGACAACGTTGTGCTTGGCGTTTTTCGGGTGTGCGACACGAAAGCACGCCCCGTCTCTCACCAGCGCGACTTCGCGCTGGTAGAGCAAACTTTACACAGGGCGCTCGAAGATGAGAGCTTTGATTTCCTTCCGTTGATCGAAAGAGCCAAGCGCCAAAGCCAACGTCTTACTACAGGAATTGAATTTCCAACGCGAATCGCGATCGATAACAAAACGCATCCGGTTTATGCGCTTATTGAGATTCAGGCACCGGACCGGCTCGGCTTGCTTTATGATGTCCTAACTTGCCTTGACCGCGAGAATCTTCTGATCCCGCTCTCTCGCATCAACACGCAGGCCGGCGCAGCCATCGATACATTATATGTGGTGGACCGTTCCACACGTGCAAAGATTAGCGATCCGCATCGCATCAGGGCGATCCAGCAGCGTCTTCAAAATGCAATTCTGAGTGGAGCCGTTGCGAAATCGAAGTAATAAGAAGCGAGCGCAGCTCCGCTTTCTTGGTCTTATGAACGCACTAATTCTCGCGGCAGGGTATGCAACACGCCTTTATCCACTGACACTCAACAAGGCGAAGCCGTTGCTCGTCGTCGGTGGTAAGCCGATTATCGAATGGGTAGTGGACAACCTTCAAGGTGTTCCCGATCTGGAAACGATTTATGTGGTGACAAATGACAAATTCGCGGCGGACTTTCAAGCTTGGAGCGAGCGCTATCAGGATCGACATCCGCAATTCAAATTCAAAATTGTCAATGACGGCTCTAAGAGCGATGGCGATAAGCTGGGCGCAATTGGGGATATCAATTTTGTTGTCATGCGCGAGGACCTGACCCAAAGCAGCCTGCTGATTGTCGCAGGCGACAACTTATTCACTGAATCGCTTGAGGGATTTGTGGCTTGCGCCAAAGGAAGCGAAGCAACGGTTGGGGTCTATGACGTTGGCGATCGCGAAGCGATCAAAAAGTACGGCAACGTTTTAATCAACGACGATCGAATTATCATTCACCTGGAAGAGAAACCGCAGCAGCCGCGGGGAACCCTTGCCGCGATTGCGCTTTACTATTACTCCCCTGCGGTTCTCTCACTCTTGTCCACCTATCTTGCAGCTGGCAATAACTCCGATCAGCCGGGCCGTTTTGTGCAGTGGCTCTACACACGCAAGCCGGTGAAGACGTACCAAATCAAGGGGAAATGGCTCGATATCGGAAGCAAAGAAACTCTGGAGAACGCGGACCAGATCCTTGGAAAAGTCAAAGCGTAAAGCGTCATTTCAGCCGGCCTTCGTCAAACTCGATCAGATCGAAATAAGTCCGAATATCCTTGCGCCCGTCGCCACCGGCCTTCTTCAGAAAGTGGAGGAAACGCGCCTTTTTTGCGGCCGTGTCGGGATGCCGTGAGATCATCGCCTGGTTCCATTGTTCGATTGCTTGGGGAGAATGCCGCGCACCATTTGTCTGCACCCACTTTAGAATTGCGTCATCCTCGTCCAGCCTGTTGGCGATTTCTTCAAAGGCGTCGCCGTCAATTTTTAGAAACGCCAGTAAATGCTTGTCGAACCCTATGGTTTTATAGTTGTAACCGTTGAGCAGGCCTTTGCGATGAAGCCTCGCTTTGTCGATTAAACGAGCCAGATGTACGTAGCCGCCAAGTTTCTCATACGGACTGCGTGGATGCAGTCTTTGCATAGAGAAGATTGCTGTTAAGTCGCGGGTAAAGGCCGCGGGGCGACCGCCGAAAAATCGCTCTCTGGAACGCTTGCGACGTCCGGTTTCTGTTCCTGCAATAATTCTCCCTGTGTAAGATCGGCCCGGCCGATGACCAGCTGACCGGAAAACATGCCGCCTTTTTCAACGGTGATTGCTCTTGCGGTGACATCGCCTTCCAGTGCGCCTTTTTTCTCGATCGCCACTGTTTGAGCGATGATCTCTCCCGACATCTTTCCCCTTATTTCAATGTTTTCCGCCTGAACCCGTCGAAAGCAATGAATATCGGCTTTGCGCTCGACGATGATACGCCGTGCGGTGATGCGGCCGGGAATCTTACCTGCGAAGTTAATCGTGGCGGTATCGTCGCAATGGAGATTGCCGCGCAGTCTCCCTTCAATTAAGGCGGACCGACAAACCACGCTGCTGCTGCCCAGATCGCCTTTACCGGTCAGATGCACATTCCCGCGCGTTCGAATCGTGCGGCTGAAACCGCTGGTGATTTTGTAGTCGCGCAGATCAATGTGCGCACTGCACGCCGGGCAGATTGTCGAAGTAGCAGCGCCACAGACCTGCTGTTTCTTTTTGCAATCAAAGCACTCGATAACAGAGCTGTGCTGCCGTTTCCAAAAATCCTCAAATCTGCCGAGGATAGAGGAGGTGGCTGGCGCAGCAGGCGCTTCTTCGCGAACCCGCAGTTTCAGGCCGGGTTTTGGCGCAAACGGAGAAAAATAGCGGCCGCACTGGCGACAAATCGAGCTCTTCGCCGCCGCATACTCCATCTGCTTGAAGCCACAGTGTGGACATTCCAAACTGACTTTTGCAGGCGACGGACTGGCCACCGGACGCTAACCCCTGGATTCCCTTTTATCCGCGCCCTCCGAACGCTGCCTTGATCGGCTCGCTGGATCGCACAACTTCCGGCCGAGCCGGGGCCGCCTTCGCGGGAATGGTTCCGCTGGTGACTTCGGATTTGCCGATAAAAGTTGCTCCCTCCTCAATGACAAGGCGCGCTGCCTTTAAATCTCCCTGCAATGTGCATTTTGATTTTAGCTCGCAACGCTCGGCAACCGTAATGTTGCCGTGGACTTTGCCATAGACGGTGATCGACTTGGTTTTTATCTCGCCGCGAATATCAGCGTTTTCACCAATCGTCAACACGCCGTCGGAATTGATTTCTCCTTCGACCTTCCCGTCGATGAGAAGTTCCTTTTGGAACTTGATCGAGCCTTTGATTTCGACATCGCTCGAGAGGATGTCTTTGCCACCGTGATCTGCCATAGGTTTTGGTTTATCGATG